>NZ_JBAZKR010000023.1:0-49377 GCF_041650655.1 Zavarzinia sp.
TTCGGCCGTGAGCTCGGTCAGGGTCACGTCGTAGCGCTGGGAAATGTCGCAGGAGCCGATGCCATAGGCGGAGAACACCGCCGCCATCCGCGGGATCGAAACGCGGGAGATCCCGGCCTTCTCCGCGACGCCGCAGGCGTTGAGCGGGCCGGCGCCGCCGAAGGCCAGCATCACCGTCTCGTCGCCGATGGTGGTGAAGCGGTGCAGCTCCTCCGCGATCTTCTCCTCGAAGGCGCTGCCCATGCGGAGCAGGGCTTCCTCGAGGCCGACGCCGAGCGGCCCGGCGATATTGGCCGTGACGGCGGCACGGGCGCGTTCGCTGTCGAGGCCCATGCCGCCGCCGAAATAGGAGCCCGGATCGAGCAGGCCCATGAGCAGGCTGGCGTCGGTGATCGTCGCTTCCTTGCCGCCGCGGCCGAAACAGGCCGGACCGGGCACCGCGCCGACGCTGTCGGGACCGATGGTGATGGCGCCGTCCTTCACGCGGAAGACGGAGCTGCCGCCGACGCCGGCACTCCAGATTTCGCACAGCGGAAAGGAGACGGCGATGCCCTCGACACGGCCGCGCCGGGTCGAAGGCACGGTGCCGCGGCTGTACTGGCAGATGTCGGTCGTGGTACCGCCGACGTCGATCGCGACCGTCTCTTCGAAGCCATAGAGCTTGGAATAGGATTTCACCCCTTCCATGCCGCCGCGCGGGCCGGAGGAATAGGTCTTGATCGCCACCGTCTTGGCGACACGCGAAGCATCACCGTCGTTGCGGAAGATCAGCAGCGGATTCTTGGTGCGGAAGGCGCGCAGACGATTTTCCGCGTTGTAGAGGAAGCCTTCCATCGAGGGGTGAAGGAAGGAATTGATCAGCGCCGTCCAGGTGCGCCGGATATGATCCTTGTCGCTGGTGAGATCCGAGCCATAGAGGATCGGCACGGCCCCCAGCAGATGGCGCGGGTACTTGCGCAGGGCGACGCGGGCGAAGGCTTCTTCGAGGGCGCGGAAGTCTTCGCCGCCGAAGGCCACCACCAGGCGCTTGGCGCCGAGCGCGGTGAGCTGGTTGATCGCCTTCACCACATCGACATCGGCGTCCGGCCCGTTCACCGTCGCGGCATCGAGATACACCACGCGGTCACCGACCAGCGCCGCCCAGACTTCCGGGTCCTGTTCCCTCAGGCGGGCGGGAAGCTTCCGCGAGGCGGCGTCGAGCACCAGGCCGAGCTGCGGTCCCTTGCGTTCGCAGATCGCGTTGGTGCCCTGGGTGGTCGAGTAACGGATGAGGTCCACGTCCTCGAGCAGGCGCTTCACGTCCTCGGCGCCGTAGAGCACGGCCGAGGCCTTCTGGATGCCTTCGAAGAAGCAACGGCTGAGGTCGTAGGGCGTGGTCAGCACCTTGGTCTTTTCGACCTTGCCGTCTGCGAATATGCAGATGTCGGTCAGGGTGCCGCCATTGTCGATATTGATCTGCAGGGTCATCTTCGAGGACTCCTCCCTTGGGTCTCGTGGCCGTCGTTTCGACCGCCTTCCTGGTATCTCTTGGAGTGGGAGCCGGCCTGTCACGCCGGCCGGCCCGGCTCTGGACGGAGAACAGCAAGCGCCATGCCAGGGCCCTCGGCGGCCGTGGCGGGGCCGATCAAGCCATTGTTTCAATTATATTTTTTCAGATCCGAGCGGGCCGTCGGCGGGACTGCGCCCGCGGCCGATTTTCGGTCGCACCACCGTCCGGGGCGTCGCCGAAAGAAACGCCCCCATCGAAAGGGGGGCGAGGCGGTACCCCGCCCGCTTGTCGGAAATTCGAACGGCGCGGCCGGACGAACGTCCGATTTCCGTCCACCCGCCGTCCGGCGGCACCCCCGGTTTTCCGGGCTTTCGCGGTTGGCACCGGAATTGCCTCTCCGCTTCCCCCAAGAAGCTCGCGAACTGGAGGAAACCCATGAAGGCGCTCGTCTATCTCGGCCCCGGCAAGAAGGCCGTGGAAGACCGTCCCCTGCCCAGGCTCGGCGCCCCGTCCGATGCAATCGTGAAGATTACACGGACGACGATCTGCGGCACCGACCTGCACATCCTGAAGGGCGACGTGCCGACCTGCCGGCCCGGCACCGTGCTCGGCCACGAAGGCGTCGGCATCATCGAGGAAGTCGGCTCCGCCGTGGGCGCCTTCAAAAAGGGCGACCATGTGCTGGTCTCCTGCATCACCGCCTGCGGCAAATGCGACTACTGCAAGCGCGGCATGTATTCCCACTGCACCACGGGCGGCTGGACCCTCGGCCACACGATCGACGGTACCCAGGCGGAATATGTCCGCATCCCCCATGCCGACACCAGCCTGCACCACATTCCGGCCGGCATGGACGAGGATGCCCTCGTCATGCTCTCCGACATCCTGCCGACCGGCTTCGAATGCGGCGTGCTGAACGGCAAGGTCAGCCCGGGCTCGACCGTCGCCATCGTCGGCGCCGGGCCGGTCGGCCTCGCGGCCCTGCTCACCGCCCGTTTCTATTCGCCGGCCGAGATCATCATGATCGATCTCGACGACAACCGCCTCGCCGTCGCCAAGACCTTCGGTGCGACGGCGGGCGTCAATTCTGGCACGACCGATGCCGTCGCCAAGGTGATGGAACTGACCGGCGGGCGCGGCGTCGACACGGCGATCGAGGCGGTCGGCATTCCGGCGACCTTCGCGCTCTGCGAAGACATCGTGGGGGCCGGCGGCACCATCGCCAATGTCGGCGTGCATGGCACCAAGGTCGACCTGCACCTGGAACGCCTGTGGGCGCACAACATCACGCTGACCACCCGCCTGGTCGACACCGTGACCACACCCATGCTGCTGAAGACGGTGCAGGCGAAGACCCTGAAACCCGAGCAGCTGATCACCCACCGCTTCAAGCTGGACGACATCCTCGCGGCTTACGAGACCTTCGGCAAGGCTGCGGCGACCAATGCTCTCAAAGTGCTGATCGAAGCCTGAGGCCGACGACGCGGTGCTCTGACTGTTACCAGTCAGAGATGGAGTTCGTCCTTTTGAATACCCGACGATCAGCGTCGCGGGTGGCGGAGATCGAAGCAGTGGGAGGGGTGTCGTCCCTGCCACTGCCAGCACGCGCCGGCGGCACAGGCCGAATAACAGCGTCTCGTTGAAAAGCTCGTCCCCCATTCGGACGGGATATGCGGGCGCCGACAGGCGAACCACCGGCGCGCCAGGACCAACGCCAGGAGCCGCGTACTCATGCCCGGCGGTCGCCAGTATTTTCTGGCGACAATTGACCCTCGCCTTCGGCCAGGGGGCCGACCAGCCGGACAGAGCAGAAGACGGCCCGATCGCGCCGGGGACGACGCCGCTCAGCGTGATCACCTCGATCCCACCACCGACCGCCTTTCACTGGGCGGTCCCGGCATAGGCAGCCGAGCCGCTCGCCTCGGACCGCCCCCCGCCCCCCCGGGGGGGGGGCATCCGCTTTCACCATCCATCTGCGACGATCGAACGACGCCATGTTCGGTGTCACGAGATCATCAGGAAAGTGAAACCGGTTCGTTCGCGTCGGCAGCTAGGGTGCGCGGGTTTCGAACGAACACGCGCCGCCACCGAATGAACTTCTCGCCCCGCCAGCAACACATCGTCGACCTCGTCCGCCGCCACGGCTTCATGTCGGTGGACGGACTGGCCGGCCATTTGGCCGTGACGCCCCAGACCATCCGGCGCGACCTCGCCGGACTCCGCGATGCCCAGGTATTGCGGCGCTGTCACGGCGGCGCGGAATATCTGGAGGCGGGCGAGCGGAACCTCTCCTACGACGACCGCAAGATCACCCACCGCGAGGCCAAGCGCGCGATCGGCGCCCATGTCGCCCGGGCGATCCCGGACGGCGCCTCGGTCTCCTTCGGCATCGGTACGACGCCGGAATTCGTCGCCCGGGCGCTGGCGGGCCACGCCGGCCTGACCGTCGTCACCTGCAATTTCAACGTCGCCATGGCGCTGAGCGGCCAGCGCGACAACCGCATCATCGTGCCGGGCGGCCGGCTGCGCCTGCCCGACCGCGACATCCTGGGCGCCGAGGTCGAGGAGATGTTCCGCGCCTACCGGGTCGATTACGGCATCTTCGGCGTCGGCGGGATCGAGCCGGACGGCACGCTGCTCGATTTCGACCGGGCCGAGGTCGGCGCCCGCCTGGCGCTGGCCGCCTCGTGCCGGAATTCGATCCTGGTCGCCGATGTCACCAAATGCGGCCGGCCGGCGCCGGCCCGCGGCGGCTTCCTCGGCGATGCCGGGTCGATCGTGCTGGACCGCGCCCCGCCTCCCGCCTTCGCCCCCCTCTTCCCCGAGGATCGTCTCTCGATCGCGGAGCCCATGCCGTGAGTGATTTCGTCCGCCTCGACGGGGTGACCCGGCGCTTCGACGGCCAGGGCGGGGTCGAGGATCTGTCGCTCGCCGTGCCGCGCGGCGCCTTCACCGTGCTGCTCGGCCCGTCGGGCTGCGGCAAGTCGACCACGCTTCGCCTGATCGCAGGGCTGGAGGCGCCGGAGCGGGGCCGGGTCCTGATCGGCGGGCGGGACGTCACGGCGGCGCCTCCGGCCGAGCGCGGCCTCGCCATGGTGTTTCAGTCCTACGCCTTGTTCCCCCATCTGACCGTCGCGGAAAACATCGTCTTCGGCCTCCGGGTGCGTGGCCTTTCGCGCGCCGAGCGGGCTGCGCGCTTGGCCGATGCACTGGCCCTGACCGGCCTCGCCGGGCTCGAGAGGCGCAAGCCCGCCCAGCTTTCGGGCGGGCAGCGCCAGCGCGTAGCGCTGGCCCGGGCCGTGGTAGCGGGCCACCCCCTGTGCCTGATGGACGAGCCCCTGTCCAACCTCGACGCCAAGCTCCGCCACGGCGTCCGGCAGGAGATCCGCGCCCTGCAGCAGCGGCTCGGCATGACTGTCGTCTATGTCACCCACGACCAGACCGAAGCCATGGCCATGGCCGATTGCGTCGTCCTGATGCGCGACGGCCGGATCGAGCAGGCGGGCGCGCCGGCCGACCTCTATGCCAGGCCGGCGACCGCCTTCGCCGCCGGCTTCATCGGCAGCCCACCCATGGTCCTGCTGCCGGGCGAGCTTCTGGCCGGTGCGCCGGAAAACAGCCTTCTCGGCATAAGGGCGGAAGACATCCGCCTGCTGCCGCCGGGCGACGGCCTGCTCCAGGGCCGCGTCGTCGCCAATGAATTCCTGGGGGCCGAAACCTTCGTTTATCTCGACGTCGGCGGCCCCACCCCGATTTCCGCGCGTGTGCCGGGCCGCTTCGAGCAGGCGCCGGGCACGCCGCTCGCCATCAGTTGGGCCCCGGACGCGGCCCACTGGTTCGACCGCGACGCCGGCCGGCGCCTTGCGGTCCCCACCCCGGCAATGCCGGCCAGTCGAGAGGACCCTTCGTCATGAACAGCCTGTTCCGCGCCGCCGCACTCGCGGTCGGCCTGCTCGGTGCCGGTGCCGCCCCGGCGCTCGCCGAAACCGAACTCACGATGTATTACCCGATCGCGGTCGGCGGCCCCCTGACCCAGGTGATCGACGGCATGATCACCGGCTTCGAGGCCGAGAATCCCGACATCAAGGTGAAGGCCGTCTATGCCGGCAATTACGACGACACGCGCGTCAAGGCGCTGGCCGCGATCAAGGCGGGCCAGCCCGCCCAGCTCTCGGTGCTGTTCTCGATCGACGCCTACGACCTGATCGAACAGGACCTGATCGTGCCCTTCGAGGACGTGGCGAAGAGCGCCGACGACAAGGCCTGGCTGGACAGTTTCTATCCGGCGCTGATGGCCAACGGCCGGATCGACGGCAAGACCTGGGGCATTCCGTTCCAGCGCTCGACCATCGTCATGTATTACAACAAGGACCTGTTCCGCGCAGCCGGCCTGGACCCCGAGCATCCGCCGAAGACCTGGGACGAGCTGGTTTCCATGGGCCAGAAGCTGACCAAGGACGGCCAGTGGGGCATCATGATCCCCTCGACCGGCTATCCCTATTGGATGTTCCAATGCTTCGCCATCCAGAACGGCAAGGAACTGGCGGGCAAGGACGGTGCGTCTGTCCAATTCGACGATCCGGCGGTGATCGAGGCGCTGGAATTCTGGCGTTCGCTGGCGGCCAAATACAAGATCTCGCCGGAAGGCACGATCGAATGGGGTACGCTGCGCCAGGCCTTCGTCAAGGGCCAGACGGCGATGATGTGGCACACCACCGGTAACCTGACCGCGGTGCGCAAGGAAGCCGGCTTCGACTTCGGCGTCGCCGAGCTGCCGGCCCACAAGCAGCCGGGCTCGCCCACCGGCGGCGGCAATTTCTACCTCTTCAAGAGCGCCTCGCCCGCCGAGCGCGAAGCCGCGCTGAAGCTGATCCGCTACATGACCGCCCCGGACCGTGCCGCCGAATGGTCGATCGCCACGGGTTACGTCGGGACGAGCCCGGCCGCCTACGAGACCGAGAAGCTGAAGGCCTACGGCAAGGACTTCCCCCAGGCCCTGGTCGCCCGCGATCAGCTGAAGGTCGCGATCGCCGAATTCTCGACCTGGTCGACCGCCCGCGTCCGCGAAGCGCTGAACAACGCCGTCCAGGCCGCCCTGACCGGCAGCAAGAGCCCGGCCGACGCCCTGAAGGAAGCCCAGGCGACCGCCGACGCCCTGCTGAAGCCCTACAAGAAGTGAGCTGAGGGGGCGGGCGACCGCCCCCGACGCCCCCACCTGCCGACGGGAGAGCCCGATGGACCCGATCCTCCGCAACCGGCGCCGGCGCCAGGCGCTCTACGGCTGGATGCTGCTCTCCCCGTCGCTCGTCCTGCTCTCACTCTTCGCCTTCCTGCCCACGGCGACGACCGCCTGGAGCAGCCTGTTCTCGCGCGGGACGCCGCGCCGGCCGGCGGTCTTCAATGCCCCCGACGGCTATGCCGACCTCTTCGCCGATCCGACCTTCTGGACCGTGGCAGGCAACAACCTGATCTATGCCGCCGTGGTCATTCCGGTCTCGATCGTCCTCGCCCTGGTCATGGCGCTCTACGCCGATGCCAAGATCCCGGCGCGCGGCTTGGTGCGCAGCGCCTATTTCACGCCGACCGTGCTGCCCATGATCGCCGCGGCCAATCTGTGGTTGTTCTTCTATACGCCCGGCCTCGGCGTGATCGACAGCATTACGGCGCTGTTCGGCGCGGCGCCGGTCAACTGGCTGGGCAGTCCGGGGACCGCTCTCGGCGCCGTCATCGTGGTGACGGTCTGGAAGGAGGCGGGTTTCTTCATGATCTTCTATCTCGCCGCCCTGCAGACGATCCCGCCCGACCTCCGCGAGGCGGCCAGGATCGAGGGTGCGGGGCGTCTCACCTATTTCCGCCGCGTGCTGCTGCCGCTGCTGATGCCGACCACCGTCTTCGTCTTCATCAACGCCCTGATCAATTCGGTGAAGATGATCGACCACCTGTTCATCCTGACCAAGGGCGGCCCCGACAACGCCTCGAAGCTGATCCTCTACTGGATCTGGGAAATGGCCTTCTCCTTCTTCGACCAGCCCCATGCCGCGGCCATGACCGTGCTGGTGCTGCTGGTGCTGGCCGCGGCCGCGCTGCTGCAATTCCGCGTCCTCGACCGGCGGGTGCACTACCGATGAGCGCCAGACGCCTGCTCGCCCGGCTCGATGCCGCGGGCGCCCTGCTGCTGGCCCTGGTCTGGGTGGCGCCGCTGGTCTTCGCCGCCTGGGCCGCCGTGCATCCGCCCGGCGCCGCCCTCGACTTCGACCTCGGCGCGCCCCTGACCCTGGCGAATTTCGAGACCGCGTGGGTGGCCGCGCCCTGGGCCACCTATGTCGCCAATACCGTGATGCTGGTCGCCTTCATCCTGGCGGGCCAGCTCGTGCTCTGCACCCTGGCGGGTTTCGCCTTCGCCCGTTTCAGCTTCTTCGGGCGCGATACCTTGTTCGTCCTCGTGCTGATGCAGCTCTTCATCCTGCCGGAAGTGCTGATCGTCGAGAATTACGCCATGACCGCCCGCCTCGGCCTGGTCGACAGCATTGCGGGGATGGGCCTGCCCTATGTCGCCTCGGCCTTCGGCATCTTCCTGCTGCGCCAGGCCTTCAAGTCGGTCCCCCTCGAACTGGAGGAAGCGGCACGGGTCGAGGGCTGTTCCTGGATGGGCGTGCTTTGGCGCGTCTATGTCCCGGCGGCGCGGCCGGTCTATCTCGCCTATGCCCTGGTCTCGGTCGCCACCCATTGGAACAATTTCCTGTGGCCGCTGATCGTCAGCCAGTCGGCCGAGGTCCGCCCACTCACCGTCGGCCTCTCCCTCTTCGGCGCGCCGGAGAGCGGGGTCGACATCACCGTGGTCAGCGCCGCCACGCTGATGACCGTGGCGCCCCTGCTGCTCGCCTTCCTGATCTTCCAGCGCCAGTTCATCCAGGCCTTCCTGCGCGCCGGCATCCGTTAGAGAGATCAAAGCACGTGGCGACCCTCGATCACTTCGAGGCCGCGGCGGGCGAAGCGCCGGGCCAACGGCGCCGTCTCGGCCGCATTGGCCCCTGCGGCATTGCCGAGGCGGGCGCGGTCGGCGATGCCGACAAAGATCACGGCGAAGCGGAACAGGGCGAAGGCCTTGTGGAAGGGCAGCAGCTCGCCCGCCCCCGGATTGCCCAGGTGGTAGCGGGCGACGAATTCCGCCTCTTCCGGCAGGCCTTCCGCCGCCCAGTCGAGCCCGAGGATGCCGCCATATTCGGCGGGCGCGCTGTGCCACGGCAGGACGCAGAATCCGAGATCGGCGAGCGGATGGCCGAGGGTCGACAATTCCCAGTCCAGGATGGCGACGACGCGCGGCTCGGTCGGATGGAAGATCACATTGCCCATGCGGAAGTCGCCATGCGCCAGGCTGACCGCGCCGTCGTCCGGCGGCATATGGGCGGGCAGCCAGTCGGCCAGGCGGTCGAGCTCCGGGATCGGCTCGCTCGCCGACTCGCGCCACTGCCGGGTCCAGCGGGTGATCTGACGCTCGAAATAATTGCCGGGGCGGCCATAGTCGGCCAGGCCCACCGCCTCGGGGCGGAGCCGATGCATGACCGCCAGCGCATCGGCCAGCGCCAGCCACAGGTCTCGGCGTTCCGCCGGCGCCACCGACGGCAGGGCACAATTGTCGAACACCCGGCCCTCGACCCGTTCCATCAGGTAGAAGGGCGTGCCCAGGAGGCCGGCATCGGCGTGATAGAGGATCGGCCGGGCCACTGGCACATCGGTCGGGTGCAAGGCTTCGAGCACCCGGTATTCGCGGTCGATGGCATGGGCGCCACGCAGGATCGGCCCGGCCGGCTGCTTGCGCAGGACCATGCGCCGGCCGCCGTGGGTGACGAAATAGGTCGGGTTCGACTGGCCGCCGCCGATCCGCTCCAACGCGAAATCGCCGGCCGCGCCGAAGCGCCCGTCGAGGAAGCCGCGGAGTGCCGCCGGCTCGAAATCAACCCCGCTCGCCGCCGCCATGATCAGGCCTCCGCCGCCGGCCAATGCCAGAAATTCCGGCCCTCGGTCGCCAGGTTGCGGTCGAGCACCATGCGATGAACCTCGTCGGCGCCATCGACCAGCCGCGCTTGGCGGGCATAGCGGTAGATCCATTCGAGCGGCGTATCCTTGGAATAGCCATAGGCGCCGTTGATCTGGATCGCGGTATCGACCGCCTTGTGCAGCAGATTGGCGACATGGACCTTGGCCATGGAGACTTCCTTCCGGGCATAGCCGCCGCGGTCGAGTTCCCAGGCCGCCTTCATGACCAGGAGGCGGCCGATCTCGATCTGCATCGCGAGGTCGCCCAGCATCAGGCGGATGCTCTCCTTCTTGGCCAGGCGCTCGCCGAAGGCGAAACGCTCCTGGGCATAGGTGCGGGCGATCTCGACGCAGCGCTTGGCGAGGCCGAGCCAGCGCATGCAATGGGTGAGCCGCGCCGGCCCCAGGCGCATCTGGGTGAAGCGGAGCCCGTCGCCCTCGCCCAGGATCAGATTCTCTTCCGGGATCTCCAACCCATCGAACAGCAGCTCGCAATGCCCGCCGTGTTCTTCCGGCCCCATGATCGGAATGCGCCGCTCGACCCGCCAGCCGGGCTCGGCGGCATCGAACAGGAAGGCCGAGAGGCCGCGGCGCGGATCGTCCGAGGTGCGCGCCATCAGGATGAAATGCTGCGCCCCCTCGGCCCCGGTGATGAACCACTTGCGGCCGCGGACGACATAGCGGTCGCCCTTCTTGGTCGCCGTGGTCAGCATCATCGAGGGATCGGAGCCAGAGCCCGGGTGCGGCTCGGTCATGACGAAGGAGGAACGGACCTCGCCCCGCACGATGGGCATGAGCCAGCGTTCCTTCTGCGCCCCCTCCAGCACCTTTTCGAGCACCATCATGTTGCCGTCGTCGGGGGCGGCCGAATTGAACACCACGGGCCCGAAGATCGACCGGTTCATCTCCTCGTAGCAGGCCGCCATGCCGACCTTGCCCAGGCCCTGACCGCCGGTCTCCGGGCGGAGTTGCAGGCACCACAGGCCTTCGGCGCGGGCCTTGGCGCGGAGAAGGGCCAGGGCTTCGGCATTGATGTTCTCATGGGCGTCGAAATTGGCCCGGTCGGCTTCGGCCGGCAGGATTTCCTCTTCGACGAAACGGGCGATCCGGGCACGGAAATCCTCTTCGCGTGCCGGCAGGGTGAAATCCATGGCAACAGCCTCCATTTTTCTATCGAGCGCCCGTTCGATTTTATTAGACTTGAAGTCGCCGCGCGGCAAGGCTTCCCTGAGCAGGCCGGAAAGAGAACGGGAATGGCGACACGCATAGGCCTGCAGGCCGAATTCAGCACCGAGGCCCTGTGCCGCTCGATCCTGGAACGCCACCACGCCACGATCGCCGTGCAGAAGCCCGACTTCGCCCTGCGCAAACTCGAGGTGATCGTCGCCGCCGCGCTGAAACTGTCCAACCGATCGGGCTTCCAGGCCATGTCGCTGCGCGAACTGGCACGCACCTCCGGCGTCTCCATGGGCGGGCTCTATGCCTATTTCGACAGCAAGACCACCCTGCTGAAGATGATCCTGGGCGCGGTCGTGGCCGCGGTCGAACAGGCGCTGTCGCAACCGCCGGAGACGGTGGCGGCGGATCCGGTCGCCCATCTCGGCTGGCTGATCGAAACCCATGTCCGGCTGAGCGAGGTGATGCTGCCCTGGTTCGCCTTCTCCTTCATGGAGGCGAAGAATTTCCCCCCTGCCGAGCGGCGCATGGCGATCGACAGCGAGGAATTGACCGAGGGCTTCCTGGCCCGGGCGATCGAACAGGGCATCGCCAGCGGCCGCTTCCGTCCGGACACTTCACCGCTGCTGCCCACCCTGATCAAGCCGATGCTGCAGGATTGGTATGTCAAACGTTCCAAATACCAGCGCCGCAAGGTGACGATCGAACAATATGTCACCGCCGTGCGGGAAGTCGCCCTGGCCGCCTGCCTGCCCTGAAGACAGGCCGCCCCCGGCACCGTCGATGAGCCGTGAACTGGGCACGCTGCTGACGCGGACGGCCCAAAAAGCGAACACCCGCGGCAGCGTGCGCACGGGGATGTCGTTATCGGTGGTTGCGGGGGCCTGCAATGACCGAGACCAGCACTCGCTACATGTGGCCATCTAGTGCTTCGGCGCACAAGTCCCCACGGACGAAGCGACGAAGCAAATGGCACCTAAAGGAAACGCCGTCTCAAGGTGGGCGGTATGTTGCCTTCCCGGAAATAGAAGCACCGTTTTGAAAAACTGGTAAAACCAAAGCTTGTAGATCAACTTTCCTCAAAATCTGTATTATAGGCTATAAGCCATTGCGGAATTACTTCCAGCCCAGCATCTATTTTTTTTAAAAAAATATCAATATCCTCGTCCCCGAGAGCACATAAATAAATAAATCCGTCTTGAATACCAAGATATCTCTCGCCAGAACTTCCTGGTGAAACCAAATATGCGTGCCCCTCGAATAATAGACAATAGAATACAATATACGACAGTAATAACTTTGCCCGCGTATCCTGCGAATCAATTAATATTGCGCCGCACGCGTTAATTGCCTTTGCCGTTTCGTTGCCGATGAGAGAGGAAAATAAGAACTCTTCCGCGGCCGAAAACCAATTAGAATTGTCAAATTGCACAATATACCCGTCACCATCTTGAAGCCAATCAATAACATGGCGGGAAAAATACAAAAGCGCTCGCCCATCCGATGGAGCTTGACGATTCTTCCATCGGACTTCTTGTGATAATCCATCACGGGCATATTCAATCGATGACCATTCGCTAAGTTTTAGACCGAGACTGGAAAGTATTTCCTCGATCCTATGGCGCTCAAGTGCATGAACACTGTAAGATTCTGCATCACTCATGTTCATTCCTTACATCAAATAAGAGGCTGTACATGAAATGAGAAGCTGATCAACTTGGCACCGACGCAACAAGAAGCCACCAATTAGTAGGCTGGGCGGGAGTGCAATAGGGTACCCGGAAAGGCACCCACGGGACTTGATGTGAGCCCAGAAAACTGGATCGTTCGGCGTTAGAGTTTTCCGGTCTGTTTTCTCTTAGCCGGGAGAAGCGGATGACGATGAAGGCATCGGAGTTTTGGAGGCACAGAAGGCGTTCATCCTGAAGCAGTGGGCGGACGGTGTGCCGGTGTCGGAGATCCGCCGGACGGCCGGACTCAGCCCGGCGACAGCAGTTCGCGCATGGCCGCCTCGATCGCCACGGTCTCGTCCGGGAAACGGCCGGGGGCGCCGGCACAATGGCCATAGGGCGAGGCGAGCGGTCGAAGCTCGGCCCCGGGGACGGCGGCCACTTCCAGCCGGGCTTCTTCCAACGTGAAATAGGCGTCGCGGTCGCAGGGCATGACGATGGTGCGCGCGGTGACGCGTCCGAGCGCCTGGACCCAATCGCCCGCGGCCATGTCGCCGATCTCGGCGGTAATCCAGGTCCGCAGCATGGCGAGGAGGTCGCCGGCGTCGATCGCCAGATGCTCCTCCTCCCAGGCGCGGAGAAAATCCTCCAGGGTCTCGGCGCCGAGCAGGCGGTAGCGCGCCTCGCGGAAGAACTGGGCCGAATAGGCCCAGCCGCAATAGGCCCGGCCGAAGGCGCGAAGCCCGGCCTCGGGCGGGGTCAGATAGGCCCCGCCGGCAAAGCCGCCGTCGGCTTCGAGCGCCGCCTTGACCCCTTCGAGGAAGACCCGGTTCAAGGGCCAGCAGCGCGCCGTGCCGCAGACCGGCAGCAGTGCCCGCACCATCGAAGGAAACAGGGCGGCCCAGTGCCAGGCCTGGATCGCCCCCATCGACCAGCCGCTGGCCAGCGCGATCTGCCGGACTCCCAGCTCCTCGGTCAGCAGGCGGTATTGGGCGCGCACGTTGTCGATGACGCCGACCGCCGGGAACGCCGCCCGCTCCGCCCCCGCCGGCCAATGGCTGGGCGAGGTCGAGACGCCGTTGCCGAACATGTTGGGAATGACGATGAAATAGTGTGCCGGATCGAGCGCCCGGCCGGGGCCGATCAGGGGCAGATAGGAACGGTCCGTGCCCGTGTAATAGGTCGGCAGCAGGATGCAATTGTCCGCCGTCTCGTTCAGGCGGCCATAGGTCCGGTAGCACAGCCGGGCATCGGTGACGATGCCGCCGGCCGCGAGCGGCAGGGGACCGAGGGCGAAACGGCGGAGCGGCGGCAGCGCCGTCACGGCGCCGCCCGGCCGAAGAGTTGCAGCCGATTGCCGGCCGGATCGCGGAAACTGGTGACGCGGCCGTGGGTTCCCATGTCGCGGATCGGATCGACCGCGACGCCGGCCGCCGTCAGGGCCGCCACGGTGGCGTCGAGGTCGTCGACCTGGAACACCAGTATGGTGCCGGTGGCGCCCGCCGGTGCCTCCTCCGGCGCCGCCAGGGCGAAATTGGCGCCGCCGGTATCGAATTGCGCCCAGCGCGTACCGTCCTGGAACTTGAGCGGCAGGCCCAGGACTTCTTCGTAGAAGGCGCGCTGGGCCGCCATGTCCGGGGTCACGACATAGGCGAGCTGAAGCTTGATCGGCATAGTGTTCTCGTCCGGCTAGAGGATCTTGGACAGGAAGGCCTTGGTGCGTTCCTGCTGAGGATTTTCGAAGACGTCGCGCGGGCTGCCGTATTCGACGATGGTGCCGGCATCCATGAAGGCGACCCGGCTGCCCACCTCGCGGGCGAAGCCCATCTCGTGGGTGACCACGACCATGGTCATGCCGTCGAGCGCGAGTGCCCGCATGACGTCCAGCACCTCGCCCACCAGTTCGGGGTCGAGGGCCGAGGTCGGCTCGTCGAACAGCATCAGCTTGGGCCGCATGGCGAGCGCCCTGGCGATCGCCACCCGCTGCTTCTGACCGCCCGAAAGCTCGCGCGGGTAGGCGTCGAGCTTGGCGCCGAGGCCCACCCTTTCGAGCAGCGCCTTGCCCCGCTCGACCGCCTCCTTGCGGGATTCGCCCCGGACATGGATCGGCGCCTCGATCACATTGCCGAGAGCCGTCATGTGGTTGAACAGGGCGAAGCTCTGGAACACCATGCCGATCTCGGCCCGTTTCGCCGCCACCTCCGCCTCACGGAGTTCGTAGAGACGGTTGCCCTCGCGCCGATAACCGACCAGTTCGCCGTCGACGTAGAGGGCGCCCGAATCGATCTTCTCCAGGTGGTTGATGCAGCGCAGGAAGGTCGACTTGCCCGACCCCGACGGCCCGATCAGGCAGAGCACTTCGCCCGCCGCCACGCTGAGGTTGATGTGGTTGAGGACCTGGAAGTCGCCGTAACTCTTACAGACGTTCTCGGCCAGGATGATCGGTTGCTGCATGTGCTGAATCCCCAATCCCGCGCCGCCCGGAGGGACGGCGCGGGCCCCTCGTCAAAAGAAGTGGAGGTAGCGCTCGCTCTCCCAGTCGGAGACATGGGCCATATAGGACAGCCATTCGTCCCGCTTGTAGGAAAGCCAAGCATCGGCCATCAGATCGCCCATCACCGCGCGCGACAAGGGGTCGGCCTCGAAGGCGTCGAGCGCTTCTTCGAGGGTGCGGGGAAGCTGGCGGATGCCGCGGGCTTTCAATTCGTCGGCCGGCAGCTCGTACATGTTCTCGCGGTTGGGCGCGCCGGGGTCGAGGCCCTCGCGGATCCCTTCGAGGCCGGCCGCCAGCACCATCGCCGCCCCCAGGTAGGGATTGCAGGCGGCATCGGCCGAGCGCAGCTCGATCCGCCCGCCGCCGAGCGGGATGCGCACGGCATTGGTGCGGTTGTTGTTGCCGTAGCAGGCGAAGATCGGCGCCCAGGTGAAGCCCGACATGCTGCCCCGCTTCACCAGCCGCTTGTAGCTGTTGACGGTCGGCGCGACCACGGCGCAGATCGCGGGGAGGTGGCGCACCACGCCGGCCGTGAACTGATAGCCGAGGGTGGAAAGGCCGCAGCCCTTGGGATCGGCCTTGTCGGCGAAGAGGTTGCGGCCGTTGGCGAGATCGGCCAGCGACATGTTGAAATGGGCGCCGCTGCCGGTCCGGTTGGCATAGGGCTTGGGCATGAAGCTGGCGAACAGCCCGTGCTTCCGCGCGATATGGTTCGCCATCATGCGCAGGAAGACGAAGCGATCCGACATGGTGAGCGCGTCGGCATAGGCGAAGTCGATCTCGAATTGGCCGAGGGCGTCTTCCTGGTCGAAGGAATAGACATCCCAGCCGAGGCCGTTCATCGCCTCGACCATCTCGCCGAGCCAGCCCATGTTGTCGAGCACGCTGGAGGCGTCGTAGCAGGGCTTGGCGAGCGGGCGGGGCGAGACCTGGCCGCCGCTGCCGTCGTTCTTCAGGACATAGAATTCCGCTTCCATGCCGAGGTTGAAGCGGAAACCCAGGTCGGCCGCCGCCGCGGTCTGGCGCTTCAGGATGTTGCGGCTGCAAGCCTCGAACGGCTTGCCGGAGAGCCAAAGGTCGCTGGCGAACCAGGCCGTGGACGGGTCCCAGGGCAGCACCAGCATGGAGGCAGGATCGGGGTGGGCCGCCACCTCGTCGTCATTCACCTGCTGGGGCACGCCGTCGAGCGCCGCCCCGGTGAACATTTCGGAGCCCGCGAGCATCTGGTCGAGATGGCCGGAGGGCACCATCTTGGTCTTGCAGACGCCATGCATGTCGACATAGCTCGCCATCAGATAGCGGATCTGGCGGTCCGCGATCACCGTCTTCACGTCGTCGGCGGCGCCGGCGACCGGGACTGAGATATTCATTGCTGTGCTACTCCTCGAGCGTGCCGGCCGGGCCGGCGGACGGATGCTTCGGCGCCGCGCGCCATCAGTTGAACTCGACCACCGGGTGGGGCACGTAGGGCGCTTCGAGCGCCGCGATCTCCGCGGCGTCGAGCCTGATCGACAGGGCGGCCACGGCATCGTCCAGGTGATGCGGCTTGGTCGCGCCGACGATCGGAGACGCCACCGGTTCCTTGGCGAGCAGCCAGGCCAGCGCCACCTGGGCGGGCGGCACGCCGCGCACCTCGGCGATGGCGCAGACTGCCTCGACCACCTTCTGGTCCGCCGCCTCGGTCTGGGCATAGAGCTTGCGGGTATATTGGTCGGTCTCGGCGCGCATGGTGCTGGCCTGCCAGGGCCTCGTCAGGCGGCCGCGGGCGAGCGGGCTCCAAGGCGTCATGCCGATGCCTTCGGCCTTGCAGAGCCCGACCATTTCCCGCTCCTCCTCGCGGTAGAGCAGGTTCATGTGGCTCTGCATCGAGATCGGGCGGACCCAGCCGTTCCGCTCGGCGGTGGCGATCAGCTTGCCGAACTGCCAGGCATACATCGAGGAAGCGCCGAAATAGCGGATCTTGCCGGCGGTGACGAGGTCGTCGAAGGTCCGCAGTGTCTCCTCGATCGGGGTTCCATAGTCGAAGCGGTGCATCTGGTAGAGGTCGATGTAATCGGTGCCGAGCCGGCGCAGGCTGGCATCGACCTCGGCCAGAATGGCCTTCCGCGACAGGCCGCCCGAGGTCGGCGAATTGCTCATCGGGAAATAGACCTTGGAGCCGATGACGACATCCTCGCGCTTGGCGAAATCCTTCAGCGCGCGGCCCAGCACCTCTTCGCTGGCGCCGCCCGAATAGGCATTGGCGGTGTCGAAGAAATTGATGCCCAGTTCCAGCGCCTTCTGGATGAAAGGCCGGCTCTGTTCCTCGTTCAGGGTCCAGGGGTGGCTGCCCCGTTCGGGCGGCGCATAGGTCAGGCAGCCGAGGCAGAGGCGGGAAACCTTGAGCCCGCTGCGGCCGAGCGTGACGTAATCCATGATGTTTTCCAATCCGGGTCGGAGGGTCAGGCCGCGACCATGCGGCGGACGTAATCGGAGAGTTGCCAGACGGCGCTTTCGAGATGGCTGACCCGGCCGACCGCGGCGTAACGCGACGAGGCGCCATATTGCTGCATGCCGTTGACCGCCAGGTCCTCGTCGGCGATGCGCATGCCGGCAAGCTTCAGCTCTTCCGCGATCTCGGCGAAATTCGGCAACTCGGCCGCTTCCGGCTGGACCAGCACATGGCGGATCCACTTGGTGCGGTTGGCCGCGACCGGCACCAGCGCCGTCCAATGCACGCGGTCGGCATGGGTGCCGAACATGTTCAGCGGATAGACGAGGTAGAGGCCGCTGTCGCGCTTCTCCTCGTCGGTCAGGCCGGTGAAACCCGGCAGGCCCGAGGTCAGGTTGGTTTCGGTCGGCAGGTCGGGGCGCAGCGGCTGGTGGCTGGCACTCCAGGCACCGTGATCGTCCTCGCCGTAGGAGAGGCCGCCCGGATGTTCCTCCTGCAGGGTCTTCGCATGGGCGCCGATGTGGTGATAGCTCTCCATGAAGGTCTCGACCGCGATCTTCCAGTTGAATTCGCAGGTGAATTCCAGCGTATAGGCGACGATCAGCTCGTTCAGGCGATAGGGCTTCATGCGCTCGGCGAAGCCGCCCAGCCGCGGCGCCAGCGACGGCGTCTCGTCCGAGAAACAGACATAGATCGTGCCTTCCACGACCTCGCTCCGGATGCGCGGCAGGGAGCAGCGCTTGAGGTCGAAATCGGCCACCTGGTCCATGAAGGGGGCGACGACGAGCTGGCCGTCGAGGCCGTAACCCCAGCGGTGGAACGGGCAGGAAAACAGCTTGGTATTGCCCTTGCCCTCGGCGACCGGGGCCCAGCGGTGCAGGCAGGTGCGCGACATCACTCGGACCTCGCCCTCCTTGTCGCGCACGACGACCAGGAGTTCGCCCAGGAGATCGATGGTGAAATAGTCGCCCACATTGGGAATCTGGCCGATATGGCCGACCGGCAGCCATTCCCGGCGAAAGATCCGGGCGCATTCGAGCTCGTAGAATTCGGGCGAGGTATAGGCCGCCGGGGGCAGCGTCTCGGCATGGGCGAGGTCACGGCCGCCGCCGGCCCTGACCGCGTCGAGAAGATCGTCGAGGCTGCGGCTTCCGCTGTTGTGACCCAGGGGGATCGTGTTCATCGTCTGGCCTGTCTTGTCTTGGGGGTCAGCGGGCACCGGCCAGCGCCGGGGCGACGTGCTGGCCGATGCGATCGAGGGGGCCGACGGCCTTTTCGACCAGCGGCAGGACTTCGGCGCCGAAACGCTCGAGCGAGCGCCGCGCACGGGCGATCGGCATGTCGCCGAACTGGAAGAAGGCGTTGTAGTGGACGGGATCGATGCGGCGGATCTCGTCGACCAGGCGTTCCGCGACATGATGCGGATCGCCGATCAGCAGGTTGTCGCGGATCTGTTCGAGCGAGGGTTCGCCCGGGGCGGCGACCGGCTCGACAAAGGGGCCGTCCAGCACGATCCGGTCCTGGCGGAAGGCGGCGATCAGGCGGGCCACATAGCGGGCGCGTTCGGCCGCCTCCAGCGCTTCCTCGCGGCTGTCGGTGACATGGATATATTGCTGCACGGCGACCGGCATCGGACCGGCCAGGCCCGCCGTCGTCCAGGCGGAGCGGGCATTGGCCACCATCTCGACCAGGGCCGGCGTGCCGCGGAAGCCGGCGGTCAGGAAGGGGGTGGCACCATGGCGGGCGAGCCGGGCCAGGATGCGCGGGTCCATCGAGGTGACATAGAGTTCCGGCATGCGGCGATCGCGGGTGCGCAGCAGCACGACCGAATCCGGCACCGAGGCGTAACGCCCCTGGTACTGCACCCGGCCCTGCATCAGGGCCTGCTCGACCACTTCCCAATAGTCGAAGAAGACGTCGGTCTTGGCCGCCACGTCGACGCCGTAACGCTCGAACTCATAGGCCTGGTAACCGGTGCCGACGCCGAGCACGAAGCGCCCCTCGCTCAACTGGTCGACCAGGGCGATCTCCTGGGCGACCCGCATCGGGTGGTAGAGCGGCAGCACGACGACCGCGGCACCGAGGCGAATGCGCCGGGTGACGCCGGCCATATGGGCGGCGAACATCAGCGGCGAGACGCTGATCGAATAGTTGGTGAAGTGATGCTCGGCGAACCAGGCGGTGTCGAAGCCGATCGCCTCCGCGAGGCCGACCAGCGAGCGCATGTCGTCGACGATGCCGGGCAGGCCGCCCGGATTGTCGCGATAGGTCATGAGGTTGAACAGGCCGAATTTCATCTTTCTTCTCCCGGAAGGGCGCAAACCCTCCCCCGACCGGCCGCTGGCCGGTATGCGCAGATCGTTTCGTTGTGATCTATCGGATCTCAGCCGCCGGTCATCGCAGCGCCTTCCGGAAGGCAAAGCCGGCGCTCCCTGCGCTGCCATGAGTGCCGCGCCGGACCCGGCCCTCGATCAGGCGCTGCAGGCCCGAGAAGACGGTGGTCGCGACCAGGTACCAGAAGCTGGCGACCAGCAGCAGCGGGATCGTCTCGTAGTTCCGCGAGTAGATCGACTGGGCCGAATAGAGCAGGTCGTAGAGGGCGATGACCGAGACGAGCGAGGTCGTCTTCAGCATGCCGATGGTCTCGTTCCCCGTCGGCGGCACGATGAAATGCAGCGCCTGGGGCAGGATGATCCGGCGCATCGAGAGCAGCGGCGTCATGCCGAGCGCGCGCGACGCCTCGTGCTGGTCGGCATGGACCGACTGGAGCCGGCGCGCACGATTTCCGCCATATAAGCGCCCTCGTTCAGGGCGAGGCCGAGGATCGCCGCGGTGATCGGCGTCACCAGGTCGTTGAAGGAGCCTTCGAACAGAGTCGGGCCGAAGGGAATGCCGATCGAATAGGTCGGGAACAGGGCCGCCAGATTGTACCAGACGATGAGCTGCACCAGGACCGGCGTGCCGCGGAAGAACCAGACATAGGTCCGGCTGGCCCAGGCCGTCAGGCGCGAGCGCGACTGCCGCATGACCGCGAGCAGCGTGCCGAGCACGAGGCCGATCGCCATGGTGACCAGGGTGAGCCAGACGGTCAGGAACAGGCCCTCGAGGATCTGTTCGCTGAACAGGTAGCGGCCGATGACGTCCCAGCGAAAACGCGGATTCTCGATCACCAACCGGCCCACCTGCACCGCCAGCAGGACGAGCACGGCCGGCACGACCCAGCGCCAGCGCCGCCGCAGCGGCACGACCACCAGTTCCTCGCGCCCGGCATCGGCGCGCGCACCGCTGGCGGGGAGACGGGGGGCGACGGCAACTTCCGACATGGTCGACCTTTCGAGGGCTGGGGGCTTCGGGCTCGGGGGCAGGCCGCCGCGGTCGGCGGCCTGCCCTTCCAGATCCTGATCCCGGGTCACGGAGATCAGGGCTTCGGGGTCTCGATCGGGCGGGTCGTCGCAAGATTGATGCCGGGTTCCTTCAGCGCCAACAGGTGCAGGTTCCAGCGCCCGACCGCCTTGTCGTAGGCGCCTTCGGCATAGACCGCCTTGAGCGCCGCGAAGAGCGCGTCGGTGAGCTGCTGGTTCGACTTCTCGACGATCGCGCCGAGGTAGATCTTGGGCAGCAAGGGGCTCTCCACCACCTTCACGGGCTGCGGCGCCTTCTTCTGGATGTCGTCGACCGCGGCCGCGTCGCTCAGCGCAAAATCGATGCGCCCGGCATAGAGGGCGACCAGGACCTGGGCCGCGGCCGGCAGTTCGGAGACCTCGATCGCCGGCTTGCCGTTCTCGACGCAATGCTTGGACAGGATGTCGCGCACCATGTCGCCGAAGTCGATGCCGACCTGGACCGCCGTCTTCTTGCCGCAGAGGGAGAGCGGGTCTTCGGTGATGCCGTCATTCGCGGCAAGGGCATAGACCGCGGCCGAGCCGTACCAGAAGTTCACGAAGTTCATGATCTTCTCGCGCTCTTCGCGGTCCGCCAGGCAAGCGAAGGACGCGTCGTAGCGCCCGGCCTGGACACCCGGGATGATGCCGCCGAAATCGATCGACGAGGCGGCGATCTTGACGCCCAGCTTCTGCGCCATCGCGTTCCAGATGTCGGGCTCGAAGCCGATGATGGTCTTGCCGTCCTCGGCCATGAATTCGCAGGGCGGATAATGGGCATCGGTCGCGATGGTCAGCTCGCCCGCCTTGCGGATCTTTTCCGGCAGCATGGCATGGAGCGCCGGGTCCATGGTCAGGACCGGCATGGCGTCCTCGGCCCGGGCCGGGCCGGTCGCCGCGGGCATGACACCCAGCATTACCAACAATACCGGCAGGATCTTACGCAGCGGAATGAGACGCATCGCCGAACTCCCCGATTTCTGATGGCCGTCCGGCTGCCGCCGTCGGTTCCGGACAGCGACCCCGGAGCGGGGCCGTGGCGGAAGAAGTGCAAGCGCTGTGCCAGCGGCAGTTTTTCAAGCGAACATTCAATTAATTTTCTGAGGGCCTGTTCCAGGGAAGCCGGATTGCCTCCTCAATGCGCATTAGTCGGATTAAAATCTAGGCAAGGACCCTGTGGCAGCGTCCGGAGCATGGTAAATGCGGTGCCCGACCGACGCTTCGCCGCATTCCGGACGGCCCGGCTCCAGCAGTCCGCAGTTCCTATTTTTCCCCATTAATTCAGGCGCTCCGTGATGAGAGTAAGATTTTTGTGATATCTATTGAGTTGCTATTTTCCAAGCGCGAGCCAGATGAACATTTTTTGATCAGGACGAATGCGGCACACCCCGACACCAGGGTCTGATACCCCCTCCCCGGGCTCTCCGGTCTTGACGCCGGGGGCCGCCGGGATCTAATTTTCGATAAAGATTGAACGTTCAATTATTTCGATGCCGAGGCGAAAGGAACCGGACCGATGGCGGAGTGCGAGCCCAGAGTCAGTGCCGAAGACGTCGCGGCCTTCGAGCGCGACGGCGCGGTCTGCCTGCGCGGTGCCTTGTCGTCCGCCTGGATGGCGCGCATCGCGGATGCGCTGGAAGACGTCCTGGCGGCGCCCAGCGAGCGGTCGAAATTCGCCGATCCGGAGCGCCGGGGCTTCTTCCAGGACGCCGACAACTGGCGCCGCATCCCGGCGCTCGGCGAGATCGTCTGGCATTCGCCGGCGGCCCGTCTCGCAGCCGGCCTGCTGCGCTCGCGCCGGATCAATTTCCTGCAGGACCATATCCTGGTGAAGGAACCGAACACGGAACGCCCCACGATCTGGCACCAGGACCAGCCCTACAGCCCGATCGATGGGCGCGACTTCCTGACGATGTGGATCGCCGTCGATGCCGTACCGGAAGAGCGCAGCCTCCGCTTCGTGCGCGGCTCGCACCGGGGCGGGCGCTGGTATCGGCCGCGTCACTTCTCGACCGGGCAGCAGCGCGAGGGCGACGATCCCCGCTGGTCCCCCCTGCCCGACGTCGACGCCGAGCCGGAGCGCTATCCCCAGATCACCTGGGCGGTGGAACCGGGTGACGTCGTCGCCTTCCACGGCCTCACGCTGCATGGCGCGCCGGGCAATCTGTCGGCCGGGACGCGGCGCCGCGTGCTGTCGCTCCGCTGGACCGGGGACGATGCGCGTTTCGCCCCCCGCAGCGGCCCGATGTCGCCCCATCCGCCCGCCGGCATGGGCCTCGCGGCCGGCGGCCCGATCGATTGCCCTGCCTTTCCCCGCGTCCTGGGCGCCTGACGTCCCTTCCGTTTCGAGCGAACCGAGATCCCCGACATGACTTCCGATCCCTCCCTCAGTCCGCGCCCGCCCGGCCGCCTCGCCGGCCGCGTCGCCATCGTCACCGGCGGCGCCAAGGGCATCGGCCGGGCCATCGCCTTCGGCATCGCGGCCGAGGGTGGGCGGGTCGCCATCGTCGCCAACCGCGACCGCGCGGCCGCCGAGGCCCTGGCAGCGGAAATCGCGGCGGGCGGCGGCCAAGCCTGCGCCTATGCGGCGGACGTCACGGAACGGGACGCGGTGGAGCGCCTGGTCGATGCCGTGCTCGGCGATTTCGGTGCACTCGACATCCTGGTGAACAATGCGGGTTACGGCGCGCCGGCCCCATTGCTCGACCTCGACGAAACCGCCTGGGACGAGGTCTTCCGGGTCAATGCCAAGGGCGCCTTCCTGACCGGCGTCGCCGCGGCCCGGCGCATGAAGCCGCGGGGCGGCGGCGCCATCGTCAATATCGCCGGCGCCTCGGCCCACCGTTGCTATCCGGGTGCCGGTGCCTATGGCCCGGCCAAGGCGGCAGTGGTCAGCCTGACCCGGCAGATGGCGCTCGAATGGGCCACCGACGGGATCAGGGTGAATGGCGTCAGCCCCGGCCCGATCCGCGAGCCGGGCACCGGCTGGGAGGTGCGGGAACCCGCCCTGGCGGCGGAGGTCGGGCGCCTGCCCCTGAAGCGGGCGGGCACGCCCGGCGAAGTGGCGCGGGCCGTCACCTATCTCGCTTCCGACGACGCCGCCTATACCACGGGGCAGATGCTGATCGTCGACGGCGGCGGCGTCGAGACCTGGTACCTGTCGCTTTGACCCGAAGCCGCCATCACCACCCGCCCGGCAGGGCGACACCCTCCGTTCCGGCGCCTATCGACCTTGGCCGCGATACACGCCAACATGGTATCCTGCCGCTCGTCCTTGGTCGGCGAGCGTCGTTCCGCGTGGCCGCGTTTCCGAGGCTCGGGCTGCGCTCAGGGAAAATGTAACGATGACGACGTCCAAGACTGCCCGCGCACGGAAACTCCCGGCACCTGCGGAAGACAACGCCGGGCCCGGCCGGACCGCCGAGGAGACCCCGGCCAAGCCGCGGCGCAAGCTGCGCAAGATGGTGACGGTGACCAGCGACGACGAGCCCCAGGGGTCGAGCAAGGGAGTCGCCGACGCGCTCCGCCAGATCGCCCTCGACCTCTTCGCCAGCCAGAATTATTCGACCGTCACGATCAAGGACATCTCGAGTTCGACCGGGGTCAATCCGTCGCTGATCTACTACTACTTCGGCAGCAAGGAAGCGCTCTTCCTCAATGCCGTGAACGACGCGGTGGAAAAGGCCTTCGCCCAGTTCGAACTGGTCAGCCGGCGCGGCGATTCGCCGGAAGACGTCATCTCGGCCTGGATCGAGGTCCATATCGTGCAGTTCATCATGCTGCAGAAACTGGCCAAGATCAGCCTCGACTACGCCTGCACCAGCAGCCGGAAACCCCATGTCGACAAGGCCATCCGCAAGTTCTACGACAAGGAAGCGGTGGTCTTGAGCCGCGCCATCCGCCAGGGCATCAGCCGCGGCATCTTCCGCGAGACCGACCCGATGGAGATGGCGACCTTCATCTCGACCTTCCTCGACGGCGTCCTGTTCCGCAACGTGATGTTCCCGACCTTCGACTACACGGCCGCGATCCGCCACATGCGGAGCCTGGTGCTCGACCAGCTCCGCAAGGGCGCCTGAGTCATTTGGCGAAGAGCTGCGACATGTCGGCGAAGGCCTTGAATTCCAGGGCGTTGCCGGCGGGATCGAGGAAGAACATGGTGGCCTGCTCGCCGACCTGGCCCTTGAAGCGGATATAGGGCTCGATCACGAAGGAAGTGCCGGCCGCCTTCAGGCGTTCGGCCAGCGCTTCCCAATCGGCCATGGCCAGGACGACGCCGAAATGCGGCACCGGCACGTCGTGCCCGTCGACCGGATTGTGATGGGCGGCGTCACCCTCGGCCGCACGCGGCTTGTAATGCGCCACGATCTGGTGGCCGAAGAGGTCGAAATCGATCCAGGTGTCGGCACTGCGCCCCTCGGGGCAGCCGAGCACCGTGCCGTAGAAATGGCGGGCGGCGGCCAGGTCGTCGACCGGGAAGGCGATGTGGAAGGGGGTCAGCGATGCCATCCGGCGGGGCCTCTGTCTGATTGGGCGGTCCATTCCCTGGTATCATCCGAGAACCGTCCCGGACAAACGAGTTCATCGGCGCCGTCGATGAGGCCAGCTCATGCTGGGCGGGCGGCGGCACGGCGGATCCAGTCCTTGAACATCTGCACCATGCGCATCTGGCCCGCGGGCTTGCCATGCAGCAGGTAATAGGCCTTGCGCGGCTTCATGGTCAGGGGCAGTGCCTGCACCAGCCGCCCGGCGGCAAGCTCGTCGCGCACCAGGAACAGGGGCACCAGGGCGATGCCCATGCCGGCCGCAGCCGCCTCCGAGAGCATGAAGAAATGCTCGAAGGACGGCGCATTGGACGGCGGCGGCGGGGCGAGGCCGGCGAGTGCCAGGAAGTCCGGCCAGGCTTCCGGCCGCGTCGTGTGGTTCAGCAGGGGATGGCGCATCAGCTCGGCCGCCGCCGCAAAGGGCCGGCCTTCCGGCAGCAGGGCGGGCGCGCAGACGGCCCCCACCTCTTCCGACATCAGGCGCAGGGCGGCCGCGTCGCCGAAAGGTGGTTCGCCGAAGCGGATCGCCAGGTGATAGCCGCCGAAATCGAGATCGGGCGGGCCGTCGCCCGCGGTCACGTCGACGAAGATGCCGGGATGGGCGGCCTGGAACACCGGCAGGCGGGGGATCAGCCAGCGCATGGCGAAGGTCGGTACCGCGCTGATCGACAGCACGCCACTTTCGACCGAGCGGCGGGCGGCACGCGAAGCGGCGCCGATCCGCGCGATCGCCTCCGAGACTTCGCGGTGGTAGAGCTCGCCCGCCGGGGTCAGCGACAGGCTGCGCCCCTCGCGCAGGAACAGGGGCAGGCCCAATTCCTGTTCGAGGGCCTGGATCTGCCGGCTGACCGCGCCCTGGGTAACGCCGAGCTCGGCCGCCGCCACGGTGAAATTCAGGCAGCGCCCGGCGACCGCGAAACAGCGGACGGCATTCAGGGACGGCAGGCGGCCTTGCAGCAGCGACACGACGGTTCCTCGGCGATCGGCGGCGGGCCGCCCTCATGATGACTGCCCATCATTCATGCATGATCCGGACCAGCCGGCAACGCCGCCCGGCCGCCGCCCTTCCATGATGAAATCTCATCGATGAAGGCAACGAAGTGATTTGCCGGACGCCGCCCCGGATAGTCTCATGACACCATGGACAAGGCGGCGGAGATGGCGGCAGAAGGCTTGACCTGCGATACCCTCGTGCTCGGCAGCGGCTCGGCCGGCTTGGCCGCGGCACTGGCCGCCGCGGCCTCGGGCCTCGACACGATCATTGCCGAAAAGACCGAATGGATCGGGGGGACCACGGCCCTGTCCGGGGCCGGCACCTGGATCCCGGCCAACCACCACGCCGCCCGGGCCGGCATCGCCGACAGCCGGGCGGAAGCCCTCGACTATATCCTCGCCGCCGCCCCCGCGGACTGGCGCGCCGACGAGGAACGCCGCTGGCGCCGCTTCGCGCAGGCGGCGCCCGACATGCTGGCCTTCGTCGAAGCGAACAGCCCGCTTCGCTTCGATCTGGTCGACCAGGGCGATCCTTTGGCCGACCTGCCAGGCGCCAAGCCTTTCGGGCGGATGCTGACACCCCGGCCGCTCCGCCCGGCGATCCTGGGCCCGCTCGCCCGGCGGATCCGGCCGCCGATGCTGGGACGGATCTTCACCTATCAGGAAATCCTGGGCACCGACCTCTATCACCGGCCCTTCGCCGTCGGAGCCCGGCTGCTGCCCCATGTCGCCTGGCGCTGGCTGACCGGCCGGCGCGCCAAGGGAACCGCCCTGGTGGCCGGGTTGCTGCGCGGCTGCCTGGATCATGGCGCACGTCTCCTCCTGGAGACACCGGCCCTCTCCCTCCTCCGCGACGAGGCGACGGGGCGGGTGACAGGCGCCCTCCTGCGCCACCGGGGACGGGACATCGCCGTCCACGCCCGGCGCGGCGTGGTGATCGCCACCGGCGGCTTCGAATGGGATGCGGAACGCCGGAACCGGCATTTCCCGGGCCCGATGGATTTCGTCACCAGCCCGCCCGGCAACAACGGCGACGGCCACCGCATGGCCGAGGCGGCCGGCGCCACCCTCGCCCGCATGGACCAGGCCAACCTCAATCCGGCGGTGCCCAAGATCTACGAAGGCCAGCTCCAAGGCATGGCCCTGTTCTTCCACCGCGCCGCCAATGCAATCGTCGTCGACCGCAACGCCAGGCGTTTCTTCGACGAGAGCATCTTCAATTTCGGCGAGGTGATCGATGCCCGGGACCCGGCCACCGGGCTGCCGCGCCACCTGCCCGCCTGGCTGATCGCCGACGCGGCATTCCTGCGCTGGTCGCCCCTGCTGCGCTGGCACCGCCGCTACCGGAAGGATTGGCTGGTCGAGGCGGGCGATCTCGCCACCCTGGCCGGTCGCATCGGCCTGCCGCCCGCCGCCCTGGCCGAAACCGTCGCGCGTTACAACCGCTTCTGCGCCGCGGGGCTGGACCGGGATTTCGGACGGAAGGCGGTGTCGGGCAACGGCCGCCACCAGAGCGGTCTCGGTCCGATCGCCCGGCCGCCCTTCGTCGCCATTCCCTTCAACCGTTCCTTCGTCTCGACCAAGGGCGGCCCCCTGACCGACGAGAATGGACGGGTGCTCCGCGCCGACGGCAGCATCATCGCCGGGCTCTATTGCGCCGGCGTCGCCATGGCCAATCCCTTCGGCACGCGCGGCATCGGCGCCGGCACCACGATCGGCCCCAACATGACCTGGGGCCATGTCTGCGGGCTGGACATGGCCGGTCTATTGCCGCCGCTCGATTGAGACGCCGACCGCCCCGGCGACGGCGAGGCAGAACAGGCCGCCGGCGACCGTGGTGACCGGCAGACCGAACAGCCGCGCCGCCAGTCCCGCCGCCATCGCCCCGACCGGCACCGTGCCGACCAGCATCATCGTATAGAAGGCCATGATCCGGCCCCGCATCTCGTCCGGCGCCAATTGCTGGAGCAGGGCGTTGCACGCGAGCTGCTGGGACAGGGCGCCGAAGCCGATGGGCAGCGCCAGAAGCGCCGTCAGCCACAATGCGCCCGAGAGCCCGACCAGCACCAGCCCCAAGCCCTGGAGCGCCGCCGCACCGATCGGCACCCATGTCAGCGGCATGTCGCTGCGGACCAGCAGCACCACGGCGGCGAGAAGCGCGCCGATGCCGGTGACGCTCATCAGCATGCCGGCGGAATCCGGCCCGCCCCCCAGGACGTCCTGCACCAGCATCGGCAGGAAGGAGAAATAGGGCACGCTGGCGAAACTGCAGGCGCCGACGATGGCGAGGTACTGTGCGGCCGCGGGCGTCCGGGCGACGAACCGCATGCCGGCGACGACATCGTCGAGCACGCCCGCCCGCCCCGAGACCGGCGCCCGCGGCGGCACGGTCAGGGTGAGCAGGATCCCCGCCATCGGCAGGCTGGCGCAGGCCTTGAGCAGGAAACAATAGCCCTCGCCCGCGACCGCGATCAGCAGGCCGCCGACCGCCGGGCCGATCAGCCGGGCCGCATTGAACAGGGTCGAATTCAGGGTGACGGCGCTGCGCAGGTCGTCGTAGCCGACGAGTTCGGCGACGAAGGCCTGGCGGGCCGGCCCGTCGAAGGCGGCGATGATGCCGAGCGCCAGGGTGGCACCGATCGCGAGTTCGACCGTCATCGCGTCGGCCAGGGTAAGCAGAGCGAGCCCGCCCGCGACCACGAAAAGCCCGGACTGCGTGACGATCAGGAGCCGCCGCCGCTCCACCCGGTCGGTCACGGCGCCGGCGAAGGGCCCCAGCAACAAGGTCGGCCCCTGGTCGCAGAAGGCGAGCACGCCGAGCAGCAGGGGCGATTCCCCGAGCCGCCACACCAGCCAGCCGAGGGCGATGCTATGGACCCAATAGCCGAACAGGAGGCAGGCCTGGCCGATGAAGAAACGCCTGTAGTTGCGATGGCGAAGCGCACTCCCGGCCCGCCACCACCAGGGTGGGCTGCCCAGCCGGGTCCATATATCGGACATTTGCGACGATCCGGCGGCCCTGTCGGCCGCCCCGGGAGAGGAAGAAGCGCCGGGCGCGGCCCCCGCCGCGCCCGGGAACCCGGGTGTTACCCGACCTTGAGCGACCGATAGCCGTAGTGGCCGACATCGCCGAGTTTGACCTTGCGTAGCGGGAAGGGATGGCTCGCCAGGACGTCGGTATAGTCGCCGAGGCGGATCGCCGAATCCGGCACCTTGCGATAGGGCTTGTAGGCGTGGTGTTCCTGCCCTTCCTTGATAAAGGGCGTGTTCACGATCGTGTTGTAGGAGGCGTGCAGCAGGGTCCGCGGCCGCTCGGAATCATTGCCGCCGGAGGCGTGCAGCGTATTGCCGTGGAAGAAGCAGGCATCGCCCGCCGCCATGATCATGGGTACGGTCTCGAGCTGCTGCAGCACCAGTTCGAGGCGCACCGGATCGAAGCCGACGGCCTCCCCCACCTTCATGTGGTCGACCCGGCCGAGCTTGTGCGAGCCCTTGACCAGCTTCATGCAGCCGTTCGCCTCGTCGCAGGGGTCGACGGCGATGGTGACGGTCAGCATGTCGGGCCAGAGGCAGCCCTCGTCGTACCAATAGGGAAAGTCCTGGTGCCAATCCCAGCGCCCGGGCGAATGCGGACGCTTCATGGAAAGCTTGGCGTGCCAGTGATAGACCGGCTGGCCCAGGATGGCCGCGGCATTGTCGATCATGCGCGCCATGAAGGGGACCTTGCCGAGATAGGTCTCCGCATAGTCTTCCCAGCCGATGATCTCCTGCGGATTGCCCAGGCTGTCGGCGACCGCCCTGAGCCGACCGCCGATGGTCGGATCGGCCTTGCAGGCCTCGTGCAGGGGGGCGATCTCCTCCTTCGAGAAGAAGCCGGGGACGATGACGAAACCGTCCCGCTTGAAATCCGCGATCTGCGCGGGGCTCAGGGGGAATTCGGTCGTGATGGCGTCGTTTTCCGCTTGCGACATGGTCATCTCCGTTGTTCGTGCCCGCCGTCGGATCAGACGGCCTTGATCGTGCGCAGCAGCGCCCGTCCGCCGTCCGGCGTCCAGGAGCCGACGATGTTCGACTTGGTGATCCAGGGATTGACCCCGTGATAGAGGAAGACGTATCCCCCCGTCTCCTCGAGCTGGTCCTGGAGGGTCACATAGAGGGCGGCCCGCTTCGCCGGGTCGGTCTCGGCGCTGGCGGCCTTGTTCAGGTCGTCCCATTCCTTGCTGCAGGTATGCTGCCAGTTCCATACGCCGACCTGATCGCAGGTGAACCAGGCGGTGACCCAGCCGGGATCGGGCGCCGTCGTATAGGTGATCAGGAACATCTCCATCTGGCGCCAGGTGCCGCCGGCGAGATCCTGCTGCTGCGCCGTCTGGGCGGAGGAATCGCCCTGGTCGATGTCGACCGTGATGCCGACCTCGGCCAGTTGCGCCTGCACCACCAGGGCGACCGAGGCATAGGCGGCGTCTTCGTTGGAGAAAGTCAGCTTGATCCTGAGGCCGCTCACCCCGGCTTCCGCCAGCAGGCGCTTCGAGGCTTCGGGGTCGTAAGGGTATCTCAGCTCCTTCCGGGCGCCAGCGATCGACGTCGGCACCAGGCCGACGGCACGGGTGACGACACCCTTGCCGAAGACGCCGTCGACCACCGTCTGGGCCTCGATCGCCTGCTGGATGGCCCGGCGCACGCGGATGTCCTTCAGTTTCTCGTTCTCGACGTTCATGCCGATGAAGGTATAGGCGAGGGCCGGCCGCACGCTGAGCTTGACCCCCGGATCGTTCTTCTCCTTCACGGCGGCGATGTCGTTCACCTCGATCTTGGTGATGTCGAGGTCGCCGGCCTCGAAGGCGATCTGGGCGGTCTTCTCCTCCTCGATCACCATCAGGCGGATTTCGTCGTAATAGGGTGCGGCCCCGTTCCACGCCTCGTTGCGGGTCAGGATGATGCGCTCGCGCGGCTTCCACTCCGCCAGCTTGTAGGGGCCCGAGGTGGCAAGCGGATCGGTCTTGATCAGGCCGCCCGCCTTCTCGACCGCCTTCTTGCACACGATCAGGCCCGAGGCATTGGGCAGCGTCGAGGCGAAGAGCGCCGGGAAGGGCCGCTTCAGCCGGATCACGCCGGACCGCGGGCCGGTCACCTCGACCTTGTCGAGGGCATCCCAATCGTCCTTGTAGACCGCCTTCACCTTGGGATCGGCGAAACGCTCGTAGGAATATTTCACGTCCTCCGCCGTGACTTCGCCGAAGCCGCCGGTCCACATCAGGCCCTCGGCCAGGGTGAATTCGACCGTCAGGGGATCGACCTGCACCAGGGTCTTGGCGGCGTCCTTCTCCCAGGTCCAGCTATCGCCGTCGCCATATTGGCAGAGCCCGGAAAAGATCGCGTACATCACGGTCTCGTCGTACCAGCCGCTGCGGTTGGCGGGATCGAGATTCTTGATGTCGCCGTCGTTCTGGATGCGCAGCACCTTGCCGGCGGCCGCGAAGGCGAGCCGGCTGCCGCCGACGGCCATGGAACCCGCCGCGACCCCCGCCCCCGCCATCAGGGCCATCAGCCGGCGTCGATCGATCACATCAGTACGCATGTCCACACCCCTCGTTCACGATCAAATCCGTCGGTTTGCGCCCTTGCTCCGTACCGCCGCGGCGCGCAGGCCTCCTCCCGCCGCCGGATCGGCGGCGATCTCTCGCGAAGGCGATGCGTCGGCCAGGGGGAAGTGGCAGCGAATGCGGCGTCCCGCCTCGATCGAGGTCTCGGCCGGCGCTTCCGCGCGGCATCGGGCCTGCGCCTCGGGACAACGTGCGGCGAATTCGCATCCCGATGGCCGGCTGGCCAGACTCGGGGCCTCGCCGACGAGGGCGCGGGCGCCGCTCCCCCGGGCGTTGACCAGGGCTCGCGTGTAGGGGTGGCGGGGATTGGCGAAGACGGCTTCCGCCGGACCTGTTTCGACGATGCGGCCGAGATACATGATGGCGATCCGCCCGGCCATGCGGCGGGCCACCGGCAGGTTGTGGGTGATCAGCAGACAGGCGAGGCCGAGATCGCGGCCAAGGCTGACCAGCAGATTCAGGACCTCGCCCTGGACCGAAAGATCGAGCCCCGCGGTCGGTTCGTCCGCGATCAGCAGGCGGGGCTTCAAGGCGATCGCCCGGGCGATCGAGACGCGCCGCGCCTGGCCGCCCGAGAGCTGGTGGGGATAGCGGTCGAGAAAGGCCCGCGGCAGGCCCACCTGGTCGAGCAGGCGCGCCGCTTCGGCCCGCAGGTCGAGGCCGCGCAGGCCGTGGATGCGGAAGGGCGCGGCGAGGCTGGCCGCCACCGTCATGCGCGGGTCGAGCGAGGCGACCGCATCCTGGAAGGTGACCCCGATCTGGCGGCGCAGGCGGCGCCACGGTCCGCCGTACCAGCCCTGGCTCCAGCCCTCGGCGCTCAGCCCGTCGACCACCACGCGGCCCTCGGCGATCGGCTCCAGCCCGACCACGGCATGGGCCAGCGTCGTCTTGCCGCTGCCGCTCTCGCCGACGAGGGCGAGCGTGGTACCGGCCGCGATCTCGAGATCGATGCCGTCGACGATGGTGATCTCCCGCCCCGTCCCGCGCAGCCTGGCGAGGAGGCCGCCCGTGGCACGGCGTACGGCGAGCCCCTGGATGTCGAGCACGAGGCTCATGCTGGCACCCGATGACAGCGGACGATACTACCGTCCCCGGCGACCACGGCGGGCGGCGGTGTCGTGGCGCAGACCGGTGCCGCCTGCCCGCAGCGCGGTTCGAAGATGCAGCCGGAGCGCCGTGCGAAGGGGGCCGGGACATGGCCGGGGATGGTCGGAAATTCGCGGCACCCCTCGGGCAGGCGGGCGGGATCGCAGGCCAGCAGCGCCCGCGAATAGGGATGGCGCAGCGCCGAGAAGGCGGGATCGACCGGCGCCACCTCCACCAGTTCGCCGGCATACATGACGGCCACCCGGTCGCAGAAGGCGCCGACCAGCGCCATGTCGTGGGTGACGAAGACGATGGCGCCGTCGACCATCGACCGTGCCTCGGCTAGAAGCTCGATGATCTGCATCTCGGTGGTGGCGTCGAGGGCGGTGGTGGGCTCGTCGGCGATCAGCAGCAGGGGATCGGTCAGCAGGGCGGCGGCGATGCCGATCCGCTGACGGATGCCGCCGCTCAACTGATGGGGATATTGATGCATGCGCAAGCCGGGATCGCCGAGGCCGACACGGACCAGCATCTCCTCGGCCCGGCGCCAGCGGGCACCGTCGTCCAGGTCGCGCCGCCAATGCTGGAATTCCACCAATTGCCGGCCGATCGGGGTCACCGGATTGAAGGCGGTGAACGGGTCCTGGAAGATGGTGGCGATGCCGTTGCCGCGAAGTGCGCGCCGCTGTTTCGCGTCCAGGCCATAGAGATCGCGACCGCCGAACAGGATCTGCCCTTCGATCGTCGCCTTGGGCGGCAGAAGGGTCATGATGGCGGAAACCAGCGACGTCTTGCCCGAGCCGCTCTCGCCGACGATGCCGACGATATCGCCCTTGCGGATGGTCAGGTCGACGTCGCGCACCGCCCGCACGGGGCCGCCGGAGGTCCGGTAGACGACCGACAGCCGCCGCATTTCGAGGAGCGGGGCGTCCATCAGCGCTGGTCCCCGAACCGGCCCGTCGCCATGCGGGGATCGAGTACGTCGCGCATCGCTTCGCCGAGGAAGGTGAAGCCCAGGGTGGCGACGATGATGGGCAGGCCCCCGGCCAGGATGATGTGGGGCGCCTGGCGGATGTAGGTATAGCCGTCGCCCAGGATGGCGCCCCAGTTCGGCGTCGGCGGCGGCACGCCCTGGCCGAGGAAGGACAGGCCGGATTCGAGAGCGATGACGGCCGGAATGTCCATCGCCATCAGGACCAGCAGCGGGCCCATCAGATTCGGCACCAGATGGCGGAACATGACGAAGGGCGGCGACGCCCCCATCGCCCGCGCCGCCTTGACGTATTCCGCGCCGCGCAGCACCAGGACCTGGCTGCGCACCACGCGGAAATAGGTGGGCGTCGTGAAGATCACGATGATCATGATCAGGCCGTCGATGCTGGCACCGATCAGGGCGACCGCGGCCAGCGCGAAGAGGATCATGGGCAGGGAAACCACGGCGTCGCAGAGCAGGATCAGCATCGAGTCGAGGAGGCCCCGGCCATAGCCGGCGCAGAGGCCGAGCAGCAGGCCGCAGGCCGCCGCCAACGCCACGCTGGTCAGCGCGACGCGGCACGCCGTGGCGGCACCGTGGATCACCCGCGAATAGAGATCCCGGCCCAGTTGATCGGTGCCGAGAAGATGGGCCCAGCTCGGCGGCTGCAGCCGGTCCTTGGGCATCAAGGCCGTCGGGCTCTGGCCGGTGAAGAGGTCGGGGGCCACGGCGCAAAGCACGACCACCAGCACCAGGACGAGGCCGACCGCGCCGGACCAGCCGGAACAGAGGCGCAGCGGCAGGACCGCGAGCGCCCGCCCCCACCGCCGGAGGAAGGCTACGAGGGCGCCGTCCGGCGCGATTTCAAAGGGCGGCGCGGACATGGGGCGACAGCCTCGCGACCAGGAGGTCGGCACAGAGGTTACAGATGAGATAGAGGCTGGCGGTGACGATGACCACCCCGGTCACGATCGGGTAGTTGCGGGAGATCACGGCGTCATAGGCGAGCCGGCCGAGGCCCGGCCGGTTGAACACGATTTCGGTCAGCACCGCACCCGACAGAAGACTGCCGAGGCCGACCCCGAGCACCGAGACGACCGGCACGACGGCGATCGGCAGGGCGTAACGAAAGGCGATCCGCAGGTCGGAGACGCCGAAGGCCCGGAAGGTACGGACGTGATTTTCCGCCAGGACTTCGAGCATGGAAGCCCGCACCAGGCGCGAGAGATAGCCGACCCAGCCGAGCCCGACCGCGAAGGCCGGCAGGACGAGATGGTGCAACTGGTCGAGCGGATCGCCGTCGGCGCCGACACCGATGGCCGGGAACCACTGGAGCATCACGGCAAAGAACAGCAGGGTGTAGATGGCGACGACGAAGGTCGGCACCGCGATGACCGAGACGGAAAGCACGCCGATGACCCGGTCGGCCCAGCCGTTCGGATGCAGCCCGGACCAGCAGCCGAGGGCGACGCCGACGACCACGGCCCAGAGGATGCCGCCGAAGGCCAGTGCCACCGTATTGGGCAGGGCCGAGAGAACCAGCGCCGAGACACGCTGGTCGGTGACCACGTCGCGCCCGAGATCCCCGCCCGCCACCCGGGAGAGAAAATTCCCGAGCTGCACGTAGATCGGCCGGTCCAACCCCATTTCGGCCCGGAAGATCGCCTTCTGTTCGGCCGTGGCGCGCGGCCCCAGGGCCACCGTGGCGGGGTCGCCGGGCACCGCATAGATCACGCAGAAGAGCGCGCAGACGGTCACCAGAAGAACCGCGACGGCGAGGCCGAGGCGGCGGAGCGCATAGGCGATCATGGCCGCCCCTCCCCGGCCGTCATCGCGACGCCCCCTGGTCGGCGATCAGGGCCAGTGCCGACCGCCAGAGGAATTCATAGTGTTCCAGATCTCCGCCGCCGCGGTTGTATTGCGCCGCCGTGCGCCGGCAGACCTCCTCCGAAGGAATGTGCAGCGTTGCGCCGCCGGCCTGCGCCTTCACCTGGATCTGGCAGGCCGTCTCCAGCATGTAGATCGTGCTGAAGGCTTCCGGAATACTGCGCCCCGCGGCGAGAAGCCCGTGGTTGCGCAGGATCATCGCCTTGTGCGCCGGCCCGAGGTCGCGGACCAGGCGTTGCCGCTCGTCGAGATCGAGGGCGATCCCCTCGTAGTCGTGATAGGCGAGATGGCCGTAGAATTTCAGCGCCTGCTGGCTGATCGGCAGCAGTCCCTGTTCCTGGGCCGCGACCGCCACCCCGGCGGCGGTATGGGTGTGAATGACGCAGGCGAGATCCGGCCTGGCGGCGTGGATGGCGGAATGGATCACGAAGCCCGCCCGGTTGACCCGGCCCGTCTCGCCCGCCTCGCCCCCGACCACCTCGCCCCCGACCGCCCGTCCTTCATGGTCGATCTTCACCAGTGTGTCCGGCCGCATCTCGCCGAACAGCACGCCATAACGGTTGATCAGGAAATGATCCGCCTCCCCCGGCACGCGAGCGCTGATGTGGGTGTAGATCAGGTCGGTCATGCCGAAATGGGCGACCAGGCGGTAGAGCGCCGCCAGATCGCGGCGCACCGCCCATTCTTCCGGCGATACGCGCGGCGGCACGGACAGGGGCGTGGGGGTCATCGCCGGGTCTCAGCCGAGGGCGGCCCGGACATGGCGGCGGACGTAATCCGCCAACTGCCATGTCGGCTTCTCGAGATCGCACAGGAAGCCGGGCTTGGCGAAGGAAGACGCGGCACCGCGCTGCTGCATCGAATTGACCGCGATATCCTCTTCGGTGATGCGCACGCCGGCCGCGCGCAGTTCCTCGACGATCTTCGGAAACTCCGGATGTTCCAGGGCTTCCGGCTGGACCAGAACATGACGCACCCAGCGGGTCTTGTTCACGCCCATGGGCACCAGAGCCGTCCAGTGGATGCGGTTCACCGCGATCATGACGCAGTTGTTCGGATAGACGGGATGCACGAGCGAGCGGCGCAGCCGGTCCTCGGAAAGCCCCGGAAAGGGCTCGAGCCCGGCCCGGTAGGCGGCCGAGGTCGGCAGGTCGGGTCTGAGGTAGCCGTGGCCCGCGGTCCAGCCCTCCCGCGTGTCGTCCACCCAGTGCAGCTTGGCGGGGTAATAGGGCTCGGCCGTGTGGGCGTGGGCGCCGATGTGGTGATAGGCCTCCATGAAGGTCTCGACCGCGATCTTCCAGTTGAAATCCATTTCGAATTCCACGCTGTAGGCGATCCTCAGCTCTTCCGGCCGATAAGGCTTCATCGCCTCGACCCAATCCGCCAACAATTCGCCGGCCGGGCGGGCGTTCTCGTCGAAGTTGATGAAGATGGTGCCGCAGACCACTTCGCTGCGGATCTCGGGCAGGCTGCAGGACTGCGGCTTGAATTTCTCGTTCGGCTCCATCAGCGGCGTCGCCACCAGCCGGCCGTCGATCGCATAGGCCCAGCGGTGGAACGGACAGGAAAAAAGCTTGGTATTGCCCTTGCCTTCGCAGACCGGCGCCCAGCGGTGCAGGCAGACGCGCGAGAGCACGCGGATGCGGTCCGGCCCGCGCACGACGACCAGCAGTTCGTTCAGGATGTCGATCGTGAAATAGTCGCCGACCTCGGGGATCTGGGCGACATGGCCGACCGGCAGCCATTCGCGGCGGAAGATCGCGTCCATTTCGAGGTCGTAGAAATCCGGATTGACATAGGCGCCGGCGGGAAGGGTGACGGCCCCTTCGAGCGGCTGGTCCGCGCCGGCCAGCACCTCGTCGAGCAATTCCTCGAACGCGTCCCGCGCATTCCGGCCGCGCCGGGTCTCGTCCATCATGACCATGGGATCCGTCCTCTCGGGTTACGCTTCAACCGGCGATCGCCTGGGCCGGTTTCGACAAGGTTGATCTGGAGCCGAATGCGGCAAGCGGGCCGAGTGCCTTCTCGACCAGCGGCAGCACCTCGGCCCCGAATTTTTCGAGCGAGCGGCACGCCCTGGCAATGGGCATGTCGCCGAACTGGAAGAAGCAGTTGTAATAGTCGGGCCGTAATCTGTTGAATTCCGCGACGATGCGCTCGGCGACGTGGTGGGCGTCGCCGATGATGAGATTGTCGCGGAAGACTTCGAGCGGCGGCTCGTCGTCGAGCGGCGCCGAACGGACGAAGATGCCGTCGAAATCGAGCCTCGGCTTGCGCAGCGTATGGACGAGCCGCGCCACATAGCGCGCCCGCTCCGCCGCCTCCAGGGCCTCGGCCGGATCGTCGGTGACGTGGATGTACTGCTGGACCGCGACCGGCATGTGCAGATGGCTGAGCCCGGCTTCCGCCCAGGCTTCGTGCAGCGACGCGACCTTTTCGGCCAGCACCCGGCTGCCCTGCCAGCCGACCTGGACGAAGGGCCTGGCGCCGGCACGGACCATGTGGCGCAGGATCGCCGGGTTGGACGAGGCGACATAGACGTCCGGCAGCGGCGCCTGCACGGGACGCATCATCAGGGTGGTCGGGGGGATCGTCAGGAAGCGGCCGCGGTACTCGACATGGCCTTGCGACAGCGCCTGCTCGATCACGTCCCAGCATTCGAGAAAGAGGTCGGCGCGGGTCTCGAGATCGACGCCGTAGCGGGCGAATTCAAAGGGCTGATAGCCGGGGCCGACGCCGATGACGACCCGGCCGTCGCTCGCCTGGTCGACGAATGCGATCTCCTGGGCGAGACGCAGCGGGTGATAGAGCGGCAGCACGAGGACCGCCGCGCCGAGCCGGATGCGGCTGGTCACCGCCGCCATATGGGCGGCCACCATCATGGGCGAGGTGCTGATCGAATTGTTGGTGAAGTGATGCTCGGCGAACCAGGCGGCGTCGAAGCCGATCTCTTCCGCCAGGCGGACCAGCTTGCGCGTGTCCGAGAGGACGCCCCGGATCCCGCCCGGGTTGTCGCGCAGCGACATCAGGTTGAACAGGCCGAACTTCATGACTTCCTTCCTCGTCCCCACCCGGAATGGCGTTCGATGCGCCCCTGTGCGCGGGACAGAAGACAGGTCGCGACGCCCGGGGCCGCCGCGATCCGTAGCCAGGGGCGGCGCCACGGCACCACCCCGGCATTGTCGCCGATCATGGCGAACGGCACGCCATCGGGCCTGGGATACTCGGTCGGCATCGCACACATCTTTCGCCGCCGCTCAAGGCTTCGGGTTGTCGAACGGCTGGGCCGTCGCGAGATTGATGCCGGGCGCTTCGAGCTTCAGCGGCTCGAGCTGCCACTTCTTCGCGATCAGATCGTAGGTGCCGTTCTCGTAGATCGCCTTCAGCCCGGCCTGAAGTGCCGCGGCCAGGGCGGTGTCGTCCTTGCGCACGGCAAAACCGGTATAGGAGCGCGGCAGGAAGCGGTTCGCCACCATGCGGACCGGCTTCGGCGCCTTGGCCTTCAGGTCGGCCGCCGCCGCCGTGTCGCTCAGGGCGAAATCGATGCGTCCCGCATAGAGCGCCAGGAGGACGGCCGCGCGCGACGGCAGCTCGCTGAGTTCGATCCGCGGCTTGCCGTTCTTCTCGCAATGGACGGACAGCAGGTTGTTGATCATGTCGATGTAGGAGATGCCGCTCTGGGCCGCCGTCCTCAGTCCACAGAGGGTCAGCGGATCTTCGGTGACCGAGGTGTCGGACTCGAGCGTGTAGATCGCCGCCACGCCCATCCAATAGTCGATGAAGGTCATCGACTCCTCGCGGTCGGGCCGGTCGGTCAGACACGACATCGCCATGTCGTAGCGCGCGCTCTGCAGGCCCGGGATCACGCCGGGGAAATCCGTCGAGGTCATTTCGACCCCGACGCCCAGCTTCTGGGTAACGGCCCGGATAACATCCGGCTCGAAGCCGACGATCGTCTGGCGAGCGTCGTCGAAGGCCTCGCACGGCAGGGCGTGGGCATCCGTGACGAGCGTGATCCTGCCGCTCGCCCTGACGGCGTCCGGCAGCAATGCGTGCAGCGCCGGATCCGCATCCTGCACCGGAATGGCGATATCGGCCGCCGCCGCCGGCACGATAGCGGCCAGCAGGGGCAGGACGAGGACGGACAGGATCTTCAAGGGCAAGGGCATTCGCATTTCGACCTCTCGTTCGTTGTCACCCCATCCCCGGCTTTCGGCGCCGTCGGGCGTTCTGGCCGCGGTCAAAGGATCATGTAATGGGCGTCGCAGGGCTCCATGGCGTTGACGGGCGTGATGTCCTGCGGGCAGGCCGACATGGCGATGACCAGCCGCATTTCGGCCCGCAGGACGATGTATTGGCCCGCCTCGCTGGTCGGACTGACGAATTCGATGCCGCCGTCGGGCGCGACCGGCACGTTCATGAACAGATTGAGCGGACAGGGCGTATGGATGCGCTCGTGCCCCAGGGCCTTCAGCGCCACGCCCAGATTATCCGTGCAATTGTCGTGGTCATCGGCGCCACACAATTCCTGATAGCGATAGCAGTCGCAGGCGGCGATCAGCGTGTCATGCGCACCGGGCGTGGTGTCTTCCATCACCGTCAAGATCGGGCGGCGCTTGTTCGTCACAAGAGAATCCCCGATCCCCGGAATGATCTTCAGCATCGAGGCGCGACTATGCTCCATCGACATATATTCTTTCAGGTCGCCGGCATTGAATGCCCACGTATCGATGACCTGTTTTCCATAGGTATTGACTATTTTTATCTGATCACCTTTTTCCATGATCAGGGCAATACCCTTACGCGCCGGAATAACCGAAAGATATCGACCATCCGATTCGTCTTCATTATTCAGCGCATTAAGGCTCATCTTATTTCCAATCATGAAGTTGTTCAGACTTCACCTGCAATCTATCGCGACATTTATTTTGGTTGATGATGTTTTATCTTCATGCCAATGTCGCGCCATCGCCGTTACGGGAATAAGTTAACCACCGGCGATCATGAGTTTCCAATAAGGCGACTTGTGTCAGGTATAAGCTGAGGCTATAGAATGGCGCATGAGAATCCGCGATCTGGAATGCTTCCGCACCCTGATGCTGCACGGCACCATGACCAGGGCGGCGGAACTTCTCGGCCTGTCGCAACCCGCGGTAAGCACCATCGTGGCCGGTCTCGAGCGCGAAGTGGGCTTCCCGCTGTTCATCCGACGGGCCGGCCGGCTGCATCCGACACCCGAGGCACGGCTGCTCTATGTCGAAGCGGCGCGGGCGCTCGAAGGGATCGAGAATGTGGTGCGCGTCGCCGATCAGGTGCGCCTCGGCAAGCACGGCTATCTGGCGATCGCCGCCTATGCCAGCATCTCGATCAGCCTTCTGCCGCGCATCCTGTCGCTGTTCGTGGCGGAACGCCCGGGATTACGGACGCGCATCATCACGCGGAACACGCAGGGCGTGCGCGATCTGGTCGCGACCCAGCAGTTCGACTTCGCCATCGCCGAACTGCCGATCGACTATCCGACCGCGCTGATGGACGTCTTCTCCTACGCCTGCCAATGCATGCTGCCGCCCGACCATCCGCTGGCGGAAAAGGACGTCATCACGCCGGCCGACCTGGACGGCGTCCCCTTCGTCACCCTGTTCCGCGGCGATCCGCTCTACCAGCAGGTCGCCAACGCCTTTTCCCAATACGGCGCACGCTGGAACGTGGTGGCCGAGACGGAATTCTTCTCCACCGCCTGCGAGCTGGTGGCGGCCGGCTGCGGGGTCGGCATCATCGATCCCGTGGTCTCCAATCCCTTCACGGAAGACGTGGTGAAGCGGCCCTTCGTGCCGACGATCAAATACGAGATCGCCATCCTGCACCCGACCCACGGCGAATTGTCCCAGGTCGCCCGCGATTTCGTCGAGCTTCTGAAGACCCATCTCGCCCCCTGACCACAGCGGTCGGGAATAGCCCGCACCGCCCCGGCCGATTCCGGCCGCGGGCGTGTTTCGCCGTGCCCTCGGCGTCAACATGAGGACAGACAAGACCATGGAATATGTTCGACTGGGAAAGAGCGGCCTCGAAGTCTCGCGGATCTGCCTCGGCTGCCTTACCTACGACGTGCCCGGCACCGGCCGCCACGCCTGGACGCTCGGCGCGGATTCGAGCACGCCGATCCTGCGCCACGCGATCGAGATCGGCATCAATTTCTTCGATACCGCCAACGTCTATTCCAAGGGTACGAGCGAGGAAGTGCTGGGCCGCGCGATCAAGGAATTCGCCCGGCGCGACGAGGTCGTGATCGCGACCAAGCTGTTCAGCCCGATGCGGCCCGGGCCCAATGCCGAGGGCCTGTCGCGCAAGGCCATCATCACCGAGCTGGACGCCAGCCTGAAGCGCCTCGCCACCGATTACATCGACCTCTATCAGATCCACCGCTGGGACCCCAATACGCCGATCGAGGAGACGCTGGAAACCCTGAACGACATGATCAAGGCGGGCAAGATCCGCTATATCGGCGCCTCGACCATGCGGGCGTGGCAGTTGATGAAGGCGCTCGCCGTTTCCGACGCGCGGGGCTGGAACCGCTTCGTCTCGATGCAGAACCACATCAACCTGATCTACCGCGAGGAAGAACGCGAAATGATGGGTCTCTGTGCCGCCGAAGGCGTCGGCGTGATCCCCTGGAGCCCGCTCGCCCGCGGTATCCTGGCGCGTCCCTGGACAGCGGAACCGACCAACCGTTCGGCCAGCGACCAGTTCACCAAGACGCTCTACGACGACACCAAGGAGATCGACCGGCCGGTGGTCGACCGCCTGGCGGAAGTGGCGGCGGCACGCGGCCTGCCCATGGCCCAGGTCGCCCTGGGCTGGCTGTTGCAGAAGCCGGCGATGGTGGCGCCGATCATGGGGGCCACCAAGACCAGCCATCTCGACGACGCCGTGGCGGCGCTCGCCGTGAAATTGTCGCCCGAAGAGGTCTCGGCACTCGAGGCGCCCTATGTTCCCCGCAAGGAAATCGGTTTCTGAGCGGCACAGGAGACGATACCCGCATGGCGACGACGGAGGGCCGCCTGAGCGGCCGGGTGGCGATCGTGACCGGCGGCGGCAAGGGGATCGGACGGGCCATCGCCGTCGACTTCGCGCGGGAGGGGGCGGCCGTCGCCGTCCTCGCCCGCAGCGACATGGACAGCGCCGAAGCGGTGGCCGCGGAGGTCCGCCGCCACGGCCGCCGGGCGCTGGCCGCGACCATCGACGTTACCGACCCGGCCTCGGTCGAGACGGCGATGGATCTCGTCGCCGCGGCGCTCGGCCGGATCGATATCTTGGTCAACAACGCCGGCCACGGCCGAGCCGCCCTGCTGGCGGAACTGCCGGCGGCGGAATGGGACGCGACCTTCGCGGTGAACACCAAGGGGTGTTTCCTGGCCGGCACCGCCGCGGCCCGGCGCATGGCCGCGGCCGGCGGCGGGACCATCGTCAATATCGCCGGGGCTTCGGCCCATCGGGCCTGGGCCGGGCGCGGCGCCTTCGCGCCGTCGAAGGCGGCGGTGATCAACCTGACCCGGCAGATGGCTCTGGAATGGGCGCCAAGCGGCATCCGCGTGAACGGCGTCAGCCCCGGCCCGATCTTCGCGGCGGACGACCCCTGGCGCGACCGCCGGCCCGAGCTGGTGGCGCGCTTCGGCCGTCTTCCCCTCGCCCGCCCCGGCTTGCCGGAGGAAGTGGCCAAGGCGGTCACCTTCCTCGCCTCGGACGATGCCGCCTATATCACCGGGCACATGCTGCCGGTCGATGGCGGCAGCCTGCTCACCTGGTATGTCGACCGCTGACGGCGAGAACGGGATCGCCCATGAAATCGACAGAATTGCACCGAGATGCCGACGGAAGGCCCGCGCCCCTTCGTCTCCTGGTGCTGCGGCCGCCGGGGCAGTCGGCGGTCTTCCACGTGACGCCCGAACGTCTGGCGGCGGCCTTCGCGAGGGCCGGCGTCGAGATGAGGGAGATTACGGTCGAGACCCGGCCCGACGGCGATCCCGCGATCGCCGACGCTCTCGTCCGGGCCGACGTGCTGATCGGCGCCGACGTGCCGACGCGCCTGCTCGGCGCGGCCCGGCACCTCGGCCTCATACAGTTGAGCTCGGCCGGGATCGATCATCTGCTGCCGCTCGATTGGCTGCCGCGCCATGTCGCGCTGACCACGGCGAAGGGCGTGCATGGCGCGAAGCTCCGCGAATGGGCGATGATGGTGTTCCTGATGCTGCATAACCAGATTCCCCATTTCGTGACGGCGCAGCGCCGTCACGGGTGGGAACGGAAGCTGGCTCCCTCGGTCGCCGGGCGGAGGGCGCTGATCTTCGGGACCGGCGGCATCGGCCGGGCGATCGCGGCAGGCGCCGGACAATTGGGCATCGAAGCCGTCGGCGTCGGCCGGCGGGGCGGGCCGGCGGCGGGCTTCGATGCCGTACTCTCGCCCGCCGAGGCCGAAACGGCCCTGGGGACGGCGGATTTCGTCGTCCTGGCGTTGCCCCTCACCCCGGCGACGCGGGGCATCGCGGATGCCCGCTTCTTCGGCCGCATGGCGCCGGGGGCGGGCTTCGCCAATTTCGGACGCGGCGACCTCGTCGACCAGGAGGCGCTGATCGCGGCGCTCGACGGCGGGCGGCTCGGCGGCGCGGTGATCGACGTCACCACGCCGGAACCGCTGCCGGCCGGCGCCGCACTCTGGGATGCGCCACGGCTGATCGTCACCCCTCACGTCTCGGCCGACGATCCGGCGGGACATGTCGACCGCATGCTCGACATCCTGGTCGAGAACCTGCGCCGGCGCGCGGCCGGCCTTCCCCTGCTGAACGAGGTGGACCGTTCCCATGGCTATTGAGCAGGCCCCCGCAGCTTTCCGTCAGATCACGATCCCCCTGTCCGACGGCACGCCGCTGGCGGCGCGGCTGTGGCTGCCGGAGGACGGCGCCGGCCCCTTTCCGGTGGTCATGGAATGGATCCCCTATCGCCAGTCGGACATGACGGCGGTCGGCGATTCCATGATGCATGGCTGGTTCGCCCGCCACGGCATCGCCTGCGTCCGCGTCGACATCCGGGGCAGCGGCAATTCCGGCGGCCTGCTGGGCGACGAATACCTGCGCCAGGAACAGGACGACGCCGTCGAGGTCATCGCCTGGCTGGCGTCACGGGATTGGTGCAGCGGCTCAGTCGGCATGATCGGGATTTCCTGGGGCGGTTTCGCCGCCCTCCAGGTCGCCGCGCGGCGGCCGCCCGCGCTCAAGGCCATCATCACCTGCTGCTCGACCGACGACCGCTATGCCGACGATGTCCACTACATGGGCGGCTGCCTGCTGTCCGACGGTATCGCCTGGGGTCACGGACTGTTCGGCCAACTGGCCCGGCCGCCCGATCCCCGGCACGTCGGCGACAAGTGGCGCGAGATGTGGCATCGGCGCCTCGAGGGGTTGGAGCCGCCGCTGGCGTCCTGGCTGGCGCATCCCAGGCGGGACGATTTCTGGCGCCACGCCTCGGTCTGCGAGGATTACGGCGCGATCGCCTGCGCGGTCTATGCCGTCGGCGGCTGGACCGATGGTTACAGCGACGCGGTCCTGCGCCTGATGGAGCATCTCTCGGTCCCGCGCAAGGCGCTGATCGGGCCCTGGACCCATGTCTATCCGACCTGGGGCGCGCCGGGGCCGGCCGTGGACTTCCTGCAGGAGGCGCTCCGCTGGTGGAAGCACTGGCTGAAGGGCGAAGACACCGGCATGATGGCCGAGCCGACGATCCGCCTCTGGCACGGCGAAGGCCTGAAGCCCGACGCCCATATGCCGGCGATCGGCGGCGATTGGCGGGGCCTGCCGGCCTGGCCCCCCGCCCCCGGGACCGATGCGTCGCTCTTCCATCTGGACGAGGGACGCCTGGCGTCCGCCCCGCCGGTGGCACCGCCGTCGATCCCGGTCGACACGCCGATGACCGCCGGCATGGCGGGTGGCGAATGGTGCCCCCTGGACGGCGGCAGTTCCGGCCCCGAATTCCAGACCGATCAGCGGCCCGACGATGGGCTCTCGGTCTGTTTCGACACTCTCCGCCTGGGCGCCCCCGTGGATCTGGTCGGCAAGGCGTTCCTCGACTGCTCCGTCGCCCTCGCCGGATCGGTCGCCACGCTGGCACTGCGGCTTTGCGACGTGGCGCCGGACGGCACCTCCGCCCGCGTCACCTTCGGCCTGCACCGGGTGGAACGTCCGGCCGGCGTTCCCATCGGCGTCCCCTTCCGCCTGCGCCTCGCCCTGAAGGGGGTCGCCTATCGCTTCGGCGCCGGTCATCGCATCCGCCTCGCCGTATCGAATGCCTACTGGCCCATGGCCTGGCCCGAGCCGACGCAATTGGGTGTCGTCCTGCATCTCGCGGGCGCCAGCCTCTCCCTGCCCGGCCTGCCGGCGGAAATGGTGAAGCTGCCCGCCATGGCGCCGCCCCAATGGGCCCCGGCGCTGCCGCACGAGATCCTGCGGCCCGAGGAGACCCGCCGGATCACGACGATCGACGCCGCCAGCGGGCGCACGACCTTGACGATCGAAACGAAGCGCCAGGCGACGGAAGTGGACGGCCTCACCTTCCACAGCGACGGGCTCGACATCTTCTCGATCCTGCCGGGAGATCCCGCCAGCGCCCAAGCGACGATCACGCGCGAGATGCACATGCGACGCCCCGGCTGGGCCATCCGCCTCGAAACCCGCAGCGATGTCGGGGTGGAGGCCGGCCGCCTCGTCCTCGACTGCCGCATCGCCGCCTTCGAGAATGACGGCCTCGCCTTCTCGCGGCATTGGCGGCGTGTGCTGAGAGGGTAATGACCTGACAGATAGAGCCACACCGGCCCCGCGCGGGGCCGGTGTGGCCATGCCGCCTCTGGGCGGGTTTGATGGAGTTGCGAGCAACATCGCCCCCCGACCGGGGACGAACATGACCACGGAGAAGAAAGTAGCACGTCGCAAGCTCAGCTTGCTCGAATTGGCGGCCGATCTCGGCAATGTCAGCAAGGCCTGCCGGGTGATGGGATATTCCCGCCAGCAGTTCTACGAGATCCGCCGGAACTTCCAGACCTATGGCGCCGAAGGGCTGATCGACCGCCTGCCCGGTGCCCGCGGCCCTCATCCCAACCGGGTCGCGGCCGAGGTCGAACAGGCCATCCTCGACCATGCCCTGGCACATCCCTGCCACGGCCCCATGCGCGTCGCCCAGGAACTGGTCCTGCGGGGCGTTCAGGTCTCGTCCGACGGGGTGCGCGGCGTCTGGCAGCGCCATGCCCTGCTGACCAAGCACGACCGCCTGCTGCGCCTCAAGAAGGCCACCGCCGAGCGCAAGCTGACCCTCTCCGACGATCAGGTCCGCCTGCTCGAACGCTTCAGCCCCGAGTTCCGCGAACGCCACATCGAGGCGCCCCATACCGGCGCCCTCGTCGCCGTCGACACTTTCTTCGTCGGCGCCCTCAAGGGTGTCGGCAAGGTCTATCTCCAGACCGCCATCGACTGCCACAGCCGCCATGCCTGGGCGCGCCTCTATCCCAACAAGCTGCCGCTGACCGCCGTCCAGCTCATGAACAACGACGTCCTGCCGACCTTCGACGCTCATGACGCCAGGATCGACGCGGTCCTGTCGGACAATGGCCGGGAATTCTGCGGCCGCGAGGACCAGCACCCCTACGAATTGTTCCTCCAGCTCGAAGGTATCGAGCACAAGCGCACCCGCGTGAAGCGCCCGCAATCCAACGGTATCGTCGAGCGCTTGCATCGCCCCCTGCTCGACGAGCACTTCAGGGTCGAGGGTCGCCGGACCTGGTTCGAGACCATCGAAGAAATGCAGGGCGCGCTCGACGAATACCTCGTCGCCTACAACACCAGGCGACCTCACCAGGGCCGGGGCATGAACGGCAGGACCCCCGCCAAAGCCTTCATCGACGGCCTGCCGAAGGAGACCAACGCACCAACATCAAAGCCAAACAAAGCGGCCTGAAAACCCTGCCCATAAAGGCGGCACTGTCAGCCAATTACCGTTTCTGTACAGGCGGAATGCACGCATATGTACGGAAGTAATGGCCCGAGAGCGCCTTCCAATATCGGTCAGCATTCCGCGACCGCGAGGACCAACGCTCCGATAACCTCGCGCGTCCGCTAGAGAGCATCGAGCGCAAGCGCGCCCGCGCAAAGACCCGCAATCCAACGGCGCCGTCGAGGCCGGCATCGCACCCTGCTCGATGAGCACTTCAGGGTCGAGGGCCGCCGGACCTGGTTCGAGACCATCGAAGAAATGCAAGCGTCGCACGACAACTACCTCGTCGTCTACAACACCAGGCGACCTCACCAGGGCCGGGGTATGAACTGCAGAAACCCCCGAAAAGGCATTCACCGATGGACTGCCGAAGGAGACCAACGCACCCACATCAAAGTCACAAAATGCGGCCTGAAAACCCTGCCCATAAAGGCGGCACTGTCAGCCAATTACCGTTCCTGTATAGCTCGTCGACATTGCTACTTGCGGAACATTGCCGAAGATGCGAAATAGCGTGGTTTTTGTGTTACGATTGAACCTCAGATGCCAATTCCGCTTGCGCTTCATCGACAACTTTATACAGTTTTTTTCTATCAACCTCCAATAAATAACGATTTTTTATCATTCTTAGCGAATCCCGAATATTATCTGCCAACAAGGCAAGCCTCTCAAGCTCCGAAGAGCGCTGCCACAACGAGAAATCTATGTTGAGTCCTACGCTTACCGAATTATCTGATTTCTTATACCCAACATAATCAGGTGGCGGAGGAACAATATTTCTATCAATTATCGTTGGCAAAATCAGTATGCCCGATATTGGGGAAGAAAACTCCGCGTTATCAATTATAAATTTAATTTTCTCTTCAAAAATCCAAGACAAATTTCCATTTCCGATATTCACTGTTGTGACCGGCCGAACGAGAAATCGAAATTTAGTATTTTCTTTTCGAGCCATGGTTCCTTCCCATAAACTTTCAATTTACCACTATGCCTCCCGCGATCACAGGCCTAAAATCTTCGCTCATGATTGCCCTAGAAACGAGATGATAACGGCGGCAAACGCCCATTTTCTATGAAATATTTTGCATGTAATCCAAATTCTTCGACGCGAGCCTGCAGTCGCGTTGGGTAGACCCCGAGCAACTGCATGCGCGCCCCCATCGCCGCATATTGAGTTGTCGAATATCTACTTTGGGGAATGGGATTAGATGTTATCCCGTATTTTAAAATAACATCTTTTGGGTCGACTAACTGATACACATATGTCGGCCGCTGCGATTCCAGAGAACTTCCATGCAACATTTGATCAGCAGTTGCATTATCGGTCTCACCAAACAAATCATCAGCAGCTTCGTTGAAGAGCTCCTCCACTAGGCCGAAAGCGTAGCCGACGGCGCCCCCCGCGACGGCGCCACTGGCCGCCACTTGCGGAGCCACGGCCAGGCACGCCCCCTCTGTAGCTAAAGCACATGCGGTAGCAGTAGGGCACCTCTAAAAACCCGAGCCACCTGACGGGTTTCGTGATTCCATTGGCTTGATGTCACGACGGGGGGCGTCATGGGTCAGCCTGGGTTCTTCGATCTG
>NZ_JBAZKR010000024.1:0-48662 GCF_041650655.1 Zavarzinia sp.
CGAGCCTCGCCCCCGCCGCCGGCTCGCCCCTGCCGGAAGGGCCCGGCGATTACGACGCCCTCCTGGTCCTGGGCGGCCCCATGAGCGCCAATGACGATGCCGGCTATCCTGCCCTGGCCGGGGTCATGCGGCTGATCCGCCAGTTCGCGGCCGAGGACCGGCCGGTGCTGGGCATCTGCCTGGGCGCCCAGCTGATCGCCCGCGCCTTCGGTGCCCGGGTCTATCCCCTGGGCACCACCGAGATCGGCTTCCTGCCCCTCGAACTGACCGCCGACGGCGCGGCCGACCCGCTGTTCGCAGGCTTGGCACAGGCCCAGCACCTGATGCAGTGGCACGAAGATACCTTCGACCTGCCGGCCGGCGCCGCCCGCACCCTGACCGGGCCGGACTGCCCCAACCAGGGCTTCCGCCTGGGTCGTGCCACCTATGCCTTCCAGTGTCATTTCGAGGCCACGGCCGACATCGCCCGCGACTGGCTGCGCGGCCAGGCGGCCTTCGTCGCCGGCCAGTATCCCGAGGTTCTGGCCGGCTTCGAGGCGGGCCTGCACCGCCACCTGCCGGGTGCCGCCACTTTCGCCGCCAGGGTGACCGAACGCTTCCTGGCCCTGTCGAACCGCTAGGCCCGTACTGGACCCTCGGCGCCGTTCTGTGCAGGATGGCCCGGTGACTTAGAGGCGTCATGTCTCCATCCGACTCTTCCCCGTTGTTTCCGATCGACCGCCGCACGGCCTTGCTGCTGGGCCTCGGCGCCTTGGCCGCCCTGCCCGCCCGGGCCGCGACCGCGCCGGCCAAGCCGGCCAAGCTCCGCTTGCTCGCCCCCGCCCTCTATGGCGACGGCGCCCTGCTGAAGGCGCTGGGCGGGGACAAGGCGCAGCTCGAACTCGCCCCCCTCGCCAGTGGCGACGAGATTCTGGCCCCGCTGCGCCCCCTGCCCCCCACGGCGACCGCGCAACAACAGGCGGTGCGGCCGGCCCTGGTGGTCGCCGGCCATGAATGGGCGCGCGGCATCCTGTGGCCCGAAGGCGTCATCGAGCCCCTGGGCAAGGACGGCGCCGTACCCCAGACCGCAATCGTCCCGGCACCCGAGATGGCAGCGACTCCAGGTGTCCTCGAACTCGGCATCGAGGGACGCTACCTGCTCGGGCGGGCGATCCACCTCGACATCGCCGCCCTGGGCTTCGACCGCCGCCGCGTCTCGCGCGATGCGGTGGAGGATCAGGGCCTCGCCCTGCTCGACGACGCCGCCCTGACCGGGCGTTACGGCCTGGTCGCCGATCCGGCGCGGCTGCTGCCCATGGCGATGCTCTATGCCGGGCTCGATCCCTTCCGCCTGCAAATGCCGAGCGAGATCCGCCGCTTCGAGGCTGCGGCCCAGGATCTGGTCGAACGGGCCGGGCTGGTGGCGCCGCCGGCCGGTCTCGCCGCCGCCCTGGCCAAGGGCACGATCGACTTCGCCCTGCCGCTCGGCCCGGGCGACCTGGCCGGGCCGCGCCTGGCCGGGGCCGGCGACCTGGTCACCACGGCGCCGAACCGTGGCCCGATCGCCGGGTTCAGCGCCTTCTACTCGGTCGAACTCCTGTGTCTCGCCAGCCAGAGCACGCCGCTGCCCGCGGCCCGCGCCGTAATAGAGCGGGCGGGCCAGCGCCCGGTGGTCGAGGCCCTTGTGCGCGCTGGTGGCGGCCTTCGCCTGGCGATCGGGCTTTTCGATCCGGCCTTCGCCGATCTTCTGACGCCCGAGGAACGTGCCGCCTTGGCGCTCGACGAACTGCCCGCCCTGCTCAGGCACGCCGCCCCGGCCCGCCTGGTGCCCGAACGGGGTCGCCTGCAGCCGCTGCTGGCCAAGGCGTTGGCCGGCCGCGGCTGATACCCCGAAAGCGAAAGGGGCGCGGTTTCCCGCGCCCCTCGTGACCGGATGGCCGGCGCTCAGTGCATACTGCGCATCAGCTCCGCCCGCTCCTCGTCCGAGAGCGGCGGATATTTCTTCGGGAAGACCTGCTGGATCACGGCGATCAGCGCCGGCAGCAGGGTCACCGCACCGATCATGTTCACCATGAACATGAAGGTGAGCAGCATCCCCATGTCGGCCTGGAACTTCAGGGCCGAGAAGCTCCAGGTCGAGACGCCGACCGCGAGCGTGAAGCCGGTGAACATGGTCGCCGAGCCGACGTCCTTCAGGGCCTGCTCATAGGCCTGGAAGGGCGACTTGCCGAGGCGCATGTAGCGCTGGATCCGGTTGTACTCGTAGATGCCGTAATCGACGCCGATGCCGACCGCGATCGCCAGCACTGGCAGGGTCGAGATCTTCAGGCCGATCTGCGCCAGCGTCAGGAACATGTTGCCGATGATCGTGGACAGGATCAACGGCAGCACGCAGCAGAGCGAGCCGCGCCATTCGCGGTAGGTCAGCAAGACGAGGCTGATCACCACCGCATAGACCCAGAGCAGCATCGGCACTTCCTGCTCCTCCACCACCTCGTTGGTGGCGGCGGTGACGCCGATCGAGCCGGCGGCCAGGCGGATCTTCATGCCTTCGATCTGGTTGTCCGGGCGGGCGCGGAAGTCCTTCACGGCGTTGACCACGCTCTTGATCGTCACGGCCTTGCTGTCCTTGGTGAAGATCAGCAGCGGCAGCACGGTGCAGGTGGTGTTCAGCGTCATGGTCGAGGTCGGAATCGGGCCGACCGCCTGGGCGAGAACGCGGGTGTCACGCGGCAGGAAGTACCATTTCAGGTTACCCTCGCGCCACATCGAGCCGACCATCTTGGCCAGCAGCGGCAGGCCGATCGTCGACTGCACGCCCTCGACATTGGCCATCTCCCACTGGAAGCGGTCGAGCGCCGCCATGTACTTGTGGTCGACGCAAGCGCCTTCCGGCGTCTCGACGATCACGGTCAGGATGTTCACGCCGATGTCGAAATTGTCGACCACGAAGCGGGTGTCCTGGTTGTAGCGGCTGTCCGGGCGAAGCTCGGCGGCGCCGGCATGGACGTCGCCGATCTGCAGGCCCTTGGAGACGAAGACGCCGACCGTGCCGAGGACGACGCAGCCGATCACCATGATCCAGGCGTTGCGCGGCTTGGCGATGCGCGCCACATAGGGCCACACCCGCTCGCGCTTCTCCATCTGGCGCTTCACCTGGGCGGCATATTCGCCCGTGGGCGCGATATAGGACGCCAACAGCGGCAGCATGATCAGGTTCGACACGATCTTGAGGCCGATACCGATCGAGGCGGTGATCGACAGCTCGCGGATCATGCCGATCGGGATCATGTAGAGGGTGGCGAAACCGGCGAGACAGGTGAAGAGCGCGATCGAACCGGGCACCAGCAGGAAGTGGAAGGTGTCGCGTGCCGCCTGCATCTTGGTCTTGCCGTTGGCGATTTCAGCCGAGACCATGTTGATCTGCTGCACACCATGGGAGACGCCGATGGCGAAGACCAGGAAGGGCACCAGCACGGCCAGCGGATCGAGCCCGAAGCCCATGAGGTCGAGAATGCCGAATTGCCAGATCAGCGAGCAGAGCGAGGCCGACAGGGTGACGATGGTGAGGCGCCAGGACCGGCAATAGAGCCAGAGCATGAGCACGGTCAGCAGGAAGGCGACGCCCATGAACTCGACGACGCTCTCGGCACCCTTCTTGATGTCGCCCATGATCTTGGCGAAGCCGACGATCTTCACCGAGATGCCGTCCTTCTCGTACTTCTGACGGAAGGCTTCGAGATCGTCGGCGACGCGGAAATAATCGAGGCGCTGGCGGGTGTCGGGGTCGATGTCCTGCAGCTCGGCCGAGATCATCGAGGATTCGAGATTGTTCGCCACCATGCGGCCGACGATGCCGGCCTTCAGCACGTTGGCGCGCACCGTGTTCATCGATTCTTCGGTGGCCTGGAATTCCGCCGGGATCACGTCACCGGCGTTGATGCCTTCCTCGGTGATTTCGAGATAGCGGGTGTTCGGGGTCCACAGGGAGGCCAGCGTCGGACGCGACACGCCCTTGATATAGAAGACGTCGTCGGTCGCGTCCTTCAGGACCTTCAGGTATTCGGGCGTGAAGATCGTCTTGTCCTTCTGGTTCTCCAGAACGACGATGATGCGATTGGCCCCGGCAAAGTCGTCACGATACTTGAGGAAGGTCTCGATATACTCGTGACCGATCGGCAGCATCTTCTCGAAGCCGGTATCCATGTGCAGCTGGGAGGCGAAGAACGCCATCACAACGGTCAGGATACCCAGCAGACTCAGGACAATAGCCCTGGTTCTGAACAGAAAATTCTCAACGAACCGCAGCATCGAGTCTCCCCTTCCCCGCCGGCCTTTATAGACCGATCGTCTTGTCGCCGCCGTACTGGCACCACGGCAGTCGCACCCATGTCGATACAGGGGAGGCGCAACTCTCCCCGATCCCTCGCTATTAGGCCGCAGCCGCCTCTGCGTCAACGACCTTCACGCTTGCGGAAGCGCCGAATCCCGACCTTTCTGCCGCACCCTGGACGGTCAAGCGGCAGGTGGCGTCATTCCGGCAGCAAGGCGGAGAGAAGGCGAACCATGGCGTTCCGCGCCGCCGTCACCCCGATGCCCTGGACCCGGCGCAACGCATACCACTGGTGAAAGCCGCAGAATGCCGCGACCTCGGCCGTGAGCTGGTCGCGGCGGGCCTTGCGCAGCCGGGCCAGCTCGGGCTTGAAGGTGACGCCGATCTGGACCCGGAAGATGTATTCGACCCGCCGGAAGGTCGATTGCAGGGTCGGCGACACCGGCGCGGCGAGCTGGCCCGCCCAATAGATGTTGCCCGCCTTCTCGAACAGCGCGAAGCGCTGGCGCACCAGGGCGGCGATGCGCGCCTCGCGCGGGGCATCGGCCATGATCGGCTGCACCACATGGGCGAAACGGTCGACGCCAAAGGCGACGGCATCGGTCAGCAATGTCTCGAGATCCGGGAAATGCTGGAAGATCGAACGGGTGGAAACGCCCGAACGTTCGGCGATCACCTTGGCGGGCGGCTTGAAATGGCCGTCGTCGATCAGGCCGATCAAGGCATCGATCACCGCGGCGCGGGTGCGCTGGGAACGGGCGAGCCGGCCGTCGATCTTGGCGGCCGGCTGACGCGGTGCCGCGACGGTACCGGCCCAGGGGCCGTCACCGCCCCAGGCCTGCCGGCCACGCTCCTGTTCGGTCTTCGCCAAGCCTGCCCGTCCCGAACCGTTCAAAAGCTCGCGCAGGGGTGACCCAGGGCATCGACCGCGATGCCGTCCAGGTGATATTCGCCGGTGCAACCGGCGGGGCCGAGGATCAGGCCCGGACGTTTCCGCCCGCTCGCCGGGGTCGCCGCCGGCTTGGCCGGTTTGGCGGGCTTCGCCGGGGCCGCGACCGGCGCCGGCGCCGGCACGGCCGGCCCTGTGTGGAGCGGCGGCGGCAGTACGGCCGCGGCGCGCGGGACGGCGGGCCGGACCGGCACCGGGGGCGCCGCAGCAGCCGTCACGGTGCCCGGATCGGCCCAGCGCGAATGCAGCCTTTCGCCGGGAAGCAACATGTCCTGCGGCGTCTTCGGGGCCGGCCGGGTGCCGACCTCGCGGGTCTCGAGCGGTGGCAGGGCGGGTGCCGGCGCCGCAGACGCTGTGCCGGCCGGCGCCGCCCCGTCCGCGGGTGGGTTGGCGGGCAGTTCGGCCCGCGCCGCCGCCATCGTCAGCAGCGACGCCACAGCCACCATGCCAGCCAAGCCGACAATGCGCATATCCCGAAACCCCCTCGTCCCAAGCCGCCGGAGGATAGCAGCAACTCAGCGGCGATGCAGGAATTTTCCGGCCAGCCAGTCGAGCGAGAGCGGCCCACCGCCATGGACCAGCAGGGTGACCAGCGCGCCGCCCCAGAGGAAGAGTTCGGTCGGGTTGAACTTGATGCCGTCGCCGGTGATGGGCACGACGAACTGGATCATCGCCGTGACACCGAGCAGGGCGAGTGCCCCGAAACGGGTGAACAGGCCGAGGAACAGCAGCCAGGCCCCGATCGCCTCGGTGAAAGTGCCGAGATAGGCGGCCACGGTCGGCGGCAGCAGGGGCACGCGGTAGAGGTCCTCGAACAGCGAAATCGCCGAATCGCTGAGCCCGAAGCCGTCGAAGCGGGTGCTGGAGCTCTTCCAGAACACCAGCCCGATGCCGAGCCGGAGCCCGAGCAGGCCGAAGGGGGCGATCAGCGAGCCGACCCGTTGCAGGGTGCCGGCGAACCCCTCCGCACGGGGGGACATGGAGGCATAGGTATCGGTCATCACGGCGTTTCTCCGGTAGCGGCGAGGTCGGCTGAAAGGCAGAGCAGGCCCCGGCCGAGCACCCGGGCCAGGACGTCGGAAAGATCGGCCGCCGGTTCGGCGGCGAGCGCTTCGGCGACGGCCGGGCCGAGGGCGAGCCCCCGCCCGACCGCCTGCAACAGGGCGAATTCGGCCGGTGACAGGGCAGCAGCCCGGATCAGTCCCTCGCCGTCGCGCCAGACGGCGAGGCGGCAGGGCACGGCGACATCGCCTTCCGGCGTGCCGTCGCGCGGCGGCTGGTTGGCGGCCCAGATCTCGTCGACCGCATGACCGGCCGCCACCAGGCCGAGGCCGGGCAGCAAGCCGAGAGCGAGATCCTCCAGCGCCTCGGGCGAGAGGCTGCCGAGATGGGCCGCCTCCAGCGCCGGCGCCCGTTCGGCCAGGGCTGCGCGGTGGCGCGCCCATTCGAAGCCTGCCACTTCGGCGACCGCGGGATAGGCGGCGAGCCCGGGCTCGCCGGCCAGGAATTCCGCGAAGCCCGCACCGAAAAGGGCGAGCCGGGGATCCGTCGGCGGGGCGACGGCGATGAAGCGCAGCGCCAGGACGGCGAAGGCTTCCTCGCCGACCAGACGGCGCACGACCGGGAAATGCAGGGCGAGCGCTTCGGTCAGGCTGGTGCGGACATGGTTACGGTGGATGCCCAGGCGGGCCGCCGGGGCGATCGGCCCGCCCCTCACAAGCGCGACCAGTTCGGGCGGCATGTCGCTGCCGGCCAAACCCTGCCCGAAGGCGGCCTGAAGCTCAGCGAGTCGCATGGCGCACCTCGCGGAGCGGCGGGCGATGGCGTGCCGCCTCGACCCGCCCTGCCTCGGCCAGCAGGCCGGGCAGCGCCGGCAGTGCGCCGTCCCATTCGAGCAGGACCGGCGCCCAGGGGCAGCGCCGGGTGGCGATCGACAGAAGCGCCAGCACCTCGTCGCAGACCGGGCCGGCATGGTCGTCGATCAGGATCTCGATCCCATCGACCGGCACCCTGCGGTGCCCTGCGACATGGATTTCGCCGACCGTGTCGAGCGGCAACGCATTCAGGACGGCGAGCGGATCACCGCCCAGGTTGGCGGTCGAGACATAGAGATTGTTGAGGTCGAGCAGCAGACCGCAGCCGGTCCGCGCCACCAGGGCGGCGAGGAATTCGGCCTCGCTCCGGTCGCTGTTGCGGAATTCCATGTAGGACGAGGGATTTTCGACCAGCAGGCGGCGGCGCAGGCGGTCCTGCACCCGGCCGACATTGGCGGCCATGACCTCCAGCGTCTCACCATTGCGGGGCAGGGGCAGCAGATCGTTCCAGTAGTGGCCGCCGCCGACCGACCAGGCGAGATGCTCGGAGACGAGGGACGGCTCGATCCGTTCGACCAGCCGGGCGAAGCGCTCCAGATGGACGGGATCGGGCCCCCCGGCCGAGCCGAGCGAGAGGCCGACGCCATGAATCGAGACCGGGCGCTCGGCCCGGACCGTGGCCAGGACGTCGAGGCCCGGGCCGCCGGTCATGTAGTTCTCGGCGTGAATCTCGACCCAGGCGGGGTCGGCGGCACCGGCCGCGACCGCCGCCTGATGGGGCGCGCGCAGGCCGATGCCGGTGCGTCCGAGCCGATCCATGCGCGTCGCCCCCTGCCCTTCGCCTCAGCTCTTGGGCTCGAGGCTGCCGCCGGTCAGCTTGGCGCAGGTGCCGCCCGGGAGGTAGATGAAGGCGTCCTTCTGGCTGTCGGCCGAGGCGGTGCCGGCGCAGGAATTGGAGGCGGTCTGGCAGTCGTTCTGACCGGCCTTCACGACGCCGTAGCACTTCTCCTTGTCGGCCGCATAGGCGCCCGTCGAGACGAGGCCGGTGGCGGCCACCACGGTGGCGGCGAGCAGCGACGCGGTCGCGGTCTTGGCGAGGATGGACATCGATATCTCCTTCAGTGGTCACGAGTTCGGCGAGGACATTCCGTCGGCGCCCTCGATGATCAGGTTCGGCATTGCCATTGAAAAGTTACGCGGCTCTCGAAATGTCCCGGATTGCCGCTATTGTTGGCTACGAATCGAATGCGGCCTGCACGGGTCGCGGCGAATCGAATGCGGTCGGCGCTGGCCGCGGGGAAGCATCGGGGAATGACCACGGTGGTCGACGACGGCAGCGAGCTGAGCCGCCTGATGGCGGCGGCCCAGGATGGCGACCAGCGCGCCTATGCGACCCTGCTCACCGCCGTGACGCCCTATCTGCGGTCACAGGCACGGCGTTACCTGCGCTCTCCCCATGATGTCGAAGACGTGGTGCAGGAAATCCTGCTCACCATCCACCGCGTCCGCCACACCTATGACCCGTCGCGTCCCTTCCTGCCCTGGCTGGTCGCGATCGCGCGGCGCCGCATCGTCGACCGGCTGCGCGGCAAGGGACGGCTGGATGCCCGCGAAGTGGTGGTCGCCCCCGACCATGAAACTTTTACCGAAGTAGCGGCGAATACCACTCATGAGGACGAACCCGACCACAGCGCACTCCATGCCGCCGTGGCCGCCCTGCCGCCGGGCCAACGCCTGGCGGTGGAGCTCCTCAAGTTCAAGGATTTGTCGCTCAAGGAGGCGTCGGACTTGAGCGGCATGTCGGTCGGTGCGTTGAAGGTCGCGGCGCACCGGGCTTACAAATCGCTGCGCCAGGCGTTGACCGGTGCCGGCGACGACGGGAAAGGGTGAAGGTGTCACGGTGAGTACCGAGACCGACAGGCTGATCAGCGCCTTGACCGAGGCGGCCGGTCCCGTGCGGCGGCTGCGCCCGCCCGTGGTGCGCTCCGCGTTCTGGCTCGGCGCCGCGGGTGCCCTGATCGCCGCCATCACCCTTCTTCACGCCTATAAGGAAGGCCACAGCTTCCATTCGATCGCCGGCCAGTTCGTGGCGATGGATTTCACCGTCCGCTGGTTCGCCGCCCTGGCGACCGGTGTCACGGCGACGCTCGCCGCCTTCGAGCTGAGCCTGCCGGACCGTTCCCGCGCCTGGCGCCTGCTGCCGCTGCCGGCGGCCGTGGTCTGGCTCTTCTCGATCGGCTGGGGTTGCCTGACCGACTGGGGCCAGATCGGCCCCGACGGCTTCGTATTCGGCGAGAGCTTCGTCTGCTTCAGCGTGATCGTCGGCACCAGCGTGCCGCTGGGCGGCCTGCTCGCCTGGCTGCTGCGTCACGCCTCGGCGGCGCGGCCGACGGATACGATCGCGGTCGGCGCCCTCGCCGTCGCGGCCCTCACCGCCTGCGGCCTCAGCCTCTATCACAAGCTGGACGCCACCTTGATGCTGCTGCTCTGGACCGGTGCCACCACGGCCCTGGTGCTCGGCGTGCTCCGACTTTCGGCGGGGTACCAGCGGCGGCGCTGAGCCTTGCCCCTCGGGCCAAGCTCGGGGCATGCTGCCGGCTCCGATACCGGCAGGGGTGCTTCGATGATCTACAGTCTGGGCGACAAGCGCGTGATTTGCGAGGAAGGCGCCTGGATCGCGCCCGGCGCCATCGTGATCGGCTCGGTCGTTCTGAAGCGCAACGCCAGCATCTGGTTCAACGCCGTGATCCGCGGCGACAACGACCCGATCGTGATCGGCGAAAACACCAATATCCAGGACGGTTCGGTGCTGCACACCGATGCCGGCGTGCCGCTCGACATCGGTGCCCATGTCACGGTAGGCCACAAGGTGATGCTGCACGGCTGCACGATCGGCGACAATTCGCTGATCGGCATCAATTCCGTGATCCTGAACCGGGCCAAGATCGGCCGGAATTGCGTGATCGGCGCCAACAGCCTGATCCCCGAGGGCAAGGAGATCCCGGATGGTTCCCTGGTGGTCGGCAGCCCGGGCCGCGTGATCCGCCACCTGACCGAGGAACAGATCGCCAACCTGAAACGCCAGGCCCTGCACTACGTCGAGAACGCGCAACGCTATCAGCGCGATCTTAGACCCGAATCGGACTGAGACGCCCCTTTTTCGCCAGCCGATCGCCCCCAGATACTCGGGAGCCAAGCGCGGAGTTCCCCATGTCCGAACGCCCACAGATCTTCGGCATCCCGACCAGCACCTTCTGCTGGACCACCCGCCTCGTCTGCGCCGAAAAGGGCGTCGAGCACGATTTCGTCGAGATGATCCCGGGCGGCGTGCTGGACGGCGTGCGCCATCCCTTCGCCCGCGTGCCGGTGCTGCGCTTCCGCGGCCAGACAGTCTACGAAAGCCTGGCGATCGCCCGCTATCTCGACCGCGAATTGCCGGGCCCTGGCCTGCAACCCGAAGAGAGCCTGGCGATCGCCCGCATGGACCAGTGGATCAGCGCCACCTCGGACTATCTCTACGACGCCATGATCGTCGGCCTGGTCGGCCAACGCCTGGTCGCCCCCCTCGACGGGCGCGAGGCGGACGAGGCGGTGGTGGCCGAGAGTGCGGCCCTGATGCGCGACCAGCTCGGCGAGGTCGACCAGATGCTGTGCGCCGGGCGCTACCTGGTGGGCCAGGAACTGACGCTGGCCGATCTCTTCCTGGCGCCCGTCATCCACTGGGTGGACAAGACACCCGAGGGGGCCGAAGCGCTGGACATGTATCCGACGCTCCGGCGCTGGTTCCACGCCATGTCGGAGCGCGAAGCCTTCCGCGCCACGACTCCCCTCGTGGTGATCTGACGGCCTATTTCGACTTCAAGACGTCGCGGATCTCGGTCAGCAGGGTCTCGGTCGCGGTCGGCGCCGGGGCCGCCGCCGGAGTGCGCCGCGTCACCTTGTTGACGGCCTTGATCAGCACGAAGATCGCGAAGGCGACGATCAGGAACTGGATCACCACGTTGATGAAGGCGCCGTAGGCGATCACCGCCGCCTTGGCCTGGCGCGCCGCCGCCAGCGACTCGTAAGCCGTGCCCGAGAGGTTGATATAGAGGCCCGAGAAATCGATGCCGCCGACCAACACACCGATCGGCGGCATGATGATGTCGTCGACCAGCGAGGTCACGATCTTGCCGAAGGCGGCGCCGATGATGACACCGACGGCAAGGTCCAGGACATTGCCGCGCATGATGAAATCGCGAAATTCCTTGAGCATTGTCAGCCCCCTCTCCCGGCCTGGTCGCAACGGCGCGGCGCAGGCATTGATGCACCGCAGAAACTAGGACGATCGTTCAACTTCTGGCAAGGGCCGAGCGCCAGGTGTCCGGCGCGAAACCGCAGAGCAACAGCCCCTCGCCCTCCAGGATCGGGCGCCGGATCATCGACGGCTGCGCGACCATGAGAGCGATCGCGCGCGCCTTGTCGAGATCCTGCCTCTCGGCCTCGGGCAGCTTGCGGAAGGTGGTGCCGGCGCGGTTCAGCACCTTCTCGAAACCGAGGGCGTCGCACCAGCGGCGGAGGCTGTCGGCATCGACCCCCGCCTTCTTGTAGTCGTGGAAATCATAGGCGATGCCGAGGCCGTCGAGAAAGACGCGCGCCTTCTTCATCGTGTCGCAATTGGGAATGCCGTAGAGCACCGGCTTGGCAGGACCCGCCATCACGCCACCGCGAGATAGATGCACCAGCCGGCGGCGCCGAGCAGGGCGAGCCAGGTCAGGCCGATGCCGGCACCGCGCCCGAACCCGGCCCCTTCCGAGAGCGACAGGCCGACGCCATGGAGGATACGGCCCGCCAGCAGCATCCCGCCGAACAGATGGATCACCCAGGCCGGCTGACCCGCCAGTTCGAGCAGGGCGACGAGGACGAGGACCAGCGGCACATATTCGACATTGTTGCCATGGGCGCGAATCGCCCGGTGCACTTCGGGCACGCCGCCGTCGCCCAGCATCACCTTGTAGCGTCCGCGCATCAGGCCGACCCGGAACGCCAAGCCGAAGGTGACCAGCGCGTTGAGCCCGGCATAGAGCAGGCTCCAATGGGGCAGCACGGCGAAACTGGCGGTGACGGGGTCGGTCATGCGGGCTCTCCTCGATTTTTGCTAGTCACCCGCAAAAGCCTGCGTCTGGCAAGGGCCAAGCGGCGATCCGATCGCACGCGGCCGACGTATAGCACCCGACGACAGCCGACGTGAGCCATGCCCAGCCCCGATCCCCATTCCCCAATCATCGTCTGGTTCCGGCGCGATCTCCGCCTCGCCGACCATCCGGCGCTCGCCTTCGCCGCGGCGACGGGCCGGCCGGTCCTGCCAGCCTATATCCTGGACGAGGCCACCGACGGGCCGCAAGGCGCCGCCGCGCGCTGGTGGCTGGAACGAAGCCTGGCGTCGCTCCGCCGCGACCTTGCCGCTCTCGGCGCGCCCCTGGTGTGCCGGCGGGGGCCGCCGGCCGGTGTCCTGGCCGAATTGGCGAAGGTGGCCGGTGCCGGTCTCGTCGTTTTCAACGCCGCGCTCACGCCCAAGGCCCGGACGCGGGATGCCGAGGTCACCACGCAACTGGCGGCGGCCGGCATCGCCTGCCAAACCCTGGCTGGCGATCTCCTGTTCGAGCCGGGGCAGCTCCGCAACCGCACGGGTGGCGCCTTCAAGGTTTTCACGCCGTTCTGGCGCGCCTGTCTTGCGGCGTCCTCGCCGGCCCGGCCCCTGCCTGCCCCCGCCCGAATTCGCGCCGCCGCCCCTGTCCGAGGCGAAGACCCGGCCGCCTGGGGCCTGTCACCCCGGGCGCCCGACTGGGCGGCCGGCTTCGCCGAGTGGTGGACACCCGGCGAGGCGGCGGCCCGCGACCGGCTGGCCGAATTCGTCGGCGGCACCCTGGCGGGTTACGCCCGCGTGCGCGACCGGGTCGACCAAGAGGGGACATCGCGCCTGTCGCCCCACCTGGCCTTCGGGGAGATCGGCCCGCGCCAAATCTGGCACGCGGTCGAGACGGCGCGGGCAGCCGCCCCCGGGCTCGAGGCCGGCGCCGAGCGCTTCCTGGCCGAAATCGGCTGGCGCGAATTCGCCCATCACCTGCTGGCGGAAGCGCCCGACATGGGATCGCTGCCGTTGCAGCCCGCCTTCGCCCATTTCCCCTATGCCGAGGATACGGCCGGGCTGCGCGCCTGGCAGCGCGGGCGGACCGGCTATCCCATCGTCGACGCCGCCATGCGCCAGCTCTGGCAGACCGGCTGGATGCACAATCGCCTGCGCATGATCGCCGCCTCCTTCCTGGTCAAGGACCTGCTGCTGCCCTGGACCGCGGGGGAAGCCTGGTTCCGCGACACGCTGCTCGACGCCGATCCCGCCAACAATGCCGCGGGCTGGCAATGGGTGGCCGGCTGCGGCGCCGACGCCGCCCCCTATTTCCGCGTCTTCAACCCGGTGCTCCAGGCCGGGAAATTCGATCCCGACGGCGCCTTCACCCGCCGCTTCGTGCCCGAGCTGGCGGCCCTGCCCGCGCCCGCGATCCATAGCCCCTGGCGCCATCCGGACCTTTTGGCGCGCCACGGCATCCGTCTCGGCCGGGACTATCCGGCCCCGATCGTCGACCACGACACCGCCCGCCGCCGCGCCCTCGCCGCTTTCGCCGACATCAGGACCGGAGCTTTCGCATGAACCAGCGTCTTCGCATCGCCGTCGTCGGCAGTGGCATCGCCGGCCTCGGCACCGCCTGGTTCCTGCGCGACCGGCACGACGTCACCCTCTATGAAAAGGACGCGCGGCCCGGCGGCCATGCCCATACGGTGACGGTGCCTTGGCGGGGTCGCGGAATCGCCGTCGATACCGGCTTCATCGTCTACAACGAGGTCAACTACCCCCTTCTGACCCGGCTCTTCGCCGAACTCGGCGTCGCGACCAAGCCAAGCAGCATGAGCTTCGCCGTCTCGGCCGGGGACGGCACCCTCGAATGGGCGGGCGACAACCTGGGCAAGCTGTTCGCCCAGAAGCGTAACCTGCTGCGCCCAGGCTTCCTCGCCATGTTGCGCGATGTGCTGCGGTTCAACCGCGATGCACCGGAAGACCTGGCAGCCGGGCGGCTCGCCGGCCTCAGCCTGCGCGACTATGTCGCCCGGGGCGGTTATGGCGAGCAGTTCCGGCGCCACTATCTGCTGCCCATGGGGGCGGCGATCTGGTCGACCCCGGTCGCCGACATGGGCGACTTCCCAGCCGCGGCCTTCGTTCGCTTCTTCGAAAACCACGCCCTGCTGCGCGGCCTCCAGCGGCGCCACACTTGGCGTACCGTCGAGGGCGGCAGCCGGTGCTATGTGGAGAAGATCGCCGCCGGCCTGGGCGACCGGCTGCGCCTCGCCTGCCCGGTGGTGCGGGTCGAGCGGGACGCCTTCGGTGCCACGGTGGTCGACGCCACCGGCGGGCGGGCGCGCTTCGATGCCGTCGTCCTGGCCGCCCATGCCGACCAGGCGCTGGCCCTGATCGACCGCCCGACGGCGGTGGAGGCCGCGGTGCTGGGCGCCTTCCGCTATACGGCGAACCACGCCGTGCTGCATGGCGATGCCGCCCTGATGCCGCGGCGGCGTGCCGTCTGGTCGAGCTGGAACCATCTCTCCGGCACGGGCGAGACGGGTGCGGTCTCGCTCACCTATTGGATGAACCGGCTGCAGGGGATCGATCCGGCCTGCCCCCTCTTCGTGTCGCTCAATCCCCACCGCGCGCCGCGTGAGGAGCTGGTGTTCGGCCGCTATCACTATCGCCATCCGATGTTTGATGCGGCAGCGATTGCGGCACAGCAGCGCCTCGCCACGATTCAGGGCCGCGATCGCCTCTGGTTCGCCGGGGCCTGGTGCGGCAACGGCTTCCACGAGGACGGGCTCCGCGCCGGGGCCGCGGTCGCCGCGGCGCTGGAGACGCCGAGCTTCGCCGACGCGTTCCGCGAGGCCGCGGAATGAGTGCCGCCCTCTATCGCGGCTGGCTCTGGCACGGGCGCGTGCGGCCGCTCCGGCACCGCTTCCGCTACCGCGTCTTCACGCTGCTGCTCGACCTCGACCGGCTGGAAGAGACGGCGGCCCAATGCCGCCTGTTCGGCCACAACCGCTTCAATCTTCTGGCCTTCCACGACCGCGACCACGGCCCCCGCGACGGCACGGCGCTGCGCCCCTGGATCGAGGCGCGGCTCGCCGACTCCGGCCTCGGCACCGTGGCGGGCGGGCGGATCCGGGTGCTGTGCCAGCCGCGCCTCTGGGGTTTCGTCTTCGATCCCCTGACGGTCTATTTCTGCGACCGGCCGGAGGGCGGCTTGGCCGCCCTGGTCCTCGAGGTGAAGAACACATTCGGCGAGCAGCACGCCTATGTCCTGCCCGCGGGGCCGGACGGCGTAGCCGATGCGCGGCTGGCAAAGGCCTTCCACGTCTCGCCCTTCAACCCGATGGCGCAGACCTATCGTTTCTGGATCGCGCCGCCCGACGACCATCTTTCGCTGGCCATCGAGGTCGGCGATGCAGAAGGCCCGGTGATGCGCGCCGGGCTGACCGGCGGGCGCCGGCCGCTCACCGCCCGTTCGGTGCTCGCCGCCGTGCTCGCCCATCCGCTGATGACGCTCAAGGTGATCGCCGCCATCCACTGGCAGGCCTTGCGCCTGTGGACCAAGGGCGCGCCATTCCATCGCAAACCCCCTGCTGTCGGAGCCCCGCGATGAGCCTGACATCATCGATCGTCCCCACCTCCGAAAACCTGCCCACCCGTCTGATCGAACTGCCGGAGGCCCTGCGTCTGCCCGGCCTCGGGCTCTGGCTTCGCCTGCTGCTCCGGCTCGGCGCGCGGCTCGACTGCGGCACGTTGCTGCTGACCCTGCCGGACGGACGGACCGTGGCCTTGCGCGGCCAGCGCCCCGGCAGCGTCGCCGCCCTGACCCTGCACCAGCAGACCGCAGCGCGGCGCATCCTGCTGCGCGGCGGCCTCGGTTTCGCTGAATCCCATGTCGACGGCGGCTGGACGACGCCCGACCTCACCGCCCTCCTCGGCCTCATCGCGGAGAACCGCGCCCTGATCGGCGAGGCCGGCCAGGGCAAGCCCTGGATGGCCTTGCTCGCCCGCCTGGGCCAAGCGCTGAACCGCAACCACCGGCGCGGGGCGCGCCGCAACATCATGGCCCATTACGACCTGGGCAATGATTTCTATGCCGCCTGGCTCGACCCCGGCATGACCTATTCGGCCGCCGTCTTCGAGGCGACCGACGATCTTTTGGCGGCGCAGGAAGCGAAGTTCCGTCTGCTCGCCGACAAGCTCCGGCTCCGCCCGGACGACCATGTGCTGGAGATCGGCTGCGGCTGGGGCGGCTTCGCCGAACATGCGGCACGCGAGCACGGCGCCCGGGTTACCGCGATCACCCTGTCGCCGGCCCAATTCGACCATGCCCGGCGCCGCATTTTCGAGGCGGGCCTGGCCGAACGGGTGGAGATCCGCCTCCAGGATTACCGCGACACCCGCGGGCGTTTCGACAAAATCGCCTCGATCGAGATGTTCGAGGCGGTGGGTGAAGCCTATTGGCCGGTCTATTTCGGCCGCATCCGCGACCTCCTGGCCGAAGGCGGACGCGCAGCCCTCCAGGTCATCACCATCGCCGAGGCGCATTTCCCGCGTTATCGCCGCAGCATGGATTTCATCCAGAAGTATGTCTTCCCCGGCGGCATGCTGCCCTCCCCCTCGATCTTCGAGGCGGAAGCCCGCGCCGCCGGGCTGAATCCCGAGGCGGTCACGCGCCACGGTCCCGACTATGCCCGCACGCTGAAACAGTGGCGCGAGCGCTTCGAGGCGAGCTTCGAGCGGATCCGGGGACTGGGCTTCGACGATCGCTTCCGCAGGTTGTGGACCTATTACCTGGCCTATTGCGAGGCGGGCTTCCGCACCGGCAGCACCGATGTGATCCAGGTCACCCTGACGCGGGAGATCGGCGAACGGTCCGTCGTTTCACCCCTATCCCCTTCGGCGGGATAACCGTTATGCTCGGCGCCCTGCCCCGGTGCGGGGCCGCCTTGTTCATTCTGCTGCAGGCATATCCGAAGCGTGGTCGATAAATCTCCTGCCCATCTTCCGGCCGTCCAGGTCTGGCTCTACGGTCTGCCTGCCCTCGCCCTCACCGCCGTCGGCGTTCCGCTGCTGCTCTACCTCGTGCCCTTCTACACCGAGGACAAGGGCCTGAACCCGGAAGTCGTGGGCGCCGTCCTGTTCGGCGTGCGCCTGGCCGACGCCGTCTTCGACCCGACCTTCGGCTCGATCTCCGACCATGTGCGGACACGCTGGGGCCGGCGCCGGCCCTGGCTGCTGGTCGGCTCGATCCTGCTCATGGTCTCGATCTGGCACGCCTTCATGCCCCCTCAAACGGTGAGCTGGCAGTATTTCCTGTTCTGGATGGTCGCCCTTTATGCGTCCTGGACCATGGTGATCGTGCCCTATGTCGCCTGGGGTGCCGAACTGACCGGCAATTTCGACGAGCGCACCCGGATCGCCGGCATTCGCGAAATCTTCCTGCTGGTCGGCACTGTGATGGCGGCCGGCGTACCGACGATCCTTAAGGCCTTCGGCATCTCGGGCCAATCCGCAACCATGGAGACGATCGGCCTCTTCGTCGTCGTCGGCCTGCCGATCACGATCGCCCTCGTCTTCTGGAAGGTGCCGGAGCCGACGCTGATCGCCGGGCAGGCTCATCACGGCTGGCGCGAGAGCGTCGCTGCGATCCGCAAGAACGGGCCGTTTCTGCGCCTGATCACGGCCTTCCTGCTGAACGCCACGGCACAGGCCATGGTGGCGACGCTGTTCTTCTTCTATGTGAAATTTATCCTGCAGGACCCGGGCCATGGGCCCATGCTGCTGCTGACCTATTTCCTGTCCGGGATCACGGCGGTGCCGCTCTGGATGCGCCTCGCCGAACATTTCGGCAAGCACCGGACCTGGGCCTTTTCGATGATCTCCTCGGCCGGCGTCTTCCTGATCACACCCTTCCTCGGCGCGGGCGACGTCTGGATCTTCTTCGCCATCACGGTGATCACCGGGGCGAGCCTGGGCTGCGACCAGATCCTGGCCTCGTCGATGCAGGCCGACGTGGTCGACATCGACTCGATCCGGTCCGGGCAACAGCGCGCCGGCCTCTATTTCGCGATCTGGAACATGGTGACCAAGATGGCGGGCGGCATTGCGGCGGGCATCGCCCTGCCGCTGCTCGGCGCCTTCGGCTTTTCGGCGGCGGCCGAGCCGGCGGCCAACCCGCGGGGTGCCATGATCGCCCTCGTCGTGCTCTTCGCCGTGGTGCCACCGCTGCTCCGCCTCGCCTCGGTCAGGATCATCTGGCGCTACCCGATCACGCGCGAGCGCCATGCCCGCCTGCGCGCCATGCTGGAGCGCAAACTGGCCCGGCAGGCCCAGTCGGCGGCCGAAAAGGCCTGACGCCGACACTGGGCCCCGAGGCCGGTCCCTCAGTGCTTGTGACCGTTGTCGGTGGTCAGGGCGCCGACCGCCGCACCGCCGGCTGCGCCGACCAGGGCGCCGGTCACGGCACTGCCGCCGGTCACCGCGCCGATCAGGGCACCCGCACCGGCACCCAGGGCACCGCCCGAAAGGGCACGCTGCTCGCGCCGGTCGAGGCCGGAACAGGCGCCGAGGCCGAGCGTGGCCATCAGGAAAACGGTCGTCAGGGTCGTGGTCTTGCGCATTGTACAGGCTCCTTGCACAGTCGTTACCGTCATGCCTCAGAGGGCGCTTTCGCGCCCCTCCCCCCTTTCAGACCCCGATGGACCAACGGCGAAACGCCGCCATGGTTCCCGCTTTCGAGACAGCCCCCCGATGGACCGCCGAGTCGACTGCATCTCCTATGAAATCGTGCATCGGGGCTTCTACCCGAAGTCGGTGCTGCACCTGCGCTTCCGCCGCTTCGACGGCACCATGAGCGAGGAAATCAGCCGCGACATGCTGGAACAGGGCCGCGCCGCGGTGATCCTGCCCTACGATCCCGCCCGGGACGAAGTCCTGCTGATCGAGCAATTCCGCCCCGCCCCCCTGTTGATGGACGAGGATCCCTGGCTGTTCGAAGCGGTGGCCGGGCGCGTCGAAGAAGGTGAAGACCCGGCCGCCACGGCGCTTCGCGAAGCGGTCGAAGAAGCCGGCATCGAGATCGAGGCGGTCGAACCCGCGGGCATCGGCTATTCATCGCCCGGCTGCCTCAAGGAACTGGTGATCCTCTATGTCGGGCGCTGCAGGCTCGAGGGCGTCGGCGGCGGCACCCACGGCCTCGACCACGAAAGCGAGGACATCCGCGTCCACGTCGTGCCCTTCGCCGAAGCGATGGCAATGGCGAAGGACGGCCGCCTGCGCAATCTGCCGTCCCTCGTCACCCTCTACCACTTGGCGCTGCACCGCGACGAGTTGCGCCGCCGCTGGGCTTGAGCTCTGCCGACAATGGACTTCCCCGGCGGGCGGCGAGGCTTCCGTCTACGGCTGCATCGAAGCGGCCGTTCGGCGCGCCCGGCCTGATGGAGATGATATCGAAGGAAAGGCGGTTTCACTCATTTCGAACCTCGGTCGTCCGCTGCGGATGATGATGCTCCCCCACGATCCGAAACCGGAACGCCCGAGGCGGTAAGCGCGATGACCGCAGGTTCACCCAGCCGAAACAGTGTCGCCATCGGAGCGAGCATCAAGCGCACCACGATGCCGCGAAGGAAACTATGGCGGCCCGCCAGCGACGACGCCAACTCCACGGCCAGCACGAGCAACCCGAGAACAGGCCGCATGAAAACAGTCATCTCGCTCACGAGCCCGCGCTCGTCGAAACGCAGCAGGTTGGCTTCCTCGATATGGTGCCGCCCGACGCGGCCGCGCCAGAAGACCACGCAGCTTCGACCTTCGCCGATCGTCTCGTAGAAGCGGATGCCACTGATGACGTCGAAGATTCGGCGGAAGAGATCCGATGCCTGTTCGACGCCTTCGAAGCGCACGCGCTGCGTGATCGGCGAACGGACCACGATGTCGGGGGCAAAGCAGGCGATCACCGCTTCGACGTCGTGCCGCTCCTGAGCCGAGATGAACGTCTGCAGCGACGCCGCTGACTTATCCTCGAGCATCTTGTCGCTCATGGCGATGTTGAGGCTAGAGCATCGGCCTCCCCAGGTGGGTTGGCAAGACTGCGCCGACCGACCTGTGCGCCATTGGCGGACGAGGGTTACGAGGGCGATGCGGTCCGCCGGAGCCTGTCGCTGCGTGGCACCCTGACGGTCGCTCGCCCCGGTCGGGTCTCGGCCTCCGGCCCTTCCCGGAACGTTAAGCCCTGTGGGACAGCGCTTCTCGCGGCGGACCGGTGCCCGGCATGCCGGACACCGTTAGCCCTCTATTTCGCCAGGCGGCGCAGATTGCCGGGAGTGAAATAGCCCTCCTCCGGCTGCCAGGTGAAATCGATGTCCTTCTCTTCCTCGTTGTTCAGTCCGAGGGTCAGGTAGCGGTCGTTCTGCAGGTCGTAGAGCACTTCGGTCGTGTAGAACGGCACGGTCGCCTGCGAGAACTGCATCAGGTGCCCCTCGCCGACCCGCCACAACGCGCCTCTGCCGTCGTAGTGGTCGACCGCGAGGGTCGACCAGCTGTCCTCGTCGAGATAGAACACCCGCTTCGAATAGACATGCCGCAGGCCGGGCTTCAGCGTCGCCTCGACCACCCAGACCCGGTGCAGCTCGAAACGCAGCAGGTCGGGGTTGAGGTGATTGGGCTTCAGGATGTCGGCATAGCGGTTGTTCCGCGAGTCGATCCGATAGGCGTTATAGGGGACATAGAACTCCTTCCGTCCCACCAGCTTCCAGTCGTAGCGGTCGATCGCGCCGTTGAACATGTCGTAGTTGTCGGTGGTGCGGGCGCCGTCCGCCGCCGTTCCCGGATTGTCGTAGGCGACTTCCGGCGCGCGCAGCACGCGCCTGAGGCCGGCGTTGTAGACCCAGGATTGGCGCGGTTCCTTCACCACGTTGATCTTGTCGACGACGAGGAGGACGGTGCCGGCGAGGCGCTGCGGCGCCAGCACGTTCTGGATCGCGAAGAACAGATTGTTGGCATTCTCCGGCGTGTCCGGAATCGCCGCCTTGAACTGGAACAGATCGTTGATCACGACCGGCAGGAATGAGCCGTCGCGCTGCACCACCGACTGCGTCATGATCCGGTTCAGGGTCCGGCCGCGATAGCGCACCAGGTGGTTCCAGATCGCCTCCTGCCCCGTCTGCGGGATCGGGAAGGGCACGGGCGACAGGCCGAGACCGTCGATGCCGTTGCCGTCGTCGACCAGTTCCGCCTTGGTCGCCTGGGCCTTGATCACGGCATAGATGTCCGCCGGCAAGGCGCTGCTGCGCCGGGTCCGATAGATGTTCAGACGGTAGGACTCGGGGAAGCGGGCCAGCATGGCCTGTTCGCCGGCCGTCAGCTTGTCCTTGTATTGCGCCATGTTGGCCGCCGTGATCGCGAACAGCGGCTTGTCGTCCGGATAGGGATCCGCCTCCGAGAGGCCGGGAACGGTACCCGGCACTGGTGCGGTGATGCCGCCCTCATAGGGTGGAATGCTACCGTCGGCGTTACCCGCCTTGATCGCCCCGACCGGGGTGAGATCGGCGCCGAGCCGGGCCGCTTCCTGCTCGGTGATCCTGGCTTGGGCCGGAACCGAAGCCACCAGGCAGCCGATGGCGAGCGCGAGGCGCAATGCCTTCTTGTTCATCTCTGTTCCTCCCGCAATCGCTCAGAATCGCACACTGGCGCTGACCGACAAGAAGTCGCGGTCCTTGCCGTAGTTGTAGTCGCCACCGAAGAAACTGGTCCAAGAAGCCCCCAAGCTATAGGCCTGGTAGTCGAAGTCGACACCGACGCCGAGCGCCATCCGCCCCTCGGAATAGGTTCCGTCGCTGGCGTAACCCGACAGGTCGTGCGACCAGGACACGAACGGCTTGGCGTTGATCCCGAGGAAGAGGTCGGGATAGTCGAAGGTGGCACGCGCCCGGTACCCCCACGAGAAATCGGTGACGAAGCCGTCGTCGGCGCATTTCTTGGGCACGGCCGCGCTGCAGATGCCGTTGTAGGTGGCCGAGCCGAAGACCGTGGGCCGGCCGTAACGCCGGTCATCCCGCAAGCCACCGAGGAATTCGGTGCCGATTTCGCCGAGCAGGCTGATGCTGCCGGCACCCAGCATGGGCGGGAAGACCTTCAGGAAACTGACCTGCGCCCGCGTCTGCCGCGCATCGTCATAGCCCGGGAACAAGGCTCCGAAGGGCAAGGCCGCGGCGACCGGCGACAGCGGCGACGACGGCGAGGCACCGCCGGTCAGGAAGGCGACCAGCAGGTCGTTGGCATTGAGGGCGACCGGCGCGCTCGGCCGGTAGCTGACTTCGCCGTAAACCGAGACGCCCTCGACCGCCGTCGCGAAACTGAGGCCGTAGAGCTTGATGTCCTCGGGATAGTCGACGCGATAGCCGAAGTTGCCGCTGGCACCCGGGATATAGGGGCCGCCGTTGGTCGCCGTGTGCTTCGTCACGCTGATGAAGGGGGTCCGGCTGTGGTAGTTCATGAAATAGGCGCCGAACTCGACGTCCGTCGGCCGGCTGTAGTAACGCATCGCGAAACCGAACTGGCCGTCGTCGCGTGGCTCGATGTCGTCGCCACGGGCCAGGATCATGTTGGTCGTCGCGTCGTTCTGGGCGGCACTGATGGTCAGGCCGTTGCATCCCTTGGCGACGCCGTCGATGGTCGAGAAGAAGGTGCCGCAGCCATCGATCACGGTGGGCAGCCATTCGAGCTGGTAGAAGGCTTCGAGGCTCAGGTCTTCGGTCACGCCGAGGTCGGCGAAGACGAGCCCGACCGGCATCAGGCCCTCCTTGATCTCGGCGCCCGGGCGGCGGAAGGCGCTGACGTCGATCGGATTGATCGAGTTGATGCCGCCGCCGATGAAGGTCGACTCGCCCCAGCTCACCACCTGGCGCCCGACCCGCAGGTCGAGCGGCATCGAACCGACGTCGAACATGCCGTAGACATAGGCGTCCAGCAGCGAGACGCCCTTCACCTGGGCCAGCGTGTCGAAACCGCTGTCGTCGAGCGTCTGGCCGCTGCGATTGTGATTGACGATGTTGCCGTGCGGCCGGTCGCCCTGGTCGAGCTCATAGTCGTACCAGGCCTTGGCGCTGAAGTTGGCGCCGAAGTCGCCGTAGCGGAACTTCACTTCGCCGAGCGCCTTGAGCGGGCTCGAAACGACGTCGCCCCGATCGAAATTCAAGGAAGCATCGTCGAAGGCACTGGACGATGCGGTGCCGCCAGGCGCGTTGCCGGCGGCGATGAATTCCAGGTCCGGCTTGTCGGTCCGGATCATCACGCCGGCGCTCACCACCGCCGAAACCGACACGTCGACATCACCGATCTTGAAGGTCTCGGCTTCCGCCCCACCCGGTCGGATCAAGGCACAAGCGGCCACAGCCGCCGCCAATATGGCACGGTTTTCCATCGGACGCCTCCCCAGGGCAATTTTGCCCGGCCCCTAATTTCGGCTGCTAACCACAGCCGTCTTCGTTGTTTCGGGGGCACAAAGGCCCGCCCTAATCGGTTTGGACGATGCACCCCCGCCACAAGTCTGATGAAAGCCAAAATGAATGCAATTCATTTCTTTTTCCTGTTGTCCGGCCGTTTCCGCCGCCACTGGCGACAGCTCGGCAGCCTCCACGCTTGAACCGGCCAGGGCTGGCGTTTAGGTTCAGGGCCTTCGGCAGTTCTCGTTCGGAAAACGCGGCCCATGGCGATTCGCAGCGGTTTCATCGACAGCATCGGCAACACCCCCCTGATCCGGCTGCGCGCCGCGTCGGAGGCGACCGGCTGCGAGATCCTGGGCAAGGCGGAATTCCTCAATCCCGGCGGTTCGGTGAAGGACCGCGCCGCCCTCTCGATCGTGCGCGACGCGGAAGGGCGCGGCCTGCTCCGCCCCGGCGGCGTGATCGTCGAGGGCACGGCGGGCAATACCGGGATCGGCCTCGCCCTGGTCGGCGACGCGCTCGGCTATCGCACCGTGATCGTGATGCCCGAGACCCAGTCCCAGGAAAAGAAGGACATGCTGCGCCTGGCCGGCGCCGACCTTCGCCTGGTGCCGGCGGTGCCCTATGCCAACCCGATGAACTACGTCAAATATTCGGGCCGCCTCGCGGAAGAGATCGCAGCCTCCGAGCCGAACGGCGCCATCTGGGCCAATCAGTTCGACAATATCGCCAACCGCCGCGCCCATTTCGAGACCACGGGGCCGGAAATCTGGGCCGATACAAAGGGCAAGGTGGACGGTTTCGTCTCCGCCGTCGGCTCGGGCGGTACGCTCGCGGGCATCGCCATGTATCTGCAGCAGATGAACCCCGCTGTGAAGGTCGCCCTGGCCGATCCGCCGGGTGCCGCCCTCTACAGCTATTACACGACCGGCGTCCTCAAGTCGGAGGGCGGCTCGATCACCGAAGGCATCGGCCAGGGCCGCATCACCGCCAATCTCGAAGGCCTGAAGGTCGACACCGCCTATCAGATCCCGGACGAGGAATCGCTGCCCGTCGTCTTCGGCCTCCTGAAGCACGAGGGGCTCTGCCTCGGCGGCTCGACCGGCGTCAATGTCGCCGGCGCCATCCGGCTCGCCCGTGAGCTCGGCCCGGGGCACACGATCGTCACCATCCTGTGCGACGGTGGTGCACGCTATCAGAGCAAATTGTTCAACCCGGAATTCCTGAAGGCGCGCAATCTGCCCGCGCCCGACTGGCTTTGATAAAAACGAACAGACGAATTCGGAGCAGCTTCGATGCCGAACGAGACAGGCCTGGTTTCCACCGAATGGCTTGCCGACCATTTGAATGCGCCGGACGTCCGCGTGGTGGACGCATCCTGGTACCTGCCCGGTGCCAATCGTGATCCCAAGGCGGAATATACGGCCGGTCATATCCCCGGCGCCGTGTTCTTCGATATCGACGAGATCGCCGACCTGACCTCGCCGCTGCCCCACATGCTGCCGCCGGTGGAAAAATTCTCCGCCCGGGTGCGCAAGATGGGGCTCGGCGACGGCAACCGGATCGTCGTCTACGACGGTGGCGCCCCCTTCGCCGCGGCCCGTGTGTGGTGGATGTTCCGCGCCTTCGGCCATGACGACGTCATGGTGCTGGACGGCGGCTTCGCCAAGTGGAAGGCCGAAGGCCGCCCGGTCGACGACCTGCCGCCAGCCCCTCGCGAACGCCACTTCACCGCGCGCCAGAACACCATGCGCGTGCGCGACTTCGACCAGGTGCGCCAGAACCTGGTGACCCACCGCGAGCAGGTGGTCGACGCGCGGAGCCGCGGTCGCTTCGACGGTACCGAGGCGGAACCCCGTCCCGGCCTGAAGCGTGGCCATATTCCCGGCTCGATCAACCTGCCGGCAGCCGAGATGCTGGATCCCGAAACCGGCATCTTCCTGTCGCGCGACGCCCTCGCCGAAAAGATCCAGGCGGCCGGCATCGATCCGACCAAGCCGGTGATCTGCAGCTGCGGTTCGGGCGTCACGGCGGCGATCGTTATGTTGGCGCTGCATGAGATCGGCGCCCGCAACCTCGCCCTCTACGACGGTTCCTGGGCCGAATGGGGTGCCCGGGCCGACGCGCCGATCGAGGTCTGACCGGCGACGTGACCGAGGAGAAGCCGCCGGCCGACTGGGTTCCGGAAGCCGGCCCGGCCGTCACCAGCCGGATCACCTATCTCGAAATGGCCGAGCGCCCGGCGCCCCGCCGGGCGCCGCCGCCCCTCACCCCCCATGCCCTGATGCGGGTCGAGGAGCCGCCGCCGGCCTATTTCCGCTGGCTCTACCATTACGTCGGGCGCGACTGGATGTGGCTGGACCGCCGGCGCTGGGACGACGAACGCCTGGCCGCCCATCTCGCAGCCCCCGGCTACGGCCTCTATGTCCTGCATCTGGCCGGTGCACCGGCCGGCTTCTTCGAACTGGTGCCGCACGACGGCGGCACCCGGATCGACCTCGGCCTGTTCGGCATCGCCCCCAGTTACATCGGGCGCCGCCTCGGCCCCTTCCTGCTCGACCAGGCGATCCAGCTCGGCTGGGAACGCGGCCCGGCGCGCATGACGGTCGACACCTGCACCCTCGACCATCCGAAGGCGCTGGTGCTCTACCAGCGCTTCGGCTTCACGCCCTATGCGACGCGCGAACGTCTGGTGTGGCCCGCCGGCCCGACGCTCCGCAAGGCGTATTAGCTCAGGCGTCCGCCTGCTGCTCCAGGCGGCGGCGGAAGGGGTGCGCCGGGTAACTGCCCAGGATCTTCACATCGGTCGAGAAGAAGGCCAGTTCCTCGAAGGCGAGTTTCACCGCCCGGTCCTCGGGATGGCCTTCGATGTCGGCATAGAACTGGGTCGCCGTGAAGCTGCCGCCGATCTGATAGGACTCGAGCTTGGTCATGTTCACGCCGTTGGTGGCGAAACCGCCCATCGCCTTGTAGAGGGCGGCCGGCACGTTGCGCACCCGGAACACGAAGGTGGTGATGGTCGGCCCGCCCGGGGGCGGATCGTCCCGTTCGCGCGAGAGGATGATGAAGCGGGTCGTGTTGTGGGCAGCGTCCTCGACATTGGCGGCGACGATGTCGAGATCGTAGATCTTGGCCGCCAGGCTCGAGGCGATGGCGCCGATCGAACGGTCGTTCCACAGCGCCACGTCACGCGCCGCCCCCGCCGTATCGTCATGAACCACCGGGGTCAGATTGTGCTGGCGCAGCAGGTTGCGGCACTGGGCGAGTGCCATCTGGTGGCTGTGCACCGTCTTCAGCGTCTCGAAGCTGGCGCCGTGGGGAGCCAGGAGCTGGTGCCGGATGCGCAGGAAATATTCCCCGACGATATAGAGATTGGCGCCGGGCAGGAGCTGATGGATGTCGGCGACGCGGCCGGCCAGCGTATTCTCGATCGGAATCACGCCGAATTTCGCCGTGCCGTCCTGGATGGCGCCCAAGGCCTCGTCGAAGGTCGGGCAGGCCAACGGCACCGCCTCGGGGAAGAGTTCGGTCAAGGCCTGGTGGGAGAAAGCCGCCGGGGCGCCCTGATAGGCGACGATGCTGGTGCCGACGCGGGCGGGATCGTAAGTCATTCAGTCACGGCCTTCGATGATGGCGCAGGGGCGGCCCGAATCAGCGCGTGGTCGACGGCCGGACGGCACGTCGACGCCATGCGGGCACGAATGACGACGATCGTGGAAGGCATGTTCTGCGACCAGACATCAAAGCGACCCGACTGCAATTTCCGAACCACGGGCAATGGAAACCATTGGCGTCCGCCGGCCACTGCGGCAACATGACACGGCGAAGATCGCGCCACTTGCCGGCAGTTTCCGACGTGATAGCGCGACCTTATACGGGTTGCGCCTTTTGCTTGGAAGCGGCTAATCTCCGCGCGCTTGTCGGGGCATGGTCGCCCAGGACTCAAGGCACCCTGGACGTAGGGGACGAGGGCACATGGATTCCTTCGAGTTCAACAAAATCGCCGGTGCTGTGCTGGGCAGCGTGCTGGCACTTCTGGTGATTTCCAATGTCGGTGACGCCCTGGTGTCGCCCAAGCCGCTGGACAAGTCCGTCTATGTGGTCGAAGGCGTCGAGACCGAGGGCGGCGGTGCCGCCGCGACCGCGGCCGCGCCGGTCGTGGAAGCCGATCCGCCGATCGCGACCCTGCTCGCCACGGCCTCGGTCGAGAACGGCCAGAAGCAGTTCGCCAAATGCGCGGCGTGTCATACCGCCGGCAAGGGCGAACCGGCCAAGGTCGGCCCCAACCTCTATGGCATCGTGGGCAACAAGCACGCCCATATGGAAGGCTTCGCCTATTCCGACGCCATGAAGGCCCAGGCCGGCAATTGGGACTACGACAAGCTCTATGTCTTCCTGCGTAGCCCGAAGGATGCCGTCCCCGGCACCAAGATGGGCTTCGCCGGCCTGAAGAAGCCGCAGGAGCGCGCCGACCTGATCGCCTACCTGCGTTCGATGGCGGACAGCCCGGTTCCGCTGCCCTGATCGCCCGTTGCCGGGCAGGGATCGATGATCACCCGTCGCCTCCTGCTCGGCTCCATGGCCGCAGCGCCCCTTCTCGGGGTGCTGCGCCTTCGGCCCGCTGAGGCCGCCGGCGCTGCCCATGGCATCGCCATCTATGACGACCTGAAATATCCGGCGTCCTTCCCGCATTTCGACTATGTCCGGCCCGACGCCCCCAAAGGCGGCGAATTGCGCCTGGGCGTGCTCGGCTCCTTCGACTCGCTCAATCCCTTCATCGTGATGGGCGATGCCGCGGCCGGCGCCGGTTCGATCTATGACACGCTGACCGTCCAGGCCTCCGACGAACCCTTCTCCGAATACGGCTTGCTGGCCGAGACGATCACGGTCGGGCCCGAGCGCGGCTTCGTCGAATACAAGCTCCGCACGGAAGCGCGGTTCCACGACGGCAAGCCGGTCACCGCGGCCGACGTCGTCTTCAGCTTCGAGATGCTGAAGACCAAGGGCGACCCCTTCTATCGCAGCTATTACGCCAATGTGGCCAAGGTCGAAGCCTCGGGCGATCATGTCGTCCGCTTCACCTTCGACGGCACCGGCAACCGCGAACTGCCACTGATCATGGGCCAATTGCCCGTGCTGCCGCGCCACTTCTGGCAGGGCCGCGATTTCACCAAGGCGAGCCTCGACGTACCGCTGGGCAGCGGCCCCTATCGGATCGGCAAGGTCGATCCCGGCCGCACCCTGGTACTCGAACGGGTGGCGGACTATTGGGGTGCCAATCTCGCCGTGAACTTGGGGCGGGACAATTTCGACAGTCTCCGCTTCGACTATTTCCGCGACGAGACGGCCAATCTCGAAGCCTTCAAGGCGGGCGCCGTCGATGTCCGTCAGGAGCGCATCGCCCGCCTCTGGGCCACGGCCTACGACTTCCCGGCAGTCGCCGACGGCAAGGTGAAGAAGCTGGAACTGCCGGATCACACGCCGGCCGGAATGCAGGGTCTCGCCCTCAACATCCGCAAGCCCAAGTTCCAGGACCGCCGGATTCGCCAGGCCCTCGGCCTCGCCTTCGATTTCGAATGGTCGAACAAGGCGCTGTTCTACGGTGCCTATAAGCGGACCGAGAGCTATTTCTCCAATTCCGAAATGGCCGCGACCGGCGTTGCCGAAGGTGCCGAACTCGCCCTGCTGGAACCCTTCCGCGACCGCCTGCCGCCGGAAGTCTTCGGCCCCGCCTACAAGGCGCCGGTCAGCGACGGTTCGGGCCAGGACCGCAACCTGCTGCGCCAGGCGAAGCAGCTCCTGACCGAGGCCGGCTGCAAGGTCGTCGACGGCAAGCTGAACGGGCCGGACGGCCAGCCGCTGGCGATCGAATTCCTGCTCGACGACGTCACCTTCGACCGCGTCCTCGGCCCCTATATCAAGAACCTCCAGCTCCTCGGCATTCAGGCGGCGACGCGGATCGTCGATCCGCCGCAATATGTCGTGCGCGCCAATAATTTCGATTTCGATGCGGTGATCGCGGTCTTCCCCCAGTCGCTCTCGCCCGGCAACGAGCAGCGCGAATTCTGGAGCAGTGGCGCGGCGGACCTGCAGGGCAGCCGCAACCTGATCGGCCTGAAGGATCCGGTGATCGACGCCCTGGTCGACCGCATCATCGGGGCGGACAGCCGGCCCGGCCTGATCGCCGCCTGCCGGGCGCTCGACCGGGTGCTGACCTGGGGCTTCTACGTGGTGCCGCAGTGGCACGCCGGGGTCTATCGGATCGCCGCCTGGGACCGCTTCGGCCGCCCGGACAAGCAGCCGCAATATGCCAGCGGTTTCCCCGATACCTGGTGGTATGACGCCACCAAAGCGTCGGCGATCAAGGGATAGCGCTTCCAAGCGGGCTTGCGCTTGCTATCATCCCGGCGATGTCGCGCCTGACCGTCAGACTGGCCCTCGCCACCGCCCTCGCCTTCGCCGCGGCGGTTCCCCTTCATGCTGAACCGCAGGCCGGCTTCTCGCCCTTCGGCGACCTCAAATATCCGGCCGATTTCAAGCATTTCGACTATGTCGACCCGGCCGCGCCCAAGGGCGGGCAGATGGTGCTGGCCTCCCTCGGCACCTTCGATTCGCTCAATCCCTACATCGTGCGCGGCGTACCCGTGACGGGCATGGAACTGACCACGGATTCGCTCATGGCCGCGAGTGCCGACGAACCCGACTCCTACTACGGCCTGCTCGCCGCCACGATCGATGTCTCGCCCGACTTCTCGACCGCGATCTTCAAGCTCCGGCCCGAAGCGCGTTTCGCCGACGGCAGCCCGGTGACTGCCGCCGACATCGTCTTTTCCGCCGGCGTGCTGCGCAGCAAGGCCGATCCCTCGTGGCGCCAGCGCCTGTCCGACGTCGCCTCGATCGAGGCGCCCGATCCCGCGACCGTGGTAGTCCATTTTGCCGCGAGCGAGCGGCGCACGATGCCGATCGCCATCGCCACCATGCCAGTCTTTTCCGCCGCCTGGTGGCAGGGCCGCGACTTCGCCTCGCCCGGGCTCGACGCCCCGCTCGGCTCCGGCCCCTATGCCGTGGGCGAGATCCAGCCCGGGCGCAGCATCACCTTCACCCGCCGGCCCGACTATTGGGCGGCCGCACTCCCGGTGAACGCCGGGCGATACAATTTCGACAGGATCCGGGTCGACTACTACCGCGACCGCGACATCCAGTTCGAAGCCTTCAAGGCCGGCGCCTACGACTTCCGCGAGGAATTCACCTCGCGCCTCTGGGCCACCGGCTATGCCGGCCCGGCCTTCGACCGCGGCCTGATCCAGCGAACCACCCTGCCCGACGAACGGCCGACCGGCATCCAGGCTTTCTTCCTGAACCTGCGCAAGCCGCGCTTCGACGATGTCCGGGTGCGCCGGGCGATCGGCCTCGCCTTCGATTTCGAATGGTCGAACAAGGCGCTCTTCTTCGGCGCCTATCAGCGCATGGCCTCGATCTTCGAGAATTCGCCCCTCGCCGCCCACGACTGGCCCGGCCCCAACGAACTCTCGATCCTGGAGATGTACCGCGGCCGGATCCCAGACGCCGTGTTCGGCGGCCCCTATGTCCCGGCGTCGACCGATGGCTCGGGCGAAATCCGTGAGCGCTTGAAGGTCGCGCGCGACCTCCTCGCCCAGGCCGGCTGGACGGTGAAGGACGGCAAGCTGGTCAATGCCGCGGGCGAGGTCTTTGAGATCGAATTCCTGGTCGACGAGCCTGTCTTCGCCCGCATCATCCAGCCCTTCCAGCAGAACCTGGAACGGCTCGGCATCCTCACCCACTACCGTGAGCTGGACCCGACCGGCTATCAGCTCCGCCTGCAATCCCACGATTACGACGTGGTCGGTGCGCGCTTCGCCCTGCCCTCGACCCCGACCACCGAATTGCGCGACCTCTGGGGTTCCGCCTCGGCCGACGTGCCGGGCAGCGAGAATCTGGGCGGGATCAAGGATGCCGTGGTCGATGCCCTGATCGAGCGAGTGGTCGCCGCCGACAACCGCCCGGAATATACCAATGCGGCCCATGCCCTGGACCGCGTAGTGATGTGGAACGACTATTTCATCCCGCAATATTTCTCGGACGTGCGCAAAATCGCCTGGTGGGACCGTTTCGGCCGGCCCGCCACCGCACCGGTCTATGACATCGGCAATGTCGACACCTGGTGGTTCGATCCGGCGCGCAGCGCTGCGGTCGACGCCGGAAAGGCGCCGTGAGATGGGCATCTATCTGCTGCGCCGCCTGCTCCTGATCGTGCCGACCCTGTTCGGCATCATCCTGATCAATTTCCTGGTGATCCAGCTCGCCCCAGGCGGGCCGCTCGAACAGGTGATCGCCCGCTATACCTCGCCCGATACCGCCGATCAGGGCCGCCTCACCTCCGGCGGCGCCGAGACCCGGGGCGGCAGCGGCTCGGCGGCCGACGCGCGCTATCGCGGCGCCCGCGGCCTCGATCCCCAGTTCATCAAGGAACTGGAAGTCCAATTCGGCTACGACCAGCCGCTGACCACCCGCTTCTTCAAGATGGTGGGCAATTTCCTGCGCTTCGATCTCGGCACCAGCTTCTTCCAGTCGCGCCCCGTGCTCGACCTGATCCTGGAAAAACTGCCGGTCTCGATCTCTCTCGGGCTCTGGACCACGCTGCTGATCTACCTGATCTCGATCCCGCTCGGCATCGCCAAGGCGATCCGGGACGGCAGCCGTTTCGACGTCTGGACTTCGGGCGTCATCGTGGTCGGCTATGCCGTGCCGTCCTTCCTGGTCGCGGTTCTGCTGATCGTGCTCTTCGCCGGCGGCAGCTTCTGGCAGATCTTTCCCCTGCGCGGCCTGGTCTCTGACGATTTCGCCAGCTTGAGCCTCGGCGCCAAGCTGCTGGACTATGCCTGGCACATGACGCTGCCCGTGCTCTCCATGGTGATCGGCGGCTTCGCCACCTTGACGCTCTTGACCAAGAATTCCTTCCTGGACGAGATCGGCAAGCAATATGTCGTGACCGCAAGGGCCAAGGGATTGACCGAGCGGCGCATCCTCTATGGCCACGTCTTCCGCAACGCCATGCTGATCGTGATCGCGGGTTTTCCGGCCGCCTTCATTGGCATCCTGTTCACCTCGTCCCTGCTGACCGAGGTGATCTTCTCGCTCGACGGGCTCGGCCTGCTCGGCTTCCAGGCGGCCGAGAAGCGAGATTATCCGATCATCTTCGGCACGCTCTATCTCTTCTCGCTGATCGGGCTCATGACCAACATCGTCTCGGACGTGACCTATACGCTGGTCGATCCCCGGATCGATTTCGACCGGCGCGACAATTGACCATGGCGGGCCTGAAGCTCACCCCCCTGACCCGGCGCCGGCTAGCCCGTTTCCGCACCAACCGCCGGGGCTTCTGGTCGCTCTGGATCTTCCTCGGCCTGTTCGGCCTGAGCCTGTTCGCCGAATTCATCGCCAACGACCGGCCGCTCTATATCGCCATGGACGGGCACCATTATTTCCCGACCCTGGTGGATTATACCGAGACCGAGCTGGGCGGCGATTTCGACACGCCGGCCGACTATACCTCGAGCTTCCTGCACCAACTGTTCCAGGAAAAGGGTGCCACCGTGGTCTGGCCCCTGGTGCCCTTCTCCTGGGATACGGTGGTGCGCGACGCCGCCCCCTATCCGGCCCCGCCCTCGGCCCGCAACTGGCTCGGCACCGACAACGACGGCCACGACATCGTGGCGACCCTGCTCTATGGCTTTCGGATCTCGATCCTGTTCGGCCTGGCGCTCACGGTCTCGTCCAGCGTGATCGGCGTGCTCGCCGGCCTGTTGCAAGGCTATCTCGGCGGTCTCACCGACCTCGTGCTGCAGCGCTTCATCGAAATCTGGTCGGGCATGCCCGTGCTCTATCTCCTGATCATCCTGTCGGCCGTGATCGAGCCCAATTTCTTCTGGCTGCTCGGCATCATGCTGGTGTTTTCCTGGATGGAGCTGGTCGGCCTCGTGCGGGCGGAGGCGCTGCGGGCACGCAATTTCGACTATGTGCGGGCGGCGCGCGCGCTCGGCCTCACCGATGTGCGGATCATGCTGCGCCATGTCCTGCCCAATACGCTGGTCGCCACCGTGACCATGCTGCCCTTCGTGATGAACGGCTCGATCGCCACCTTGACGTCGCTCGACTATCTCCGCTTCGGCCTGCAGCAGTCGGCGCCCTCGCTCGGCAAGCTGCTGTCCCAGGCCAAGGATCTCGCCGTGCAGGCGCCCTGGATCCCGCTCTCCGCCTTCTTCACCGTGGCGATCCTGCTCAGCCTCCTGGTCTTCATCGGCGAAGCCACGCGCGACGCCTTCGACCCGAGGCGCGGACCGTGACCGCCCCGATCCTCTCCGTCCGCGACCTCTTCGTCCGCTTCCGGACCGAGGACGGCGCCAGGGACGTGGTGAAGGGCGTCTCCTTCGACGTGAGCCCGGGCGAGATCGTCGCCCTGGTCGGCGAATCCGGCTCGGGCAAGTCGGTCACCGCGCTCTCGGTCCTGCAACTGCTGGCGCGCGGCCAGGGCAGCAATCCCAAGGGTTCCATCCTGCTCGACGGCGTCGAGATGGTCGGCGCCTCCGACGCGACCCTGCGGGACGCGCGCGGTGCCAAGGCTGCGATGATCTTCCAGGAGCCGATGACGGCGCTCAATCCGCTGCACCGGATCGGGCGCCAGATCGACGAGGTCCTGGCGCTGCGCACCCCCCTCGACGCCGCCGGCAGGCGCGCCCGGATCCAGGGCCTGCTGCGCGAAGTGGGCCTCGAGGCATTGGCCGAGCGGCTGGACGCCTTCCCGCACGAACTCTCCGGCGGGCAGCGCCAGCGCGTGATGATCGCCATGGCGCTGGCGGGCGAGCCCAGGCTCCTGATCGCCGACGAGCCGACCACGGCGCTCGACGTCACGGTCGAGGCGAAGATCCTCGACCTCCTGAAAGACCTGGTGGCGCGGCGCGGCCTCGGCCTCCTGCTGATCACCCACAATCTCGCCATCGTGCGCCGCCACGCCGACCGCGTCCTGGTGATGACGGAAGGCGAACTGGTCGAGGACGGTCCGACCGAGACGATCTTCACCGCCCCTCGCCACCCCTATACGAAACACCTGATCGAGGCGGAGCCGCGCGGCAAGCCGGAACCGGTTGCCCCCGACGCGCCCATGGTTCTGGAGGCGGAAGGGATCAGCGTCGCCTTCACCCTGAAGCGGAATCTGTTCGGTGGTGCCCGCACGCAATTGATCGCGGTACAGGACGCCTCCCTTTCGGTCCGCCGGGGCGAAACGCTGGCGATCGTCGGCGAGTCCGGCTCGGGCAAGTCGACGCTCGGCTTCGCCCTGCTCCGCCTGCTCCGCTCGACGGGACGGATCGTGTTCCTCGGCCAGGATTTGCGGCGGCTTTCCGGGGCGGCGTTGCGGGCGCGGCGGCGCAGCTTCCAGATCGTGTTCCAGGACCCCTACGGCAGTCTCAGCCCGCGCATGACGATCGGCGAAGTGGTGGGCGAAGGTCTCGCCGCCCACGGCATGGTGAAGGACCGCGCGGAACGCCGGGCCCGGGTCCAATCGGCGCTGGTCGAGGTCGGCCTCGATCCCGACATGGTCGACCGCTTCCCCCATGAATTCTCCGGTGGCCAGCGCCAGCGGGTGGCGATCGCCCGGGCCCTCGCCCTCGATCCCGATCTCGTGGTGCTGGACGAGCCCACCTCGGCGCTCGACCGCTCGATCCAGGCCCAGATCGTCGACCTGCTGCGCGGCCTCCAGGCCAGGCGCGGCTTCGCCTATCTCTTCATCAGCCACGACCTCAAGGTCGTGCGCGCCATGAGCCATCGCATGGTTGTGATGCGCCAGGGCCGCATCGTCGAGCACGGCACCATCGAGGATGTCATCGCGGCGCCCAAGGAAGCCTATACCAAGGCCCTGATCGACGCCGCCCTGCTCCGCTGATCAGGGCAGCTTGAAGCGCCTGACCGCGATGGTCGCAGGCGCCCCCGGCGCGATGCCGCCTTCGGTGCGGACGCGGGCTTCCAGCGCCTCGCGGGGCTCGATCGTCACCGCCATCACCGCGGCCGTCGCATGCACCACCGTGCCGTCGCCGCGCGACAGTGCGACATGGCCGCGGTAACACAGGAGATCGCCACGCAAGACCGGCTGGCCCGGCGCCACCGGCTCGCCGAAGCTCGCCTGCATGTCGCTGTCGCGCGGGCATGGCAGGCCGGCCTGGGTCAGCGCCACCTGCACCAGGCCCGAACAATCGATCCCTTCCGCCGTGCGCCCGCCCCAGAGATAGGGCGTGCCGAGGAAGGCTTCCGCGGTGGCGACCGGATCGCGCGCCAGTGCCGTCGCCTCGGCCGCATGGCCGGCGAAGATGTAACGCCCACCGTCCAGTTCGAGCCAGCGCCCGTCCACTGTCGCACCGGTCACCGCGAGCGGGGCGCCCATGGTGACGCTCGTCACCGGCGGATGCTTCAGGTCCGGCACGGGATAGAGGTGGCTGCGCGGCACCGCGACGACATGGCTCGCCGCCGGCGCCGGCCCGCGCGCCAGGGCCGCCCGCGGGACATAGCCGACATAGCCGTCCGAGCGGAGCTGGCCCCAGACCCAGCCGTCCTTGCGGTCCTCATAGACCATGAAGTCCTCGCCCCGGATCACCTCGCTGTCGAGGGGACAGGCGGCGTCCGGCCGCGGGCGCAGGGGCGCATGGGCGGCGATCACGTGAAAAGCCTCCCCCACCACGTAACGTTCCGCCTTCACCTTGCCCTCGAGGAAGGCGGCGGCAAGGTCGGGCCGAGCCGGGGTCAGGCGCCGGTCGAACAGCGCGCTCATGACCCGAAGCGCTCCGCGATCAGGGCGAAGAGCGCGCGGATGGCGAAGGCTTCGGCGCCGATCGGCTTGCCCGGTCCCGGCTTCGGGGTCCAGGCGAAGAGGTCGAAATGGACCCAGCTCGACGTCTCGGTCACGAAGCGCTTGAGGAACAGCGCCGCGGTGATCGAGCCGGCGAAGCCGCCTTCGGCGACATTGTTGAGATCGGCCACCCGGGAATCGAGCCACTTGTCGTAATTGGCCCAGAGCGGCAGGCGCCACACCGGATCGCGCTGTTCGAAGCCGGCGTCCAGGATCGCCTCGGCCAATTCGTCGTCGGGCGTGAACATGGCCGGCAGGTCGGGGCCGAGGGCCACGCGCGCAGCACCCGTGAGGGTGGCGAAATCGATCAGCAGGTCGGGCTTTTCCTCGTCCGCCTCTGCCAGCGCGTCGGCCAGGATCAGGCGGCCTTCGGCATCGGTATCGCCGATCTCGACCGTCAGGCCCTTCCGCGATTCGAGCACGTCGCCCGGCCGCATGGCATTGCCGGAGACGGCATTCTCGACCGCCGGAATGATCACGCGAAGGCGCACGGGAAGGCCGGCGTCCATGATCATATGGGCGAGACCCAGGGCATGAGCGGCACCGCCCATGTCCTTCTTCATCAAGGCCATATAGTTGCCGGTCTTCAGGTTGAGGCCGCCCGTGTCGAAGCAGACCCCCTTGCCGACCAGGGTGACGCGCGGCATGTCCGCTTCGCCCCAATGGATGTCGATCAGGCGCGGCGCCCGTTCGGAGGCGCGGCCGACGGCATGGACCATGGGATAGCCGGCTTCCAGCAGATCCTCGCCCACGGTGACCTGGATGCGCGCGTCATGCAGGGTGGCGATACGCAACGCCGCCTCGGCCAGTTCTTCAGGCCCGAGGTCGGAAGCCGGCGTATTGACGAGGTCGCGGACGAAGCTCACCGCCTCCGCCGTGCGGCGCACGCCGTCGAGATCGGCGCCGACCGGCGGCACCAGCAGGGGCGCCGGTTTCCGCTCGTCGTCCTTGTAGCGGCGATAGGCATAGCGGCCCATGACCCAGCCCAGCGTCGCCGCCGTCGCCTCGGCCGGGCCGAGGGGGGTGGCGATCTCATAGGTGCCGGGCGGCAGCGCCGCCGACAGGGCGCCGAAGGCATAGGGCTCGTTCTCCTGCGCCCCGCCGATGGCGAAGAACACCAGGGCCAGGCCGCCGTCCGGCCCGGGCACCAGGAGATGGCTTCCCGGCTTGCCGTCGAAGCCGCTGGCCCGGGCGAAGCGCAGCGCCGAGGCCGGTACCTTGTCGATCAGCGAGTCGAGACTGCCCCGCGTGACGCAATGGATGGGGATCGCCGCGTCGCGGGTTGCGACAAGGGGCAGCGGCAAGGCGAGCGTTGCGGGAACAGCATCGGACATGGCAGGAATCCCTGCGGAAATTCGGGCGGACGACTCGGGCGCGATTGCGCAATGCCGAGCTTACCCCAGCCCGCGGAGCCTTGCCCATGGTCCAGGATAGCCGCCCCGTTCTCGTCATCGGCGACAAGAACTATTCCTCCTGGTCGATGCGTCCCTGGCTCGCCATGACCGCCGGCGGCATCGATTTCATCGAGGCCCATGTCAAGCTCCGCACCGAAGCGACCAAGGCCGACATTCTCCGCCATTCGCCGAGCGGCAAGGTGCCGGCCCTGAAGCTGGGCGACGTGGTGATCCCGGAATCGCTGGCGATCTGCGAATGGGCGGCGGAAGAATCGCGCACCGGGCCGCTGCTGCCGGTCGATTCGGTCGCCCGGGCGCTGTGCCGTGCCGCCGCCGCGGAGATGCATTCGGGTTTCGGGGCGCTCCGCAACGAATGCCCGATGGACATCCTGGCCCGCCGCTCCAATCACCCGATCTCGGACGCCTGCCGCAGCGACATTTCCCGGATCGAGGGCCTGTGGGTCGACTGCCGTGCCCGCTTCGGCCAGAACGGCCCCTATCTGTTCGGCCACTGGACCATCGCCGACGCCATGTATGCCCCGGTGGTCAGCCGCTTCATCACCTATGGCGTGCATCTGCTGGCCGAAGCGGCGGACTACGTCGCGACCGCCAGCCACCACCACGCTTATCAGGCGTGGGAAGCCGGCGCGCGGGCCGAACGCGGACTGTAACAGAGATCGGGCCGTTCACGACGACCGCGCGCCGCTCTCCATCGTCATGCCCGGGCTCGTCCCGGGCATCCACGTCGGGACCAAGCCACAGTCGTCGACGCAAGAGGCGGCCTGGCGCGATCAGATCGCCCCTTCGGGCAGGCTGATGCCCTGCTCGCGGTAGAAGCGGACGGCGCCGGGATGCAGCGGCGCGGCCAAGCCAGCGGTGGCCGTCTGCAAGGTGATTTCGGCTGCCTTGGGATGGCCTTCGGCCAGCACCGGGCGGTTCACCGGATCGAACAGGGCCTTGGTGATGTCGTAGACCAGGGCTTCGGCGAGTTCGGCGGCGCAGATCCATTGCGCGCCGACGGCCAGCGTCGGCGTCGCCCCGATGCCGGGATAGGCGCCCTCCGGGATCGTACCGGCGGTGAAATAGCGCCCGGCCTTCAGGAGCTTGTCGCGCACCGGCCCGTCGATCGGCAGCAGCGCGATGTCGCCGCTGCCGGCGATGTCCGCGACATTGGCGGCCGGCGCACCGCCCAGGAAGAAGAAGGCATCGATCTCACCCCTGTTCAGGGCATCCGCCGCCTGCGACGGGCCGAGGTCGAGGATGTCGAGCTTGGCCTTCTTCACGCCGTAAGCATCGAGGATCTCCAGGGCATCGCCCCGCGTGCCGGAGCCGGGCCGGTCGAGCGAAACCTTGCGCCCGGTCAGGCCGGGCACCGAGGTGATGCCGGCCTCCCGCCGCACCACGATATGCATGCTCTCGACATAGAGATTGGCGATCACCCGGAGGTTGGCCAGCGCCGGCTTGCCGGCGAAGAGCCCCTTGCCTTCCAACGCCCAGGCGACCACATCGGCTTGGGCCAGTGCCGTCTCGACCGCCCCCGACGACACGGCGGCGACATTGGCGACCGAGCCGTCGCTGGTCTCCGCCGTGGCGATCAGGCCGGTGACGCCACAGGGCGCCCCGGCGTCGCAAGGCGGCAGGCCGGGCGGATGGCTGAGCAGGCGGGCGATCGTATCGCCGACCGGAAAATAGGTGCCGGCCGCGCTGCCGGTCGCGATTCGGAGATAGCGGGCATCCTGCACCGGCGCCTGCGCGCGCGCCCTGCCCACCCCGAGGAGCAGGCAGCCGGCGCCGAGCAGCAGGCTCCGCCGGTCGAAAAGGGCCGGAAGGCGGAGGATGATGTCAGTACCGGATGTGTGCAGCGGGTCCATGGCAGGCCAGGACTAGAGTTTTTTAAAACATCTGCCCATGATGGCAGGCAGGCAAGTTGGGAACATCTCCCGCCCCTGCCACCGTGTCTCGTTTGCCGCAAGTGTTGCCGTCCCGCCACCATGAAGGCTCATCGTCTCGCCGGCCTCGCCCTCGTCGGCCTCGCCGCCCTTGCCGTTCTGACCCTGGGCCTGCGCGGCACCACCGTCGCGGGCGCGCCCGCCGTCGCCCCGCTGCCGGCCACCGGCCTCGAACTCCTGGCCCGGCCGGAGGCGACACCGGCCGCCATGGAACCAGCCGTCGACGTCGATTCCCGCGCCATGGACGAGACCTATCCGGTCTGGCTGTGGACCCCTTCGGCGAGCGGCGCCACTGTCGGCCAGATCGAGCAAAGTGCGCTTTCGGGCGGCGTGGTCACCCTCTCCGGCTGGGCGGGTGACGTCTCCCTCGGCCTCCGAATGGCCGAAGTGCTGGTGGTCGCCTGCGACCATGTGATCGCCAGCGTGGCGGTGGACGGACAGCGGGACGACATCGCGGCCCGCCACCCCAATCTGATCGACACCGGCTGGGAAGCGCGTATTGCGCTTGCCGACGTGCCGACCTGCACCGACCGTGCCCTGCACGCCTATGGCATCGCCCATTACAGCGACGCCGCCTTCCCCCTGACCGGCGAAGTGGCCGTGCCGGCAACCCGCCCGAGCACCACCCAGCGCCTGCACCGCGCGGACCGGCCGCTGCGCGACCCGGCCCCGGTCGCCGCCCCCGTCCGCACGGTCCAGGTGGGTGGCAGCGGCCTCGTGCTCCGGCGTTGCGGGGCACAGCGCTGCGACGTGGTCGGCCGCCTGCCCGCTGGCCGTCAGAGCCTGCTGGTGCTCGATGTCCAGGCCGGCTGGTTCCTGGTCGCCAAGGCCGGCAGCGCCGCCGGTTGGGCGCCCAGCAGCATCCTCGGCGTCACCAACTAGCCCGCGGCCAGTTCGACCAGGGCGATCGCCCGTTCCGGGCAGGCGACGACGCAGAGACCGCAGGCGAGGCAATCTTCCGCCTTGGGTGTGCGCACGGTCTTTCGTCCGTGGGCGCTCATCTTCAGGCGGGTGAAGAAGCCCATGGCGGCGAATTCCGCATCGGTCAGGCGGCCCAACTCGAAGACGTCGTGGGGGCAGACCGCGATGCAATCCGCCTTGCCCTCGCAGCGGCTGTGATCGACCACCGGCGCGTAAGTCCCGGCCGGCGCCCGGCACAGCTTGCCCGGGCGCTTCGGATGGGCGGCGGCGCGTTTCGCCTTGGCGAGATCGCGGGTGGTTCCGGCCATGACTTCTCCCTCAGGTGCCGAGGGTGACGGTCTCCGCGATCTCGATCCCGAAGCCGGACAGGCCGACATAGGCGAAACCCGTGCTCGACGCCGTGGCCGAAACCAGGTTGCGGATCGAGACGACGCCCAGATCCTTCAGGATCTGCGCGCCGAGGCCGATCTCGCGCCATTGCCTTGTCCGCTTGGCTTCGGACGAATCGTCGCCGGCCGCGACCGTCGGCGGCACACCGGCGGTCCCGTCCCGGAGATAGAGCAGCACGCCCTTGCCGGCCTCGCCCATATGGACGAGGGAACGGTGGATCAGCGGCGCGCCGCCGAAGACGTCGGCGATCACATTGGCCCTGTGCAGCCGGGCCGGCACCAGCCGCCCGTCACCCAGGTCGCCGAGCACGAAGGCGAAATGCTGCACGCTGTCGAAGGGCGTGACATAGGCATAGCCCACGAGCGGGCCGGCCTCGGTCTCGACCGGGAAGGTGCCGACCCGTTCGACCAGCTTCTCGCGCATCTGGCGATAGGCGATCAGGTCGGCGACCGAGATCCGCTTGAGGCCATGGCGCTCGGCGAAGGCCTGGATCTGCGCTCCCTTCATCACCGTGCCGTCGTCATTGGCGAGTTCGCAGATGACGCCGACCGGCGGCAGGCCGGCGAGCTTGCAGAGATCGACCGCCGCCTCGGTATGGCCGGAGCGCATGAGCACGCCGCCGTCCCTGGCGATCAGCGGGAAGACATGGCCGGGGCGGACGAAATCCGCCGGCCCCATGTTGTTGTTGGCCAGCGCCTGCACGGTATTCGAGCGCTGCTCGGCCGAAATGCCGGTGGTGAGTCCATGGCGGACGTCGACCGTCACCGTGAAATTGGTGCCGAGCGGCGCATCGTTGGACGGCACCATGGGATCGAGCCGGAGGCGCCGCGCCTCCGCCGGGGCGAGCGGCGCGCAGACGATGCCGCAGGTATGGCGGATGATGAAGGCCATCTTCTCGGGCGTACACAGCGCGGCGGCGCAGATCAGGTCGCCTTCGTTCTCGCGGTCGTCGTCGTCGGTCACGACGACGATCTCGCCCCGGGCCATGGCGGCCACGGCTTCTGTCACGGCATGGGACACGTCACTCTCCTTCGGCACGCCCAAGCCCATGAAGTCGTTGGGCGTCACGGCACCTTCCGTCACGCGCAGCAGCACTTCCGCGGTCTCCCGCGACAGCCAGGGCGTCTCGTTGTTGCAGAGCTGGGTGACGGCTGCCGGCGACACGCCGAGGCGGCGCGCCAGTTCGATGCGGGTCAAGCCCTCGCGGTTCAGCCATTCCACCAGCTTCATGCCGCCAGTATAGCCAAGGGGAATTTAAGTTGAACTAAAATCTTAGGCCATTTCAGTTCAACGAAATCAATCCCAGGGGCCACGCCAGGGCCGGAGCTGCTGGCGGAACGGCCGGATCAGGCCGACGCCGACCACGAAGCCGCCGACATGGGCGAGCCAGGCGACGCTCTCGGCCGAGGCGGCGCCGGAAATGCCGTCCACGACCTGGATCACGAACCAGGCGCCGATGGCGATGAAGGCCGGCACCGGCAGCGGGAAGAAGCCCACCAACAGGACGACGGGCTGGCGCGGATAGAGCATGAGATAGGCGCCGAGCACGCCGGAGATGGCACCGGAAGCACCGACCAGCGGCGCCTTCGACAGGGGATCGGCCAAGCCTTCGACGAGCGCCCCCATGGCCGCGCAGAAGAGATAGAAGCCGAGATAGCCGAGATGGCCCAGCGCATCCTCGACATTGTTGCCGAAGATCCAGAGGAACAGCATGTTGCCGCCCAGGTGCCAGAAAGACCCGTGCAGGAAGGCATAGGTCACCAGGGTGAAGACGCTGGGCACCGCGCCGATGTCGTAATCGGCCGGCAATCCTTCGAACAGAAAATAGGGCACGAAGCCGTAGCGCAGCGCATCGAGATCGGCATGGCCCGAGACCTGCTGCATCAGCCAGACCAGGAAGCAGGCGATCATCAGCGTGTAGTTGACGACGGGGGGGCGCCGGGTCGGCAGGCCGTCAGAGATCGGAAAGACCAAGGTCACCCTTTCGCAGCAACACGGCCTTCGACAGGAAGGCCGGCACCGTCGCCTCGACAGTAAGTCCGGCAGCCCCGAACAATCGCCCGAAATCCTCCGCGGCGTAACTGCTGAAATAGGGCTCGTGGAAGGCTTCGGGGAAGAAGGCCAGGAGCCCGTCGAAATCGGGCGTATCCCCGGTCTGCAGGGCGTCGACGACGATGGCGGCGCCGCGGGGCTTCAGCACCCGGGCGAATTCGGCCGCCACCTCTTCCCGGACCCGCGGCGGCAACTCGTGGAAGAGATAGACGCAGGTCAAGGCATCCAGGCTTTCGTCGGCGAAGGGCAGCGCCTCCGCCTTGGCCTGCACGAAACCGAGCCGGCCGCGCCCCTGGAGCCTGCGCCGCACGCGGCGCAGATAGGCGGGCGAAAGATCGAGCGCCGTGACATGGAGCTGCGGCCAGGTCGCCTTCATGTCGGCGATCAACCCGCCGGTGCCGCAGCCGATGTCGGCGACCCGAAGGCCGCGGAGGTCGCGGCCGGCGATCACCCGGCGCAGCAGCGGCAGGGCCTGGCGCCGCATCGCCGCCGCCGCCCCGCTGAACAGAACCTCGACCTGCTGGTCGTAGAGTGCCGCCGAACGGTCGGAGAGCCAGCCGTCGGTCTGGTAATGAAAATTCTGCAGGTAGTAGCGGGGATAGACGCGGTCGAGATCGGCCGTCCGCACTTCCGCATGGTCGTGCTCGCGGTGGCGCCGGGCGACTGCCGGCAGGTCGCGGAAGAAGCGCAGCGCATCGCGGAACGCCCGTCCCGGCCGGAGTGCCAGGTCGGCCGGCAGGGCATAGGTCCCCGCCTCGATCTGAGCGAGGTCGCGGGCGAAGAGTTCCTCGATCGACGTGAGCAGCCGGCGCCAGCCGACCCCGGTCCGGGTCCCGGCCAGCCGGCCGCGGTCCTTCCGCGTGAGCCGCTCGGCCGCCAGATATTGCCCGGCGAACCAGGCCACCCGTGCGGCCCGGGCGGCGCCATAGGCGAGTTCGAATCTGCGCGACCGTGCCATCCGTCCTCCGTCGGGAGAGCTTAAGGCCCCTCGCCCGCCGGTGGAACAGGCCATCCCGCCATCCTCAGCGTTCGAAGTGGCTGACCAGTTCGATGTGGGACGACCAGGCGAACTGGTCGACCGGCTGCACCGGCCCCAGACGGAAACCGGCATCGGCCAGGATGCGGGCGTCACGGGCGAAACTGGCCGGGTTGCAGGAGACCGCGACGATGCGGCGGACCGGGGATTCGGCCAGGGTGCGGGCCTGGGCCTCCGCCCCCTCGCGCGGGGGATCGATCACCACGACGTCGCCATCCGCGAATTCGACCGCTTCGACCGGCCGGCGGTAGAGGTCGCGCCGCTTGGCCTCGACCGGCTTGATGCCTTTGGCCAGGCGCCGCGCCCGCTCCAAGGCGTCGACTGCTGCCTGGTCGCCCTCGAAGGCCTGGACGGGCAGGATCCTGGCCAGGGGAAAGGTGAAGGTGCCGCAGCCGGCGAAGAGATCGACCGCCCGCTTGTGCCCCTCGCCCAGCCGCGCCAGCACCGCCTCGACCAGCGCCGCCTCGCCCGCCGCACTCGGTTGCAGGAAGCCGGCGGCCGGCGGCGAGACACTGACCCCGGCGAAGGCGAGGCTCGGCCCGCCCTTCTCCAGCACCATTTCCCCGGCGGCGGAGATCCGCGCGACGCCCTGGGCCTCGGCGAAATCGACCAGGGCTTCCCGGGTCGCGAGGTCGAGCTTCAGCTTGCCGTCGAGGGCGAGGTCGATGCCGCCCGGCAGCAGGGTGACCGTCGCCGCCTCGAAGGCGATCCGTTCGGCGAGCGCCCGCAGCGGCGCCACCAGCCGGTTCAACCCGGGCAGGATGGCCGGGCAGGAATCGACATCGACCAGGCGATGGGCGCGGCGCTCGTGGAAGCCGAAGAAGATCCGCCGGCCGACGCGCAGCACGGCGAAACGCACACGCCGCCGCTCCCCCGCCGGGAGCGACAGGGTGGGCAGCACCTCGGCATCGCCGAAGCCGCGATGGGCCAGCGCCGCCCGGATGCCGTTCCGCTTGAATTCGGCCACCGCCGCCGGCGCCAGATGCTGCAACTGGCAGCCGCCGCAACGCCCGAACACCGGGCAAGCGGGTTCCACCCGGTCGGGCGAGGCTTCGAGCACGGCTTCCAGCCTGGCCGCCTTGCCCTCGAGCGCGATCCGCACCTTTTCCCCGGCCAGGGCGAAGGGGACGTGGAAGATGCCGCGCGGCGTTTCCACCGTGCCGTCGCCCTGAGCGCCCAGGCGGCTGACCACGGCTTCCAGGGTCTCAGGCATCGCGCGCTGCTCCGATCAGGAATTCGACATTGCCCTCCGGCCCCTTGATCGGGCTCTCGGTCACACCGAGGACGCGCCAGAAGGGCAGGCCGGCGACCCAGGCTGCGATCCGGTCGCAGACTTCCTGGTGCAACTCGGGCTCGCGCACCACGCCGCCCTTGCCGACCCTGCCCTTGCCGACCTCGAACTGCGGCTTGATCAGGGCGATCAGGCGGGCGCCGGGCCGGGTCAGGGCGAGTGCGGCGGGCAATACGACTTCGAGGCCGATGAAACTGGCGTCGCAGACCACGAGGTCGACGGGCTCGGGGATCATGGTGGCGTCGAGATGGCGGGCGTTGGTCCGTTCCATCACGGTGACACGGGGATCGTTCCGCAGTTTCCAGGCGAGCTGGCCGTGGCCGACGTCGACGGCATAGACCCGGGCGGCGCCCCGGGTGAGCAGCACGTCGGTGAAGCCGCCGGTCGAGGCGCCGACGTCGATCGCGGTCAGGCCGGCGGGATCGACGGCGAATTGGTCGAGGCCCTTGACCAGCTTGAGCCCGCCGCGCGAGACCCAGGGGTGCGGCTCGCCCTTCACTTCGAGGGCGATGTCTTCGGCCACCTTGTCGCCCGCCTTGTCCAGCCGGCGGGTGCCGGTGAAGACATTGCCGGCCATGATGATGGCCTGCGCCCGCGTCCGGCTCTCCGCCAGGCCGCGGTCGACGAGTAACTGGTCGAGGCGGATCTTGCTCATGCCCGCTTATAGCGCAAACAGCGCCCGGTAAGAGGGCACATGTTCGCGCCGGGCGAAACGCCGGACCAGCAGCGCCGCGAAAGTACCGATCGCCGCGACGAAGCCCCACCAGATGCCCTGCCCGCCGAGGCCGAGCGGAAAGGCCAGCGCCCAGGACGCGGTCATGCCGATCACCCAATAACAGCCGATCGCATAGATCATCGGCACCCGGGCGTCCTGCAACCCGCGCAGCAGGTTGACCGCCACCACCTGGGCCGCGTCCACGACCTGGAACAGCCCGGCCAGGACCAGGAAATCACAGGCGAAGGCGAGCACTTCCATCGCCTCCGGCCCGCGCTGGTCGGGCAGGAACAGGCCGGCTATGGCGCTCCGCCAGATCACCATGACCACCGCCATCGCCCCCATGAAGCCGCAGCCGAGCACCAGCGCCGTCCAGCCGGTACGCCTGACCGCGACGGCATCGCGGGCCCCGGCGGCGACTCCGATCCGGATGCTCGCCGCCTGGCCGAGGCCGAGCGCCACCATGAAGGTCGTCGAAGCGATCTGAATGGCGATCTGGTGCCCGGCCAGCGCCAGCGGGCTGATCAGCCCCATCATCTGCGCAGCGGCCGAAAACAGCATCACTTCGAAGGTGATGGTCAGGCCGATCGGCGTACCGAGGCGGAAGATGTGGCCGAGGCGCGGCCAATCCGCCCGCCAGAAGCGGCCGAACAGATGGAAGCGGCGGAACTGCCGATCGCGCGCCAGGAAGACGCCGAGGATTACAAGGGCGAGCAGGCCCGACAGGCTCGACCCGATGCCGGCCCCGACCGCACCGAGGGCCGGCAAGCCCAGGTGCCCGAAGATCAGGACATAGATGAACAGGCCGTTGACCGGGACCTGGAGCAGCGCGATCACCAGCGCCGCCCGCGGCCGGTCGAAAGTGGCCATGAAATTGCGCAACACGACGAACCAGGCGCTGGTCAGCAAGGTGGGCGAGACCGCCCGCACGTAGTCCTGGGTCGCGTCCGCCAGCGCCGGCTCGTGCCCGATCAGGCGGAGCAGCGCGCCCACCTGCCAGCAGGCCGCGATCACCGGCACGCAGACGATCCCGGTCGCCCACAGCACCTGGCGGAAGCTCCGCCGCACATCGCGCAAGTAGCGCACCCGGGCACCCAGGGCATGGGCCATTAGCGGAGTCGCCCCCTGGGCGAGGCCGATCAGGAACATCAGGGGCAGCATGACGATGGAAAAGCCGAGCGCCGCCGCCGCCAGCACTTCGGGCGACACACGGCCCAGCATGATCGTATCGGTGGTCAGCATGGCGACGCCGGCCCATTGCCCGAGCGCCAAAGGCAGCCCCACGGCCGCGATCGCCCGCGCCTCGCGCAGGAAACTGCGCAAGCCGGAGGTCGGGATATTCGCGGCGATACCGATGGTCATGACGGCCCTGGAATGCTGGGCCGGACAATATGCCGACCAGCAGGCCGCTTGGAAAGTGCGCCGGCTGCAGGGCAGCCGCGCCGGGATCAGGCGGTCGTGGCGGCCGGGACTTCGTAGGTCCAGACGCGGAAGGATTTCAGGACATGCGGCCCGAAGGAATTGATCAGAGGGACATCGGCCGCGTCCCGCCCGCGGGCGACCACGATGCGGCCGATCCGCGGCTTGTTGTTGCGCGGGTCGAAGGTGAACCAGCGGCCGTCGAGGAAGACTTCGATCCAGGCGCTGAAATCCATCGGATCGACCACCGGCACGCCGATGTCGCCCAGGTGACCGTTGACGTAACGCGCCGGGATGTTCAGGCAGCGGCACAGGGCGACGGCGAGATGGGCATAGTCGCGGCAGACGCCGATCCGCTCGCGGAAGGCCTCGTAGGCGGTCCGCGTCGCCCGCGCCTTCATGTAGTCGAAGCTGATGTGGCCGTGGACGAAATCGCAGATCGCCTGCACCCGCGCCCAGCCCGGCGGTATGGCACCGAACAGGTCCCAGGCGGTCTGGCTCAGGAGGTCGGTCTCGCAGTAGCGGCTGCCCAGCAGATAGACCAGGCATTCGTCCGGCAGTTCGGCGGGTGGGACCTCGCGCGCCATCGGCACCTTCACGTCCGGCTGGCCGCTGTCCTCGATCGTGGCGTCGCCCCACATCATCAGGTCGCCCGCCGGCGCCACCAAGCGACGGCAGCGGTTGCCGTAGAGATCCATATAGGTCGAGGTCGGCACGTTCGGGTTGGTGAAGAAACTCTCGGCCGAGCGCATGTCGAAGGCACGGTCGGGATGGACCGCCAGCAGGCAGACCATCGCTGTCGGCTGTGGGCAGCTCAGGGTGATCTCGTAGCCATACCGAATGAACATCGACCGTCACCCCTTCCGAAAAGACCCTGCGTGCCTATCCGAAACGGTACATTGCACAACAACAGGCTCGCATGTTGCACCGCGGCCGTCGAGCCTAATGCA
>NZ_JBAZKR010000025.1:0-47966 GCF_041650655.1 Zavarzinia sp.
CGCCAGCGCCCACGCCGGCGGCGCCTGCGCCAGCGCCCTTCAAGCCCAGCCCGCCCGCGGCGGCGACCGGCTTTTCCGGCAGTTGGACCGGCACCTATACCTGCGCCCAGGGCCTGACCGGCATCGACATCATGTTCGATGCACCGGCGAACGGCGAAATCACCGCGGTTTTCTCCTTCTATGCCGTGGCGTCCAATCCGGGTGTGCCGTCCGGCCGCTTCCGAGTCGTGGGCACGGCGCCGGGGCCGGGCGATCGCCAGTTGACGCTGTTTCCCGACGCCTGGATTCAGCGCCCGACCGGCTATGCCATGGTCGGCGTCGAGCTTCAGTTGACACCGGACGGCAAGGCGATGCGCGGCAAGCTCTCGGGCGCGCCGGGCTGCACCACGGCGCTGCTCGGCCGCAACGGCTAGGTCGAGGGGTCAGGGGTGGCGGCCGGCTTCCGCCGCGAAGGCGGCGGCGGCCACTGCCATGTCGACGCCACGGGTCGAATCCGTGTCCACTTCGGCCGATTCGATACCGATGATCTGCCAGCGGCCATCGATCAGGGCGAGGTCGGGGCCGCCCGAATCGCCCTGCACGCTGCCGCACAGGTGGCCGAAGGTATTGTCGTCCCAGGCTTCCATCACCTTGCAGTCGCGCCGGATGGTGACCCGGTCGCCGTCGGATTCGCCATAGCCGATCTGGACGAAGCCGCGACTGCCGCCGCTCAGGGCCTTCAGGCCCCGGCGGTCCAGGCGGGCGATGTCGACGATGCCGGTGACGTCGCCGATGTCGCGGTCGAGTTCCAGGATGGCCCAGTCCAGGCCGTCGATGTCGTTGGTGTCGTTGAATTTCGTCAGGTCGAAGGCGGGCGGCACGAAGGCTTCGACGATCTTCGCCTCGATGGCGTCGCCAGCGTCGCCGTGGCCGGCCAGGAAACTGGAGGGCAGTCGGACCGAGCCGAAATCGTTGAACACGCAATGCGCCGCGGTCAGCACGCTGCGCCGTCCGACCACTGTGCCGGTGCAGAAGCTCGACGGGGAATCGACCAGGCCGATCGCCGAGAGCGGCAGTGGCGGCAGGCCCGCGACATCGGCCGGATCGCCGCCCGGGCGGGCGCCGTGGCGCGGATCCGGCTCGCCTGCGGGCGGGGCGCTGCGGCCCGGCCGCTTGGGCAGGGGGGCCGCGTCCTGGGTGTTGCCGATGGCGCTGCGGCTCAGGGTGCCGCTGTCGCCGAGCGCCGCGGAAGCGCCGACCGTTCCGGCGAGGGCGGCGGCGAACAGCAGAAAGGCGTGGCGGCGGGGCATGACGGAAGGCTTCCTCGGTGGTTGTCGACAGGATCGCCGATGGCACGCCGAAGTCTATGATCCTGGCCACAGGCTGTTAGGATGAATGCAGCATCGGCGGAATGAGCGGCATTCCGCCGATGCTCTAACCTTTCGTTCTGACGCATCTTCGGACGGCGAACCGGATTCAATTCGCTTGAAGATGCTTTAGCACGGGCGAAGAGGAAACGGGATTGAGCAGAGCCTTCGTCAAAGAAGACGATACCGCCGCGGCCGAGGTCGAACTGCCCGCGGTCGCCCCCCACCTGATCAGCCCGGCCGGCCAGCGCGCGCTGGCTGCGCGCCGTGCCGCCCTGGACGGCCAGGAGGGCATGGAGGTGGCCCGCGAAAAGGCTCGGCTCGACGCCCTGCTCGCCGCCGCCACGGTGGTGCCGCCGCTCGCCGCGGTGCCGGATGCCGCCTGTTTCGGCACCGTGGTGACGGTCGAGGACGAGGAGGGGGAGGCCATGGCGGTCGCCCTGGTGGGCGAGCACGAGGCCGATCCTGCCGCCGGGCGCGTCAGTTGCCTGTCGCCGCTCGGCCGGGCGCTGGTCGGGGCGCATGTCGGCGATACCGTGACATGGCGCCGCCCGGCCGGCGACCGTGTCCTCGAAGTGGTCGCCCTCGGCCTGCCGGCGGCGCCATGACGATGTCGGTCGAACAGGCGGTGCTGGCCGTCAACCGGGCCTTCTACGCCGCCTTCCGCCAGCGCGACGCCCGCGCGATGCGCGCCCTCTGGGCGCGGCGGTCGCCGGTCGCCTGCATCCATCCCGGCTGGCCGCCGCTGACCGACCGCACCCAGATTCTGAAATCCTGGACCGACATCCTGGCCAATCCGTCGTCGCCCCAGGTCGTCTGCCACGGTGAACAGGTGCTGATGCTGGGGACCACGGCGGCCATGGTCGTGCTGGTCGAGGTGATCGAGGACCACGCCCTCTCGGCGACCAACATCCTGGTGCTGGAAGACGGCGAATGGCGCCTGGTCCATCATCAGGCGAGTCCGCTCGCCGGCACGCTGCAGGATGAGGGCGACGAAGGGGCGGAGCCCGACGACGACGAGGCACCGCCGGGCGGCCTGCTGCACTAGCTGTTCAGTGGCTCGATCGCCGTCTTCCGCGGGAACAGGCGGCGCAGGCTGTCGAGGCGGAGCGGCACGGTGACCATGGCCCCGGCGTTCCAGCCGGCGGCGAGATCGGCGAGGTTGGCGCTGCCGAACCAGCCGTCTTGGCCGCCCAGCAGGGCGAAGTGATTGGCATCCGCGTCGCCGAGGTCGGAGACATGGCGGGCGGCCGCACCGAAGCCGACCCGGTGGCGCCCGGGGGCGAGGCCGTGGGCCGTCTTGTTCACCGTGTCGTTGCAGCCGGCGGCGGCGATGCCGGCCACCTTGAAATGCCGGCCGGCGATCGGCAGGGCGGCCAGGCCGTGGCGGAGTTCGAGCCGGTGCAACGCGCCCCAGGAGGGGCGGCGGCGCAGCCGGCGGGCCGCCACCGGCAAGGCGCGCGCCAGTGCCGCCGCCAGTTCGGCGCCGGGCAGGGCTTCGAGATCCTGGCGGATCAGCCCCCGGGCCTGGCGGACGGCCTCATAGGCCGGGCCGGCGGTGTTCTTCGGCAGGACCCGCATCAGGCAGGCGAGCAGCACCTCGAAACAGGCGGCACCCGTCGAATCCGCGCCGTAAGTCCCGTCCCAGGCCGTCAGTTGCTGGACCAGCCACATTTCCGCCGGACCTGCCGGCGCGGGGAGCCGCGCGGCCAGGAAGTCCCGGAAGTCGAACGCCGGGGCGTGGTGAACGTCGCGCTGGAGTGCCATCAGATCCTCCGGCCGGAGGTCTCGTCGAGCGGTCAGCAAGGCCGTCAGGCGTTCCGCACGGTCGGAGGGGGCGAAGAAATGGCCGATGGTGGGGCCGCCCGGCGGCGGTGCCTCGTTGGCCGAGACGACGAAACCGGCGGCGGGATCGACCGTCATCGGCAGGTCGCCGGCATCGGCGTAATCGTCGAAGTCCCAGGCGGCTTCGGCCGGCAGGATCAGGTCGTCCGGATCGGGGCGCCGGCCGCGCGGCACATGGGCGGCGCGCAGATGGGCGATGCGCCCGTCCGCCCCGGCGAAGGTGAGGTTCAGCCCGGGCAGGCCGAAACGCCGGGCAGCCGCCTCGAAACCCTCGAAATCGTGCGCACGGGCGATTGCCAGCATGGCACCGATCTCGTCGCTCGGCGCGTGGCCGACCCAGCGGAGTGCCGTGGTGCCGCCGGTCTTGATCATGGCGCCGTCCGAGACGACGGGGCCGAGGGGGCAGCGCCGCAGCGTGATCGTCACCGGTTTCGCGCCGCGCACGCGCAGCACCTCCTGCCGGCTCTCGAAGGCTTCCGGCGGCAGGCCGGCGACATCGACAAGGTCGCTCGTCTGGGCATAGAGATTAGTGCCACCCCAGGCGATCCACGGATTGCGCCCGATCGGCATGGAGGGAACCCCCGGCATCATCAGGCCGACCGCCCGATAGGACGGCGACTGCATCCCCGCGATCAGGCAGGGATTGGGCAGGGCGAGCGGCAGATGGGGATCGCTGGCGATCAAGGGCGCGCCGCCCGCCGTGCGCGAGGCGGCGACGGCGAAGGAATTGCTGCCGTGGCGCCCTTCCGCTGCCAGCACCCGCTCGGCCATCGTCTCGGGCAGGGCGGTCAGGGCCGCCGGGGCGCCGGCCGCGAGCAGGCGGTGCCACAGCCTGGTCCATTCCGCTTTCGGCAGGGCCGCCCTGGCGCGCAACAGCCGCCCCCAGGCGAGCCAAGCGGAATCGGCCGACATCAGCCGGGCATGGGTGAGAAAATCGGGCAGCGACCAAGCCTCGCGCCCGATCCCCAGCAGGCGGCATTCGGGCGGCAGCTCGGCCTGGCCGAGGAGCTGGTGGTTGTAGCCGGCCAGGAAGCCGTCGATGAAGAGGCGGGTCTCGCCCGGCATGGTCTCGATCATGGCCGGCACGGCGCGGCCGAGCTCGAGCAGGCGCAGGCTCTTGTCGAGCTCGACGCCGAGTGGCCCGATCATCTCCGCGACCCGGCCGAGTGCCAGGCGGCGCATGATCTCGATCTGGCCGAGGCGGAGATGGGCATGGACGATGCCGAGGCCGACCGCGAGGTCGCGGTCCGTGGCCGCCTCGACCACGGGGATCTGGTGCTCGTCCCAGTGGACCGTCAGGGAGTGTTCGACCGGCGCCCGCGCCAGCACCATGGCCAAGCGCTGGTCGATCGAAAGGGGCCGCGGCCGGCGGCCGGCGATCGCCCGAAAGGCCAGCCCAGCGCCGACCAAAGCACCCCAAAGCTTACCCATGGATCACCGCACACGATACAGGCGGTCATCCTAGCGCAGGCCATGGCGCTACGGTCCAGGGCACTTGCCCCACTGCGTTGATTTTGCCGGGGGGCTGGGAGGATTCCCTGGCTCAGCTCGCCTTGATGTAGCGGCCGTCCTGGTAGATCAGGGGCGAAACATCGCCGAACAGGCGCACTTCCTCGACCTTGCCGACGAAGATCGTATGGGTGCCATAGAGCATCAGGGCGTCGACCCGGCAGAAGATGTTGGCCTGAGCATCGACCAGATAGGGCACGCCATGGGGGCCGTCGGCCCATTCCCCGGCCGAGAAACGCTCGGCGCCCTGGAGCTTGCCGCCGAAGGCACCGGCCACCTCGGCATGGCGGTTGTGCAGCAGGTTGACGCAGAAGCGAGTGCCGTCCTGCAGCGCGGGATGCAGGCTGGCGCTCTGGTTGACGCAGACCAGGATGGCCGGCGGATCGGTGGTGACCGAGGTCACGGCGGTCGCGGTCATGCCCTGGCGCTCGCCGTCGGAACCGGTCGAGACGATGGTGACGGTCGCAGCGAGGCGGCGCATCGCGCCCTTGAAGGCGGCGATCAGGTCGGGGGCGGGAACAATGGGGCTTTCGGCCATGGCTGACATCCTGCAGCGGCGGGGTAAGCGATCACCCCGACAGTTGAGCCGATTTTGATCGGTCCGGGCAAGCCCGCATCGTCTGCTTGGAGGGGGTCGAAAAAGCCTGCATGTCGGGTCGAATGAGTTAGTCCGCTTAGACGATGTTGCTCTCGTCCTCGGCTCCCATGATCCCCGACACGGCGGACGTCGCACGGGCGATGTCCAGAACAACGTACCGATCGTGAGGAAACAGGCCATGGACGGCAGCAGCGAAGTGAACATGGTGGCGCCGGATGCCGACGAGCTTCTGCGTCGCGCCCGCGCCATGGTCCCGGTCTTGCGCGAACGCGCCGCGGCGACGGAAAAAGCACGCAAGGTGCTGCCCGAGACGATCGCCGACTTCCAGAAGGCGGGCTTCTTCCGCGTTCTCCAGCCCAAGCGCTGGGGCGGCTTCGAGATGCACCCGCATGTCTATTACGACATCCTGATGACCCTGGCCGAGGGCGACATGTCGTCGGCCTGGTGCTACGCCGTCATTGCCTGCCACAACTGGCAGATGGCGCTGTTCGAGGACCAGGCGGCGCAGGATGTCTGGGGCCAGGACACCTCGGTCCTGATCTCCTCGACCTATATGATGACGGGCAAGGCGACCCCGGTCGAAGGCGGCTTCCGCTTCTCGGGCCGCTGGCGCTTCTCGTCGGGCTGCGAGCATTGCGACTGGATCTTCCTCGGCGGCATGGTCGATCCGGAATCCGGCAATATGGATGCCCGCACTTTCCTGCTGCCGCGCAAGGACTATGAGATCGTCGATACTTGGGACACGCTGGGGCTCCGTGGCACCGGCAGCCACGATATCGTGGTCGAGGACGCCTTCGTGCCCGAATATCGCACGCACAAGATGGCCGACGCCCTGATGTGCATGAGCCCGGGCAATGCGGTGAACACCGCACCGCTCTACCGCGTGCCCTTCGCGCAGATCTTCATCCGCGCGGTCTCGACCTCGACCCTGGGCGGCCTGCAGGCGATGCTCGACGCCTTCGTGAAATATGCCGCCAAGCGCACCACGGTGACCGGCGCCAAGACGGCGGAAGACGGTTCGGCCCAGCTCGTGGTGGCCGAGACGGTGGCGGCGCTGGACGCCATGAAGCTGGTGCTTCGCCGCAACATCGGCTTGATGTACGAACAGGCCGAGGCCGGCATCTTCACGCCGATCGAGGACCGCATGAAGTATCGCTACCAGTCGGCCGAAGTGCCGGAACGCTGCGTCAACCTGGCCCAGCGCATCTTCAAGGCGGGCGGCGGTGCGGCGGTCTTCAACGGCCTGCCCTTCGCCAGAATCTTCGCCGACCTCTCGACCGCCCGGGCCCATGCCGCGAACCAGCAGGACTCGATCGGCCGGAACTGGGGCCGGGTCATGCTGGGCCTCGACAACCAGGACTTTTTCATCTGATCCTGCGCCCTCGCCGAGGGGGCGGAAGAACGAGGGGAGCCGGGACGGGTGACGATGCTGCCGCTGCAATATTATTCGCTGAAAGTGGCGCGCGTCGTCGCCGAGACCGCCGATGCCAAGTCGGTAATCTTCGAGGTTCCGGCCGACCTGGCCCAGCGCTTCGACTACAGGCCCGGGCAGTTCCTGACGCTCCGCCTGGGCGAGCCGGGCGCCACCGTGGCGCGCTGCTATTCGCTGGCCAGTTCGCCCTTCACGGGCGAGGCGCATAAGGTCACGGTGAAGCGGGTCGCCGGCGGTATCGGCTCCAACTGGCTGTGCGACAATGTCGAGGCGGGTTCGGTGGTCGAAGTCCTGCCGCCGGCCGGCGTCTTCGTGCCGAAGAATCTGGACCGCGACCTGCTGCTCTTCGCCGGCGGCAGCGGCGTCACGCCGATCCTGTCGATCCTGAAATCCGCCCTGTTGAAGGGCAAGGGTCACATCGTCGTCGTCTATGCCAACCGCGACGAAAAATCGGTGATTTTCGCAGCCGAACTGCGCGAACTGGCGGCCGCCAACCCGGGCCGCGTCACCCTGCTGCATTGGCTCGAGAGTGTGCAGGGCCTGCCCAGGGCCGCCCTCCTGGCCGATCTGGTGAAGCCCTATGCGGCGAGCCACGATGCCTTCATCTGCGGTCCCGGCCCGTTCATGGACGGCGTCGTCGAGGCGCTGACCAGCCTCGGCGTGGCCCGGACCCGCATCCACCTCGAGAAGTTCATTTCGCTCGACGGCGATCCCGTCGCTGCCATCGCGGCGATCGAGGCGGAAGCCAAGGCGGCTGCCGCGGCGGCCGAATCCGGACCCAAGGCCGAGGTCGAAGTGTCGCTCGACGGCGTCACCCACAGGCTCGACTGGCCGACTTCACGCCATCTCCTCGACATCATCCTCGAAGCCGGGATCGACGCGCCCTATTCCTGCCGGATGGGCAGTTGCAGCGCCTGCATGTGCAAGCTCGAGGAAGGCAAGGTCGAGATGACCAAGAACAGCGTCCTCGACAAATCCGACTTGGGCGACGGCTGGATTCTGGCCTGCCAGGCCCTGCCTCTGACCGACAAGGTAAAAGTCGCCTTCCCCGATTGAATCGCTTGCACCGAAGCGGGTCAATGAATCAAATTCAATTAGTCCATGCGGACGATGAAGGGGAGCCTCGTTGGATTAGGGTGTGATCCGTCAAGGGTCAAACCCGGTGCAATCGGGGGAGGAAAAGCGTGCAGATCCGTGAATTGGGCTATGTCGTCGTCGGTGCCACCGACATCGAGAAGTGGCGGCAGTTCGCTACCGAAGTGCTGGGTCTGATGGCGATCGATGCGCCCGAAGGCCGCCTGCACCTCAAGATGGACGGTCGTCAGTTCCGCTTCCTGATCCTGCCTGCCGAGCAGGACGGGCTGATCGCCTCGGCCTGGGAAGTCCAGGACGAGATCGCTTTCCGCGCCGCCCGCGAGGAACTGGTCGCCAAGGGCGTCGCCGTCACCGATGGCAGCGCCGAAGGCGCCAAGATCCGCTACGTGCAGGATTATTTCAGCTTCATCGATCCGGCCGGCAATGTGCAGGAAGTCTACTGGGGTCCGATCTCGGACTTCTCGCGCTTCGTCTCGCCGATCGGCGTCTCCGGCTTCGTCACCAAGGACATGGGCCTTGGCCATGTCGTGCTGCCGGCGCCGATGGATTTCGATGCCACCCACAAGTTCTGGACCGAGACGCTGGACTTCGGCCTTTCCGACATCCTGCGCATCTCGATGCTCCCCGGTATGCCGGCGATGCGCATCCAGTTCTATCACTGCAACCCGCGCCAGCACTCCCTGGCGCTGGCCGAAATGCCGAGCCCGGCCAACTGCATCCACGTGATGATCGAGGTCGACAATCTCGACGAAGTCGGCCGTGCGCTCGACCGGGTGGCGCAGTATCAGGTGCCCGTCGTCATGGGCCTCGGCAAGCATGTGAACGACGAGATGATCTCCTTCTACGTCTTCACGCCGGGCGGCTTCGCGCTCGAATACGGCTGGGGCGGCCTGGTCAAGGACTGGACCAACCACCAAGTCTTCGAGACCACGGCGACCAGCCATTGGGGCCACCGCCTGGGCGGCTGACGGTATCGGTTTCGTGCGGGGGCCCGTCCCCCGCGCGACGGGAGATTTCGCCCGGTAACGGTCATTTCGAGCCTCGGTCGGTGTCGGCGAAATCTCCCGTTTTCTGAGTCGATTGGCGATTGATACCAGTTTCGCGCTAACGGCCCTTGGAGCCCAGGGTGCGGGCGGGTAAGCATGGCGAAAACACCGCGCGCCAAGGCGCAGCGGACGGGTGACGAAAACACCCGGCGGGGAGGGGAACAAGGTCGATGGCCGGACGCGCGGTGGGACTCTTGATGGCGGCGTTGATTGCCGGCATCGCGGTATATGCCTTCAGGCCGCGGCCGCTGCCCGAATATCCGGCGACCGAGACGAACCCGGGCCGGCTGCGCATCAACGGGCTCGCTGCGGTGGGTGACCGCCTGGTCGCGGTGGGCGAGAGCGGCCATATCCTGATCTCCGACGACAAGGCGCAGAGCTGGCACGACGCCGAGGTGACCGGCACGGCCGAACACGCCCGGATCGAAGCCACCCTGACCCAGGTCGCGGGCATCGGCGGCGACCAGGCGCTGGCGGTCGGCCACGACGGCGTCGTGCTGCGTTCGACCGACGGCGGCCGGGACTGGCAGACGGTCCGCTTCACCGAGGAATCGTCCGATCCGCTGTTCGGCCTCTGCGCCGCGGGGGCCGGCACGGTCTATGCCGTCGGCTCCTTCGGCGCCTTCCTGGTCTCGCAGGACCAGGGCAAGGATTTCGCGCCTGTGCCGGTCGACCTGCCGGACGGGCCGCATCTGAACGGCATCGCCTGTGCCGCCGACGGTCGCATGATGGTGGCGGCCGAGATGGCCCAGGTGATGCGCACGGCGGACGGCGGCAAGACCTGGGAAGCCGTGCAGCTCCCCTACAACGGCTCGCTCTACGGCGTGGTGCGGACCCCGGGCGGGCGCTGGATCGCCTACGGCATGTTGGGCCACGTGTTCAGGACCGACGACTTCGGCAACAGCTGGACCGAGATCGACACCGGCGTCGAAGCCTCGCTCTTCGGCGGCCTGCTGCTCGCCGACGGGCGCGTCGTGCTGATCGGCCAGGGCGCCACCGTGCTCGTCTCGTCCGACGGCGGCACCAGCTTCCACGCCGCCCAGTCGGGTGGGCGCGAAGCCTATGTCGCCCTGCTCGAACTCGCCCCGGGCCGCCTGCTGCTGGGCGGCGAGAAGGGCATTTCCCAATTCAACCTGGATCGGCCGCTCGCGGCGCTCGTCACCGGCCAGTGACAGGGGGACAGTGACATGTCGAAGCTCCATCACGCCCATGCCGCCCCCGCCACCTTCGGCCAGCGCGTCGTCGAGGGCTGCTCCAACCTCCTGCTGCGCTTCCGCTTCGTCGTGTTGGCGCTGGCGGTCGGCATCACCGGCGTGCTCGGCTACGAGGCGCGCAACATCCAGCTCGACCCCGGCTTCGCCAAGCTGATTCCGATCCACCACCCCTTCATGAAGGCCTTCGCCGAATATGCCTTCATCTTCCCGGGGCACAACCGCGTCGTCCTGAACCTGCACTGGAAGGGGCAGGGCGACATGTACAACAAGGAATTCATGACGGCGATGGAGGCTCTGCACAACGAGGCCTTCTTCCTGCCCAATGTCGACCGCACCCGGGTGATCTCTCTGTTCTCGCCCAGCGTGCGCTACACCAAGGTGACCGAGGAAGGCTTCATCGGCGCGCCGATCATCCCCGAGACCTTCACCAAGACCGACGACCAGCTCGCCCAGGTGCGCCGCAACGTCGAGGATGCCGGCATCATCGGCCGTTTCGTCGGCAACGACGCCCACGACGCCATGATCATGTTCGAGATCCAGGAGAACGTGGGCGGCGAGCGGGTGCGCGTGAACTACTACGAGCTCGCCCACAAGCTGGACGAGATCCGCGCCAAATACGAGAACGCCAATATCGAGGTCAACATCATCGGCTTCGTGATGATCGTGGGCTCGATCGTCGACGGCCTGCTCGGCGTCATCGCCTTCTTCGGCATCTCCTTCCTGATCACCGCGGTGCTGCTGTTCCTCTATTGCCGCTCGTGGAAACTCACGGGTCTCTCGCTCGTGGTGGCGCTGCTGCCGGTGATCTGGCTCGGCGGCCTGCTGCCGCTGGTCGGCGCCGGCATCGATCCCATTTCGATCCTGGTGCCCTTCCTGATCTTCTCGATCGGCGTCTCCCACGCCGTGCAGATGACCAATGCCTGGAAGCAGTCGGTGATCGGCGGTGCCCGCCCGGTCGAAGCCTCGCGCCGGGCCTTCCAGGCCCTCTTCGTGCCCGGCGCGCTCGCCCTCATCACCAACGGCCTCGGCTTCCTGGTGATCATGCGGATCGAGATCGACATCGTGCGCGAGCTCGGCATGACCGCCTCGATGGGTGTCATGCTGATGATCGTCACCAACAAGCTGATCCTGCCGGTGCTGCTCTCGCTCATCAACCTCGAGAAATCGGCGCGCAAAGTGAAGCATTCGGGCGACGACAGCGTCGAGATCCGCAAGTCCTGGTGGGCGCTGTCGAAGCTGGCGACCCAGCGCCCGGCCCTCGCGGTCTTCGCCGTGGCGGCCGTGCTGGCCGGCTTCTCGGCGATCCAGGCGCGCAACCTGAAGACCGGCGACGTCGGCCAGGGCGCACCGGAACTCTGGCCCTCGGATCGTTACAACGTCGACAATGCGGCGATCCTGTCGCGTTACGACATCGGCACCGATGTCTTGACCGTGATCGTCGAGACCACGGGCTTCTCGGAAGCCTGCCTCGACCATTCCGTGATGGCGGCGGTCGATCGTTTCGACCTCTATGCCCGCGGCATCTCGGGCGTGCAGTCGGTGCTCACGGTGCCGGCGATCAGCAAGCTCGTCATCGCGGGCATGAACGAGGGCAACCCGCGCTGGGCCGGCCTGCCGCGCAGCTCCAGCGGGCTCTCCGTCGGCGGCTATGCCTTCAATCCCGACCTCGGCTTCAACACCGAGGGCTGCAAGGCGATGAAGGTCGACATCTTCCTGAAGAACCACGACGGCGCCCTGGTCGCCCATGTGATCAAGGATATCCAGGCCTATCTGGCGACCGAAAACACGCCCAACGTCGCCTTCCGCCTGGCTTCGGGCAACGTCGGGGTGACGGCCGCGACCAACCAGGCGGTGGAAGAGGCCGAGCTCGAGATGCTGCTCTCGATCTTCGGGGCGATCTCGCTGCTCTGCTTCCTGACCTTCAGGAGCTTCGAGGCGGTGATCTGCATCATTGTGCCGCTCACCATCGTCTCGATCTTCTGCAACGCCCTGATGGCCCGGCTCGGCATCGGCCTCAAGGTCTCGACCCTGCCGGTGATCGCCCTCGGCGTCGGCGTCGGCGTCGACTACGGCATCTATATCTACGAGCGCCTGATCCACGAGATGCGCCACAGCGGCCGTAACCTGCGCGATGCCTTCTACGAGGCGATGCGCCAGCGCGGCACCGCCGCCCTGTTCACCGCCATCACCATGTCGGTCGGCGTGCTCACCTGGGCCTTCTCCGCCCTCAAGTTCCAGGCCGACATGGGCATCCTGCTCGCCTTCATGTTCCTGGTGAATGTCTTCGGCGCCATCTTCCTGCTCCCCGCGCTCGCCGCCTGGCTGCTGCCCGCCAAGGGCTTCGCCAGGAAGCCCGCGGCCGAGCCGGCGGCGAGCGAGGGGGTCGTCGTGTCCGGGCGCTAGTCTGTACGGACCATGCAGCCCGCTTGTGCCGAAGTAATGGTACCGAGACGCGGAACGATCACCGCGCAAGAGTTGGAGGAAAACAGCGTGACCGAGGCGACTTCCATTCCCGTGGGAAAATATCTGGTGCTCTCGTCGGGGCACAAGCTGCATTACCACGAAGTCGGTACGCCCTCGGCCGGCCGGCCGAGCATCCTGTGCCTGCATGGCTCGGGCCCCGGGGCTTCCGGCTATTCGAACTTCAAGGGCAACATGTCGGCCTTTGCCGAGGCCGGCTACCACGTCCTGGCGCCGGACTACCTGGGCTTCGGCCTTTCCGACAAGCCGGAAGACGTCGAATATTCGACCGATCTCCACGTCCCCTCCATGCGCGAGCTGGTGGCGGCGGCCGGTGCCACCCAGGTGGTGCCGATCGGCAATTCGCTGGGCGGTGCCATCGCGCTGCAGTTCACCCTGGATTACCCGGACCTCGTGCCGAAGCTGATCCTGATGGCGCCGGGCGGCCTGCAGGAGCCGCAGGAATATGCCTTCACCATGGCGGGCGTGCTGCGCATGTTGCAGTTCGTCTCCAACCGACCCTTCGCGATCGAGGACTTCCGTGACCTCCTGGGTCACCTGGTGTTCGACCCGAAGCACATCACCGACGAAGCGGTGGCCGAGCGCTGGCCGGTCGCCCTCGAACAGCCGATCCCGGTCTATGCCTCGATGCGCGTCGGTGTCTATACCGATCGCCTGTCGGAGATCAAATGCCCCGTGCTGGGCTTCTGGGGGACCCACGACAAGTTCCTGCCGGTCGCCCATGCGCAGATCCTGCTGGAGGGCATCCCGACCGCGAAGGTCATCCTGTCCAACCAGTGCGGCCACTGGGTGATGATAGAAGACCGGGATTATTTCAACGCGGAATGTCTGGCGTTCCTCGAACGCTCGGGCGTCTGACAAGCCGGATAACGGCGGGCAAGGGGGATATTATGGCGGGTGCTGGGCGAAGCAGGAAGACGGAGCGCAGGGCGGCGGTGCGGATGGTCGCACAGGTCAGTGTCGTCGCGGGGCTTCTCGGGGCGGGCGGTTCCGCCCTTGCCGAAGTCTTCGAGTTCGACAATGGCGCCACCCTGTCGGTCAACGTCACCACCGCCTATTCGGTCGGCGTCCGCGCCGAGGATCCGAGCTACAAGGTGCTGGAAGACACGGAGACGGAATATGCCACCGTCTATATCCTGCCCCAGGTGCCGATCCTGCCGACGCTGAAGGTCGGCACCGAGACGCCGAAGGTCTATAATTTCGACGACCCGGACCGTAATTTCGAGAAGGGCGACCTGATCACCAATGCCTTCTCCGCCCTGCTCGAAGCCAATTTCAAGTATCAGGACTTCGGCTTCAAGGCGAGCGGCAACGCCTTCTACGACTTCGTCTATCACGACAAGAATTCGAACGACGATCCCTATCCCGACGGCATCAACAAATATGGCGCGGCCGACGAGTTCACGGGCCAGACCCGCTATGCCAACGGCGGCCGCTTCCGCGCCCTCGACTATTTCGCCTATGGCACTTTCGACATTTTCGGCACCAGCCTGAGCCTGCGCGCCGGCAATCAGGTGGTGGCCTGGGGCGAGAGCCTGTTCTTCGGCAATATCTCGTTCAGCCAGGGCGTGGCGGACGCGACGCGTGCCAACAGCCCGGCGGCCGAAGTGAAGGACATCCTGCTGCCGAGCCCGCAGGTCTCGATGAACTGGGGCATCACCGACCGCTTGTCGCTGCTCGGCTATTATCAGTTCGACTGGGACAATACCCAGCTCGACGGCGTCGGCTCCTACTTCAGCCGGGCCGATCTCGTCGGCCCCGGCTCGGCCTTCGCCTATGGCTCGGTCAATCCCTTCCCCAGCGTGATCCAGCAGTATGCCTCGGCCTGCACGCTGAGCGCCAACATCCCGAATTGCAGCAGCATGGCGCTGCCGAGCCAGATCGCCCAGCTCCTCTCCGACATCCTGAGCAAGAACGTGCTGGGCGTCGGCAATCCGGACGATCAGCGTTTCGACGTGCCGGTGATCGGCGAGAAGAAGCCGAACAACACGGCGCAATGGGGCCTCGGCCTGTCCTACGCCCTGACCGACGCGATCCAGACCGGCTGGTACTTCATCAAGTACCACGAGAAGAACCCGCTGCCGGTGCTGGCGATCGACACGCCGCGCACCGACACCTTCCGCGACGGTACCGTGCTCGGCGGTTTGACCGGCGTCGTCTGCGGCCTGCTGGGCCAGGATTGCAGCGGCCAGGAGAGCGCGATCAACGGCGCGATCAAGAACATCGTCGGCGTCGTCGCGCCGCTCTATCTGCCCTATTCCTCGACCATCACCTATTTCGACAACGTCAAGCTCTACGGCATGAGCGCGTCGACCTCGATCGGACCGATCAACTTCGGCTTCGATTTCGCCTACCGGCAGGACGCGCCGATGCTCGTCGACGGTTACATCTCGGGCATCAAGGCGCCGCAGCCGGTGCGCGGCGACATCTGGCAGGCCAATCTGAACGCGCTCTCGGTGCTGCCGTCGTCGAGCTACTGGGATTCGCTCACCCTGGTCGGCGAAGTCAGCGTGAACCACGTGGTGCGCCACGACACGCTCTATCTCTACGATACCCAGGGCAAGCCGCTGCAGGACGGCAACGGCAACAACATCAATGCATTCAACCACCTGACGGGCGATGAGACCTCCTGGGGCTTCCAGGGCCTGGCCGAGTTCGGTTACACCGACGTCTTCCCGGGCGGCTGGGACATGTTCATCCCCGTCTCCTTCGGCATCGCCTTCGGCAATCCGGCCTATAGCGGCTCGCTCGGCACGCTCTCGGGCAAGGGCGACGTGCGGGCCTCGGTCGGTGTCAAGTTCCGTTACCTGAACAACCTCGAGCTGGCGGTCGTCTACAACGCCTACTTCGGCGACTATGACACCGTCTGGCGGCCGCTGACCGACCGCGACTATGTGATCGCGACCGCCAAATACACGTTCTGACCCATAAGACTGACAATGACTGGAGGAAATCCCATGGATCGCAGAAGCTTCGTCAAGGGCGTCGGCGCCGCGGGTCTGCTCGCTGCCATGCCGCGCTTCGCGCTGGCCAAGGCGACGCCCGAGGAGATCGCCAAGCTCGGCACCTCGCTCACCCCGATGGGTGCGGTGAAGGAAGGCAATGCCGACGGTTCCATCGCCGCCTGGTCCGGCAAGTGGCTGGGCGCGCCGTCGGGTATTTCCTTCGCCGGTACGGGCAGCCCGCTGCCCGACCCCTATGCCGGCGAAAAGCCGACCCTCACGATCACGGCGCAGAACTTCAGCCAATATGCGGCCAAGCTCTCGGTCGGCCAGCAGGAGATGTTCAAGCGCTATCCGGATACGTTCAAGATGCACGTCTACCCGTGCCATCGCGACTTCCGCTATGACGACTGGACCCACGACCAGATCAAGCAGAACGCCCAGCTCGCCACCCTGACGGCGAGCACGGAAGGCATCACCGGCGTCAAGGCCGGCGCCGCCTTCCCCTTCCCGAAGTCGGGCATCGAGGGGATCTGGAACGTCATCACGGCGACCAAGGCCTTCACCGAGACCGGCGTCTATGACGAGGCGGTGGTCTATCCAGACGGCAACATCGCCTGGGGCGGCCAGGATTGGGACATCTATGCCCCGCCCTACGACCCGAGCGTGCCGCGCGACGACAAGCCGCCGCTGTCCTCCGCCCTGTTCCGCACCACCACGAAGCCGGAGCGCGACCGCGGCGCCATCGCCCTGGTGATCGAGCATTGGGATTTCGACGCCGAACCGACCATGGCCTATCAGTATGTGCCGGGCACCCGCCGGGTGAAACAGGCACCGGAAGTGGCCGGCGATTATCCGCTCGGGCCGGGCGGCTTCCACACCGTGGACGACACCCGTCTCTGGGCGCAGTCGCCCAAGCGCTACACATGGGAGCTCGTGGGCAAGAAGGAAATCTTCGTACCCTACAACAACTACAAGATCGAGGACCCGTCGGTCGCCTACAAGGACCTGCTCGGCAAGTCGCACGTGAATCCCGAGTATATGCGCTGGGAACTGCACCGTGTCTGGGTGCTGAAGGCCAAGCTGAAGGACGGCATCCGTCACATCTACGGCGCCCGCACCCTCTATGTCGACGAGGACACCCATCTGCCGCTGCTGGCCGACATGTATGACGCCCGCGGCAATTTCTATCGCTTCGCGATGAATACCCTGTCCTACGACTATGCGGCCAAGATCTTCATGACCCGCGTCTGCTGCTATCACGACCTGGTCTCCGGCGCCTATATGGCGGACCGTCTGACCAACGAACAGAAGAGCAAGCCCAAGTTCAACCTGGGCGGCAAGAAGGTCTCGGACTATACGCCCGAGGCGCTGAAGCGCCGCGGCGTCTGAGCGGCAGGCGGCGATGGAACAGGCCACCGTCGAAGCCCTGGGCCTCGAGTTGTTCGAGGCCCTCACCGCCCGGCGGACGGTGGCACCGCTCACGTCGCGCGGTTTCCCGATCACGATCGACGACGCCTATGCGATCCAGAAGGCGTTTCTCGGGCATCGGATCGGGCCTGCCAATGCGGTCGTGGGCAAGAAGATCGGTGTCACCTCGCGTCCCGTCCAGTCCATGCTGGGCGTGACGCAGCCCGACTTCGGCCTGCTCTTGGCCGACATGGCGGTGCCGGAGCGGGGCGACATCCCGATGTCGACCATGATCCAGCCCCGCGCCGAGGGCGAGATCGGCTTCGTCCTGAAGCGTGACCTGATCGGTCCCGGCATCACCAATGCGGACGTGCTGCGCGCGACCGAAGGCGTCATCGCCTGCCTGGAGATCGTCGACTCGCGCATCACCGACTGGAAGATCGCGATCCAGGACACGGTGGCCGACAATGCCTCCTGCGGCGTCTTCGTGCTGGGCGACCGGCTGGTCGATCCGGCGACGCTGGACCTCGCCCTCGCCGGCATGGTGATCGAGAAGAACGGCCGCATCGTCGGCACCGGGGCGGGCGCCGCCACCCTGGATTCGCCGGTCAATGCCGTCGCCTGGCTCGCCAATACGCTGGGCGCTCGGGGTATTCCGTTGAAGGCGGGGGAAGTGATCCTGTCGGGCTCGCTCGCCGCATTGATCCCGGTGACGGCGGGCGACGCCATCTGCGTCACCATCCAAGGCATCGGCTGCTGCCATGCCAATTTCGTCGCGTGAGGTTTGCCATGGGTGAGTTTTCCGGTCGCGTCGCCCTGATCAGCGGCGGTGCCTCGGGGATCGGCCGGGCCACGGCCGAGGGTTTCGCGGCCGGCGGCGCCTCGGTCGTCATCGCCGACATCAATGTCACCCTGGCGGAGAAGACCGCGGCGGCGATCGGCGACAAGGCGTTCGCGGTCCGCCTCGACGTCGCCGACGAGCCGAGCTGGATCGCCGCGGTCGAGGCCGCGGTCGGCCGTTTCGGCGGGCTCGACTATGTCGTCAATGCGGCCGGCATCGCGCCGCCGTCCTCGGTCGCCATCACCGAACTCGAGGACTGGAACCGGGTGGTCGGCATCAACCAGACCGGCACCTTCCTCGGCTGCAAGCACGGGCTCCTGGCGATCGCCGGGACGGGCCGGGGCGGGGCGATGGTGAACATCTCCTCGGTCCAGGGCCTGCACGGCCATGCCGGTTCCTTCGCCTATTGCACGACCAAGGCGGCGGTCCGCATGATCAGCCAGTCGGTCGCCCTTTCGGGTGCGCTGTTCCAGCCGCCGATCCGCTGCAACACGGTGATTCCGGGTTACGTCGACACGCCCATGCTGGCGCCGGTCGGCGAGATGTTCGGCGGCATGGACAAGCTGGTCGCCGGCATGGTGAAGGACGTCCCCCTCGGCCGCCTGGTGAAACCGGAAGAGATCGCCAATGCGATCCTGTTCCTGTGCAGCGACAAGGCCGCGATGATCACCGGCACCGAAATCAAGGTGGATGGCGGCCTGACCGTGCCCATGCCGATGACCTATACGCCCGGCATGTAATCTTCTGCATCGCACCTGATTGTTCTCAGGTGCGAACGCAGAATTCGCCCCCGGATACTTCCGGCTGGCAGGGCTTCGGCCTAGGGTCCAGATGACGAAAAGCCGCCGCAGTGCGGTAATGACAAGCGGAGGAGCAGATGGACCGGCGGCATAGGCGATCGGACGGGATTGGGGCCCGCTGACCCATGGCCGAGGCTCTTCCCGCCGCGACCATCCCGGGTGCCGTGGCCGCTGCCGCGCGCCGCTGGCCGGATGGCGTGGCCATTTCCGACGGCAGCGTCACCCTGAGTTTCGCCGAACTCGACGCCGCGCGTGAGGCGGCCGCCCGTGCCTTCATGGCGGCCGGCATCGAGAAGGGCGACCGGGTGGCGATCTGGGCGCCCAATATGGCGGAATGGATCGTCGCCGCGGTCGGCCTGCAATCGGCCGGCGCCGTCCTGGTGCCGCTCAATACCCGTTTCAAGGGGCGCGAGGCAGGGCAGATCCTGCGCGCGTCGCGGGCCAAGCTGCTGCTCACCGTGCGCGGCTTCCTCGGCTTCGACTATCCCGCCATGCTGGCCGGCGAGGAGCTGCCGGACCTCGAGGCCACCGTGATCCTGCGTGGCGACGCCGGCGGCGACTCGTCCTGGGCCGAATTCCTCGCCCGTGGCGCCCTGGTGCCGGCAGAAGCGGCGGCGGTCCGCCTCGCTTCCCTGCGCCCGGAAGACGCCTCCGACATGCTCTTCACCTCCGGCACCACCGGGGTTCCGAAGGGCGTCGTCTCCGCCCACGGCCAGACTGTCCGCACGATCGAGACCTGGGCTTCGGTCGCGGGCCTGACCCCGGCCGACCGCTTCCTGGTGGTCAATCCCTTCTTCCATTCCTTCGGCTACAAGGCCGGCTGGCTCGCCTGCCTGCTCAAGGGCGCGGCCTGCCTGCCGGAAGCGGTGTTCGATACCGCCCGCCTGCTCGACCGGATCGAGACCGAAAAGGTCTCGGTGCTGCCAGGCGCGCCTACGGTCTATCAGTCGATCCTGGGCGACGGCAGTTACAAGACGCGAGACATCTCGTCCCTCCGCCTCGCGGTCACCGGCGCGGCCAGTGTGCCGGTCGACCTGATCCGCCGCATGTTCTCGGACCTGAAATTCGACGTGGTGTTGACCGCCTATGGCCTGACCGAGGCGCCTGTGGTGACCATGTGCGAGCGGGGCGACGATCCGGAGACGATCGCCAATCGCTGCGGCAAGCCCATTCCCGGCGTCGAAGTGATCTGCGCCGACGACGCCGGCAATCCGGTGCCCATGGGCGAAGAGGGCGAAGTCCTGGTGCGCGGCTTCAACGTCATGGCCGGCTATTTCGAGAACGAGGCGGCAACGCGGGAGGCAGTCGATGCCCGCGGCTTCCTGCACACCGGCGACATCGGCGTGATGGACGAACGGGGTTACCTCCGCATCACCGACCGCAAGAAGGACATGTTCATCGTCGGCGGCTTCAACTGCTATCCGGCCGAGATCGAGAACATCATCCTGAGCAGGCGCGACGTCGCCCAGGCGGCGGTGATCGGCATTCCCGACGAGCGCATGGGCGAAGTGGCCAAGGCGATCCTGGTGCCGGCCAAGGGCGCCACCATCGATCCCACCGAATTCCTCGCCTGGTGCCGGGCCAACATGGCCAACTACAAGGCGCCCCGCCAGGTCGACATTTGCGATGCCCTGCCGCTGACCGCCAGCGGCAAGGTCCAGAAATTCATGCTGCGGCAGGACCGCGCGTGATTGGAGAGGTGGCATGGACAAGAGCATGACTTTGGCCGAGATGGTCGCCACGCTGGAAGACGGCATGACCATCGGCATCGGCGGCTGGGGGGCGCGGCGGAAGCCCATGGCCCTGGTGCGCGAAATCCTGCGCTCGGACGTGAAGGACTTGACCGTGGTCTCCTACGGTGGCCAGGACATCGGCCTGCTGGCGGCTTCGGGCAAGCTGAAGAAGCTCGTGTTCGGCTTCGTCTCGCTCGACATGATCCCGCTCGACAACCATTACCGCTCGGCCCGCCAGGCCGGCAGTTTCGAGACGCTGGAAATCGACGAGGGCATGCTGCAATGGGGGCTCCGTGCCGCCGCCATGCGCCTGCCCTTCCTGCCCACGCGCGCCGGCCTCGGTACCGACGTGGAGACGCTGAACGGCGAGTTGCGCACCGTGACCTCGCCCTATGACGACGGCGAAGTGCTGGTCGCCATGCCGGCGCTGACCCTCGACGCCGCCTTCGTCCACGCCAATGCGGCGGACCGGCTGGGCAATGCGATCGTGACGGCACCCGATCCCTTTTTCGACGAATGGTTCTGCCGCGCGGCGGACAAGGCCTTCGTCACCTGCGACCGCCTGGTCTCGACCGCGGAACTGGGCGGCATGCCGGGCATGCGCCACCATCTGGTCGAACGTTCCTGCGTCACCGGCGTCGCCCATGTCCCCTTCGGCGCCCATCCGACCAGCTCCGGCCCGGACTACGGCTTCGACCTGAAACACCTCAAGGATTACAACGAGGCCGGCTTCGGCGACTGGCGCGCCCGTTTCGTCGACGGCATCGACCACGACGCCTATCTCGCCGCCGTGGGTGGCCCTGAGAAGATCGCGGCCCTGCCGCTGCCCGTGTTCTGAGGAGACCGACATGAGCTTCACCCTGGCGGAACTCTGCATCACGGCGGCGGCGGAAGCCTGGCGCGACAACGGCGAAGTGCTGGCCTCCGGCATCGGCCTGATCCCGCGCCTCGCCGCCTCGCTCGCCAAGGCGAGCTTCGCGCCTGAGCTGATGATGACCGACGGCGAAGCCTATCTGGTCGAGGAGCCGGTGCCGGTCGGCAAGCGCGGCGCTTACGTGCCCAAGGTCGAGGGCTGGATGACCTATGCCCGTGTCTTCGACGTGGTCTACAAGGGGCATCGTCATGCCATGACCGGCCCGGTGCAGGTCGACCGCTTCGGCCAGCAGAACATCTCCGCGGTCGGGCCGGACTATCGCAAGCCGAAGGCGGCGCTGCTCGGCGTGCGCGGCATTCCGGGCAACACGATAAATCACATCAACTCGATGTTCGTGCCCAATCATTCGACCCGCGTCTTCGTCGAGGGTGAGGTCGATATGGTCTCGGGCGTCGGTTACAAGCCGGGACGCCTTTCCGGTGGCAAGTCCGGCCGTTTCGTCGACCTCCGCCTGATCGTCACCGATCTCGCGGTGCTCGATTTCGGCGGGCCGGATCATGCGATCCGCGTGCGCCACCTGCACCCCGGGGTGACCTTCGACCAGGTCCAGGCCGCCACCGGCTTCCCGCTCCTCGGCCGCGACACGGCGAGCGAAACCCCGGCGCCGACGGCGGAACAGCTCCGCCTGATCCGCGAGGTGCTGGACCCGCACAATCTCCGGGCCACGGTGTTCAAGGACAACCCCCCGGGCATCCGGCAGGAGGCGGCATGACGATCACCTACGAGACCGACGAACCGGTCCACTACAAGGTCGAAGGTCCGGTCGCCACCCTGACCATGGATCGGATCCGTTACAACAACGTCCAGAACAGCCAGATGACCTATGCGCTCGACGCTGCCTTCAAGCAGGCGGTCGACGACGACGACGTGAAGGTCATCGTCCTGGCGGGTGCGGGCAAGCATTTCTCGGCCGGGCACGACATCGGCACGCCCGGCCGCGACGTCGACAAGAGCTTCGACCGCAAGCACCTGTGGTGGGACCATGTCGGTCGCGAAGGCGGCGAGAAGCTCTTCGTGCGCGAGCAGGAAGTCTATCTCGGCATGTGCCGGCGCTGGCGTGACATTCCGAAGCCGACCATCGCCATGGTGCAGGGCGCCTGCGTCGCCGGCGGTCTCATGCTGGCCTGGGTGTGCGACCTGATCGTCGCGGCGGACGATGCCTTCTTCGCCGATCCGGTGGTGCGCATGGGCATTCCGGGCGTCGAATATTTCGCTCATGTCCACGAGCTGAACGCCCGCATCGCCAAGGAATTCCTCTTCCTGGGCGAACGCATGTCGGCCGAACGCGCCTATCAGATGGGCATGGTGAACCGGGTCGTCGCGCGCGACCAGCTCGAGACCGAGACCTATGCCATCGCCAACAGGATCGCCGCCATGCCGCGCATGGGCCTGGCCCTGGCCAAGCAGGTGGTCAATCACATCGAGGACCTGCAGGGCAAGCGCGCCGGCATGGACAATGCCTTCGGCTATCACCACTTCGCCCATGTCCACAACACGCTGGTCCAGGGCGACACGCTGGCCGGCTTCGACGGCAAGGCCATGGCGAAGTCGCAGCGAAAGGCGGAGGGCGGCGAATGACCCATCCCGCCCTCACGACGCCGCTGACCGAACGGCTCGGCTGCCGCTATCCGATCCTGCAGACCGCCATGGGCTGGGTGGCGACGCCGCAGCTCGTCGCCGCGACCAGCAATGCCGGCGCCTTCGGCTTCCTCGCAGGCGCGGTGATCCCGGCGGAGGAGATCGAGGCCGAGATCCTGAAGGTCAAGGCGCTGACCGACAAGCCCTTCGGCCTGAACCTCCACATGTTCCTGCCGGGCGCCGATCACATGCTCGACATGGCGATCAAGCACGGCGTGAAAGCTGTCTCCTATTCCCGTTCGCCTTCGGCGGCGCTGGTCTCCAAGCTGAAGGATGCCGGCATCGTCTGCATTCCGACCGTCGGCGCGGTTAAACATGCGGTCGCCGCGGTGAAGATGGGCGCCGACATGGTGACGGTGCAGGGCGGGGAGGGCGGCGGCCATACCGGCTCGGTGCCGACCAACCTGCTGATCCCCCAGGTGCTGGACGCCGTGAAGGTGCCGGTCGTCGCGGCCGGCGGCTTCAAGGACGGGCGCGGCCTCGCCGCCGCACTGGCCTATGGCGCGGCCGGTATCGCCATGGGTACCCGCTTCCTGATGACCTCGGACAGCCCGGTGCCGCGCGAGACCTTGCAGCGCTATGTGACCAGCGAAATCACCAATATCATCATCTCGACCAGGGTCGACGGCGCGCCCATGCGCATGATCCTGAACGAGACGCTGACAAGGCTCGAAAAGGCCGGGCTGGTCGGCCGCCTGTGGCAGGCGCTGAAATCCGGCCTTGCCTTCCGCAAGCACGCCGGTCTCGGCTATGTCGAGATGCTGAAGTCGGCGCTGGCCAATGCCCGCGCCAACAAGCTGACCTTGGCCGAGACGCTGATGGCGGCCAATTCGCCCATGCTGATCCAGCGTTCCATGGTCGAAGGCCATCCGTCCGAAGGCGTGCTGCCCTCGGGCCAGGTCGCCGGCCTGATCCGCGACCTGCCCACGGCCGCCGAAGTGATCGAACGCATCGTCGCCGAAGCCGAAGCGCGGCTCGACGCCCTGAACCCTGGGCGGCGCGATGTCGCCGCCGCCGAATGAGGTAACCCCATGGAATTCACCTACAGCGTGACCGACCGCATCGCCGAAGTGGTGATGAACCAGCCGCCGGTGAACGCCTTCAATTCGACCGGCTGGAACAATCTGGCCAAGACGATCAAGGCGGCGGGCGAGGACCCCTCGGTCAATGTGGTGATCCTGCGCGCCGAAGGCCGCGGCTTCTGCGCCGGGGTCGACATCAAGGAACTGGCGGCGGACGGCAGCAAGATCGTCGCGGTGAACAAGGGCTGTTACGACAGCTTCGAAGCCGTGCACCGCTGCAAGGTGCCGGTGATCGCGGCGACCCACGGCTTCGTGCTGGGTGGCGGCATCGGCCTCGCTGGCGCGGCGGACATCATCGTCGCCTCGGAAGACAGCTATTTCGGCCTGCCGGAGATCGACCGCGGCGCCATGGGCGGCGCCTCCCATTTCCTGCGCATGCTGCCGCTCCAGAAGGTGCGCCGCCTGTTCTACACGGGCGAGAGCATCAAGGCCGCGGAAATGGCCAAATGGGGTGCGATCGAGGAAGTGGTGCCGCGCGAGAAACTGGTCGAGACGGCGCGGAGCCTCGCGGCCAAGATCGCCTCGAAGAGCGGCAAGGCCCTTCGCCTCGCCAAGGAAGCGCTGAACGGCATCGAGCCCGTCGACATCGAGCGCAACTACCGCTTCGAGCAGGGCTTCACCCTGGAACTCTATACGTCGCCCGACAGCCAGGAGGCGCGCGACGCCTTCGTCGAAAAGCGCGACGCCAAGTTCGGCTGATCCCATGGAGCTCCGCTACACCCCGAAACAGCAGGAATTCCGGGCCGAGGTCCGCACCTGGCTGGCCGAACACGTGCCGGCGAAGCCGCTGAAGTCCTACGACACCAAGGAAGGCTTCGAGGAGCACCGGGCGTGGGAGCGGGTGCTGAACAGCGGCCGCTTCTCCATGATCACCTGGCCGAAGGAGCTGGGCGGGCGCGGCGCCGACCTCATCGAATGGCTGATCTTCGAGGAAGAATATTACCGCGCAGGCGCCCCCGGCCGGGTCAACCAGAACGGCATCTTCCTGCTCGGCCCCACCCTCATGGAATATGGCACGCCGGAGCAGAAGGCGCGCTTCCTGCCCCGCATGGCGGCGGGCGACGACATCTGGGCGCAGGGCTGGTCCGAACCCGGTGCCGGTTCCGACATGGCGGCGATCCGCACCAAGGCGATCCGCGACGGCGATCATTACGTGATCAACGGCCAGAAGACCTGGTCGACCCGCGCCGCCTTCGCCGACTGGTGCTTCGGCCTGTTCAGGACCGATCCCGAGAGCAGCCGACACCACGGCATGAGCTTCATCCTTCTGCCGCTCGATACCCCCGGCATTACCCGCCGGCCGATCCCGCAGCTGGACGGGGAGCCCGGCTTTGCCGAACTCTTCTTCGACGATGTCCGCGTGCCGGTGGAAAACCGCCTGGGCGGCGAAGGCCAGGGCTGGAACATCGCCATGGCCACGGCGGGCTTCGAGCGCGGCTTGATGCTGCGGAGCCCCGCCCGCTTCCAGGAGACCGCGCGCCGCCTGGTGCAGCTCTATCGCAAACACGGCGCCCGGGTTTCCCCGGCCGTGCGCGACCAGGTGCTGAAGGCCTGGATGGATGCCGAAGCCTATTGCCTGAACACCTATATGACCGCCAGCCGGCTGATCGCGGGCGGCAAGATCGGCCAGGAGGCGAGCCTCAACAAGATCTTCTGGTCGGAACTCGACAGGTCCATGCACGAGACCGCCCTCTCGATCTATGGCGCCAGGGCCGAGCTGCTGGCCAGCGGGGTCGACGAGGCGGACGAGATCACCCGTTGGATCAAGGGCTTCCTGTTCTCGCTGGCCGGGCCGATCTATGCCGGCGCCAACGAGATCCAGCGCAACATCATCGCCGAGCGCCTGCTCAACCTGCCGCGCTAGGGGGCGAGGACATGAATTTCGCCTTTACCGAAGACCAGCTTCTGTTCCGCGACACGGTGCGGGAATTCCTGGCCGGGGAATGCAGCCCGTCCCATGTCCGTGCCGCCGCGGCGGGCGAGGGACGTTCGGCCGAGCGTTACGCCAAGCTGGTCGAGATGGGCCTGACCGGTCTCACCGTGCCGGAGGCCCAGGGCGGCCTCGGCCTTTCCCTGGTCGACTATGTGCTGATCGCGGAAGAGGCGGGGCGGGCCGCCCTGCCGGAGCCGCTGGTCGACCAGATCGGCATCGTGGTGCCGCTGCTGATCCCTTACGCCGGGCGGGCGGAAATCGCCGCCGTGCTGGAGGGCATCGCCGCCGGCACCACCAAAGTGGCGATCGGCCACCCCTGCGATCCCTTCGTGGCCGATGCCGCGGGGGCCGACCTTCTGCTGCTGGGCGACGGCGAGTCGCTCCATCTGGTGCCGGCCGCCGCGGTCCGCCTGACGGTGGAGACCAGCGTCGACCCGCTGCGCCGTATCGCCGCCGTCGCCTGGACTCCGGGTAACGAGACGCTGATCACGACCGAGTCCGGCTTGTGGGAGCGGGCGCTCGATCTCGGCTCCGTCGCGGCGGCGGCCCAGGCCCTCGGCCTCGCCCAGACCATGGTCGACCTCGCGGCCGACTATGCCCGCACGCGCCAGCAGTTCGGCAAGCCGATCGGTTCCTTCCAGGCGGTGAAGCACCATCTGGCGAGTGTTCAGGTGGCGATCGAATTCGCCAAGGCGCCGGTCTACAAGGCGGCCTTCACGCTCGCCCCCCGCGACGTCTCGCACGGGCGGGTGGCGGCGGTCGATGCCGCCGCCCTGGCCGCGCGCACGGCGATCCAAGTCTTCGGCGCCATGGGCTACACCTACGAGGTGGACCTCCACTTCTTCATGAAGCGCGCCTGGGCGCTGGCCGGCACCTGGGGTGACCGGCACTACCACCTGGATCGGCTGGCCCGAATGGTCCTTTCGGACGATGCGGCCATCGGTGCCGATGCCACATTTGCCCCCTGAGTATAAGTTTCGAGGAAACGGTCCCATGGCTGAAGCCTATATCATCGACGCCGTCCGCACCCCGATCGGCAAGCGGAACGGCAGCCTGGCCCGCATGCATCCGGCCGACATCGGCGGTCATGCGATCAAGGCGCTGATCGATCGCACGGGGATCGACCCGGCGGCGGTCGACGATGTGGTCTTCGGCTGTGTCGACGCCCTCGGCCCCCAGGCGGGCGACATCGCGCGGACCTGCTGGCTGGTCGCCGGCATGCCGGAAGAAATCCCGGGCACCACGATCGATCGCCAGTGTGGTTCGTCCCAGCAGGCGGTGCATTTCGCCGCCCAGGGCGTGATGAGCGGCACACAGGACCTGGTGGTCGCCGGCGGCGTCCAGAACATGAGCCAGATCCCGATCGCCTACGCCATGGTCGCGGCCGAGCCGCTGGGCTTCAAGGACCCGTTCTCGGGCTCCGAAGGCTGGGTCAAGCGCTATGGCACGCAGGAAGTCTCGCAGTTCCGCGCCGCCGAGATGATCGCCGAGAAGTGGCAGTGCAGCCGGGAAGAGATGGAACGTTTCGCGCTCGCCTCGCACCAGCGCGCCCATGCCGCCGTCACAGGCGGGCTGTTCGATGCCGAGATCGCACCGATCGGCGATTTCGCCCGTGACGAGACGGCGCGACCCGACACCAGCCTCGAAAAGATGGCGACGCTGAAGACGCTGCGCGAAGGCGGGCGGATGCACGCCGGCGTGTCGTCGCAGATCTCTGACGGGTCGGCGGCGATCCTGATCGCTTCCGAACGGGCGGTGAAGGAACACGGCCTGAAGCCGCGCGCGCGAATCCATCACATGTCGGTGCGCGGTGCCGATCCGGTGTGGATGCTGACGGCGCCGATCCCGGCCACCGAATATGCCCTGAAGAAGGCGGGCATGAAGATCGACGACATCGATTCGGTCGAGATCAACGAAGCCTTCGCTTCCGTGGTGATGGCCTGGATGAAGGAGACCGGGGCGGATCACGCCAAGGTCAATCCGCATGGCGGCGCCATCGCCCTGGGCCACCCGCTGGGTGCCACGGGGGCACGGCTGATGACCACCCTCCTGAACACGCTGGAGCGCACCGGCGGCCGCTATGGCCTGCAGACCATGTGCGAAGGCGGCGGCCAGGCCAATGTCACCATCATCGAGCGGCTGTGAGGTCACGCGATGATCTGTGAAGGCCGTATCGTCGCCGTCACCGGGGGCGCCCGGGGCCTGGGCCGCGAATATATCCTCGAATTCGCCAAGCAAGGCGCCAAGGTGGTGATCAACGACCTCGGCGTGGCGCGGGACGGCACGGGTGGCGGCTCGGATGCCGCCGACGCCCTGGTCGAGGAAATCAAGGCGGCGGGCGGCCAGGCGGTCGCCAATTACGCCGATGTCGCCGACTGGGAAGGCTCGGGCTCCATCGTCAAGACGGCGCTCGATGCCTTCGGCGGCCTCGACGTCATCGTGAACAATGCCGGTTTCCTGCGCGACCGCATGTTCGCCAATGCGACGGTCGAGGAATGGGACGCGGTGATGCGCGTCCACCTGCGCGGCCATTTCTGTGTCGCCAACCACGCCGTCCGCTACTGGCGGGACCAGAGCAAGGCGGGCCAGAAGGTCGACGCCCGCATCATCAACACCTCGTCCGGTGCCGGCCTCCAGGGCTCGATCGGCCAGGCGGCCTATTCGGCGGCCAAGGGCGGCATCGCCTCGCTGACCCTGGTGCAGGCGGCGGAACTCCGGCGTTACGGCATTACGGCCAATGCGCTCGCCCCCGCGGCGCGCACCCGCATGACCGAGGAAGCCTTCGGCGATGCCATGAAGGCACCGGAGAGCGGTTTCGACGTCAATGCCCCGGCCAATGTGGCGCCCCTGGTGGCCTGGCTCGGTTCGGCCGAATCGGCCCATGTGACCGGTAAGGTGTTCGAGGTTTCGGGCGGCCGCATCTGCCTCGCCGACGGCTGGCGCGACGGTCCGGAAGTCGACAAGGGCGCCCGCTGGGATCCGGCGGAACTCGGTCCCGTGATGGCCGACCTGCTGGCGCGCGAAGCGCCGGTGAAGAAGGTCTGGGGCTCGTGAGCCTCTGGGGCGGCACACCTTCCGTCATGGCCGGGCCTGTCCCGGCCATCCACGGGCCCTCGTTGCCGGCGGTGTTCGCGTGGATGCCCGGGACGCGCCCGGGCATGACGGCAGAGGGGCGACCCTCATGAATTTCGCCTTCACCGAAGACCAGGTGATGATCCGCGACGCCGCGCGCGCCTTTCTCGGCGAGCAGGTGACCTCGACCCATGTGCGCCGTGTGATGGCGGAAGCGGAAGGTTACGACCGCGCCCTCTGGGCAGAGGTGGTGGCGCTGGGCTGGACCGGGTTGATCGCGGGCGAGGAGGCGGGCGGTTCCGGCCTCGGCTTCGTCGAGCTGGCGATTCTCTGCGAGGAAATGGGCCGCGTACTCTATCCGTCACCCTTCGAGGCGACGGTGGTGCTGGCCGCCAATCTCCTCTCGGCGCTGGGCGAGACGCAGCATCTGGCGGCACTCGCTGCGGGCGACGTGACGGCGACCCTGGCCGGTCCCAATGCCCAGGGTCAAGTCACTTTCGTCGCGGACGGCGGTGGTTACAGCCTGACCGGAAGCCTGCGCCATGTCCCGGACGGCGCAAGGGCCGATCTCCTGTTGGTTGCGGCCGAAGGGACGGACGGGCGGACGGCGCTTTTCGCCGTGCCGGGGGAAACGCCGGGCCTCACCCGCCGGGCGCTGCCGACCATGGACCAGACCCGCCGCCTCGCCGAGATCGAGATGGCGGGCCTTCGCCTTCCCGCGGGTGCCCTGGTTTCGGCCGATGCCGGCGCAGCGCTGACGCTGGCGCTCGACCGGGCGGCGGCCATGATGGCGGCTTTCGCCGTGGGTGCCGCTGAACGCTGCCTCGAGATGACGGTCGATTATACCAAGGGCCGGGTCCAGTTCGGCCGGCCGGTCGCCTCCTTCCAGGCCGTGAAGCATCAATGCGCGGACATGGCGCTGGCGGTCGAAACCGCGCGCTCCGCCGCCTATTGGGCCGCCTGCGTCGCCGACGAGACGGGGCCGAACGGCGATCTTTCTGCCCTGGCACGGGCGGCCTCCGGTGCCAAATCCTGGTGCTCGCGCGCCTATTTCGATTGCGCGGCGACGGCGATCCAGCTTCACGGCGGGGTCGGCTTCACCTGGGAATACGACGTGCATCTCTATTTCAAGAATGCCCGCGCGATCGAGCAGGTGCTGGGCGATCCCGCCTTCCACCGCGAACGGGTGGCGCGCCTGATCGGCCTCGACGACACGGCGGAGGCGGCGCAATGAAACTCGCCTTTTCGCCTGAAGACGAAGCCTTCCGTGCCGAAGTCGCGGCCTGGATGCGCGAGAACCTGACCGGTTCCTTCGCCCCCCTGAAGTTCCGCGGCGGTCCGGGCGACGAACACGCCTTCTTCGAGGAACGGCGGGCCTGGGAACGCCATCTGGGGGCTGCCGGCTGGACCGGCGTCGGCTGGCCGGCATCGGTCGGCGGGCGGGGCGCGCCGCTCTCGCACCAGGTGATCTTTTTCGAGGAATATGCCAGGGCCGGCGGGCCGGGCCGGGTCGGCCATATCGGTGAAGGCCTGGCGGGGCCGACCATCATCGCCTTCGGCACGGAAGAGCAGAAGAAGCGCTTCCTGCCCCCGATCCTCAGCGGTGACGAGCTCTGGTGCCAGGGCTATTCCGAACCCAATGCCGGCTCCGACCTCGCCAATGTGCGGACCAAGGCGCGCCTGGTCGGCGACAAATGGGTGATCGAGGGCCAGAAGGTCTGGACCTCGCTCGCCCATGTCGCGGACTGGTGCTTCGTGATCGCGAGGACCGAGGAAGGCTCGAGCGGCCATCGCGGCCTCTCCTATCTCTTGGTGCCCATGCACCAGAAGGGCATCACGGTCCGCCCGATCCAGCAGATGACCGGCACCTCCGAATTCAACGAAGTCTTCTTCGACGGTGCCGAGACAGCGGCCGAGAATATCGTCGGCAAGCCGGGCGAGGGCTGGAAGGTCGCCATGGGCACACTCGCCTTCGAGCGGGGCGCCTCGACGCTCGGCCAGCAGATGGCGTTCAAGAATCAGCTCGGCGAAGTGATCGCCATCGCCAAGGCGAACGGGCGGGCGCGCGATCCCGCGATTCGCCAGCGCCTGGCCGATGCCTGGATCGGCCTCGAGGTGATGCGGGCCAATGCGCTGCGCATGTTGGCCGGGGCCGACAAGCCGGAACTGTCGCGCGAGGCCTATGTCTCCAAGCTCTATTGGGCGACCTGGCACCGGGATCTCGGCAAGCTCGCCATGGACGTGCTGGGGCCGGAGGCGGAAATCGCCGAAGGCGGCCCCGGCACTTACGAACTGACGCCGTTGCAGCAGCTCTTCCTCTTCACCCGGTCCGACACGATCTACGCCGGCACCAACGAAATCCAGCGCAACATCATCGCGGAGCGGGCCCTCGGTATGCCCCGCGAGCAGCGCGCCTGAGGTCCCCATCATGCCCGCACCGACCCCCGCCTATCCGCCCGCCCACGGCCTCCTCAAGGGCAAGACCGTGCTGATCACGGCCGCCGCTGGCACTGGAATCGGATTCTCCACCGCGAAGCGCTGCACCGAAGAGGGCGCCACCGTGATGATCTCCGACATCCACGAACGCCGCCTGGGCGAGGCAGCGGCGCGGATCGAGGCGGAGACCGGCAAGCGCCCGCTGACCCAGATCTGCAACGTCACCAAACAGGCCGAGGTGGATGCCCTGGTGGCGGCCGCGATCGCCGGCCTCGGCCATGTCGACGTCCTCGTCAACAATGCCGGCCTCGGCGGTTCGGCGCCGCTGGTCGAGATGACCGACGAGCAGTGGAACCTGGTGCTCGACGTCACCCTGACCGGGACCTTCCGCATGATGCGCGCCATGCTGCCGCACATGATGGCGCGCAAGTCGGGAATCATCGTCAACAACGCATCCGTGCTGGGCTGGCGCGCGCAGAAGCTGCAAGCCCATTACGCCGCTGCCAAGGCGGGCGTCATGGCCCTGACTCGCTGCACTGCAATGGAAGCGGCCGAGCACAATATTCGTATCAACGCGGTTTCCCCCAGTCTGGCGATGCATGAATTTCTCAACCGCGTCACCAGCGACGAGTTGCTGGCGCAGTTGACGTCGCGTGAAGCTTATGGTCGCGCGGCCGAGACCTGGGAGATCGCCAATGTTATTGTCTTCCTGGCCAGCGAATACGCCACTTACATGACGGGCGAAGTGGTGTCAGTTTCGAGTCAACATGCTTGACGAAGCCCGCCAAACGTCATAACCCCAAGCGTCCTTTGTGGAGGAGAGACCCAATGAGCGATCTGGCTACCATCACCGAAGAAATGAAGAAGCGCGTCGGCGACAATTCCGGCCTCGGCGCGTCCGTGAAGTTCGACTTCAAGGGCGAAGGCGTGATCTATGTCGACGGCAAGTCCGTGCCGAACTCGGTCTCGAACGAAGACAAGGCCGCCGACTGCACGATCAAGATCTCGAAGGACGACTTCGTGGCCCTGGGCGACGGCAAGCTGAACCCGACCACTGCCTTCATGATGGGCAAGATCAAGGTCGAGGGCAACATGGGCGTTGCCATGAAGCTGCAGACGATCTTCAAGTGATCGTCTGACGCTTCTGCGTCGATCGGGGCCGCTGCGGAAACGCAGCGGCCCTTTTCTTTTCGGTCGGCCTGACACCGCGGCAGCAGGCCAATGCGGCGTCAGGAGGGGGCCGGCTCACCGGAGGCACGCCGACGTGACAACGCCGGCTCTAATACCCGCCGCGACTTCCGGCAGGCTGCTCGCACCGGGACGTGACGGAAAAACGGGTCCGTCGGGATCGCCAGGGGGATCAGATAGCCTTCTCGAAGATCGGCGCGCCGAAGAACTGGCGGAAGGAGATCGGCTGGTGGCCGCCTTCGTCGACGATGCCGTAATGCAGGGCCAGCTCGGACGTATAGAAGGTGCCGCCCGAGAGGCGCATCATGTCGGCGTCGTTCCAGATCGCGTCGATGATGCGGCCGCCGAATTCCGGCGTCTCGGCCCCGGCGGTGCCGCCGATCGCCTCGAACATCTGGGGGAAATGCTCGAGGCCGAGCTTCACCCGGTCGGTCTTGACCAGACCATGCCAGAAGGAGATCGCCGCGATGCCGTAGGGCGCCACGTCCGGCGCCATGTCGGCCGCCAGCTTGTCATGGCCGATCTTCGAAAGGCCGTAGGGCAGGGGGTGCAGATGGACCTTCGCCCCGGGCGACGACGTGTTCACGATCAGCCCCTTGCCCGCCTTGATCAGCAGCGGAATGCCGTAATAGCTGGCGACATAGGAGGAGCGGAGGCCGATGTCGATCTGCAGCTTCCATTCATCGAGCTCGCGTTCCCAGAAATTGCCGGGCAGGGCCGACATGTCGGGCATGGCGAAGGCATTGTTGACCAGGACGTCCAGCCTGCCCTGCTCGTCCAGCACGCGGTCGAAGACGGCCTTGGTCTGCTCGTCGACCAGGTGGTCGCAGGCGACGGCGATGCCCTTGCCGCCCGCCGCGGTGATCGCCTCGGCGGTCTCGTGGATGGTGCCGGGCCAGGAGCCGGTCGGCGCGTCGACGCTGCGCCCCGTGACATAGACCGTGTCGCCGGCCGCTCCCAGCGCCAGCGCGATGCCCCGGCCGAGGCCGCGGCTGGCCCCCGTGACCACAGAAACCCGACCCGATGCCATGGTGAATCCTCCCCTGTTATCCGGCGGATTCTGGTAGAGATTGGACAAGGCGCATCGTCCATACCAATTAGGGGGGCGCCAGAGACTCCGGCAGGGGCGAGGGGGAGAGCGATGGAAACGATCCTGGTTTCGGCGAACGGGCTCGACTTCGAAGTCGATCAGGATGGCACGGGGCAGAAATTCGCCCTCATGCTGCATGGCTTTCCCGAATCGAAATATTCCTGGCGGGCGCAGATCCCGGTCTTCGCCGCCCGCGGCTACACGGTCTGGGCGCCCAACCTGCGGGGTTACGGCAATACCACCCGGCCCCTGGGGCGCGCCGAATATACGCTGGACAAGCTCTGCGCCGATGTCGCCGGGCTGATCGACGCGGCAAGGGCGCGGGGGATTTCCGGCCCGGTCACCCTGGTCGCGCACGATTGGGGTGGCGCCATCGCCTGGGCCTTCGCATTGCGCCGGCTGCGCCCGCTCGAGCGTTTCGTCATCCTGAACATGCCGCACCCCACGCTCTTCTTCAAAGCCCTGCGGACCTTCCGTCAGTTCCGCCGCTCCTGGTACATGTTCTTCTTCCAACTGCCCTGGCTGCCCGAACTGGTGCTGGGCGCGCGCGGCGCCAAGGCGGTGGGCGACGCCTTCCGCGACATGGCGGTGGACAAGAGCCGCTTCCCCGACGCGGTGCTGGCAGAATATCGTCGGAACGCGCTGAAACCCGGCGCGCTCACCGCCATGGTGAATTACTACCGCGCCAACATCCGCCTGCGTCCGCCCGGCGCCATCCCGGTGCCCAAGCTGGAGATCCCCACCCTGATGATCTGGGGCGAGGCGGACACGGCCCTCGGCAAGGAGACCACCTTCGGCACCCAGGAGCTGGTGCCGAAGCTGACGCTGCGCTACCTGCCCAATGTTTCGCATTGGGTCCAACAGGAAGCGCCGGAGACGGTGAACGCCATGATCGCCGCCTGGCTCGACGGAAAAGAGGTGCCGGAGGCCGGCGATCTCGTCCATTCGGGCGAGGCGGCGGCGGCGGCGGGCGCCTAACCTCCCCCGGCCAAGGGGAGGACAACAATGACCCATACGATCGAAAGCCTGGCGCAGCGCATCCAGGAGCTGGAAGACCTGGCCGCGATCCACACGCTGAAGCACCGTTATTGGCGCGCCTGCGACCACAAGAAGCCGGACGACATGCGCGCCTGCTTCACCCCCGAGGCGCAGATCGACGCTGCCTTCATGGGCGTGCACGACGGCCGCGATTCCTTCGTCAACCTGTTCTCGATGATCGCCTGCAACGACCAGATCCTGGACATGCACCACGGCCAGAACCCAGTCATCCGTCTCGACGGGCCGGACAAGGCCCGCGGCACCTGGGACCTCTATTTCAACCAGATCAACCTGATGGCCCGTTCGGTCGCCCAGGTCGGCGGCTTCTACGAGGACGACTATGTGAAGGTCGACGGCCAATGGCTGATCGCCGCCTCCACCTTCCGGGTGACTTCGACCCTGATGCTGGCGGTCGACGACGAGGGCGGCCTGAAGACCACGATGTTCGGCCGCTAAAGTAGCGGCCTAGTCCATGGGGACGATGGCAGGGCGTCCCCACGGACAAGAATGACCGCAACGATGAACAGGGGAGAGGCGATGACCCAGGCGAAGGGCTTCGGTACCGTGGCCGACGGCGATACGGTCGACGTCGTCGTGATCGGTTCGGGCGCCGGCGGCATGTTGGCCGCCAACCGCGCCCATGACCTCGGCCTCTCCGTCCTCCTCGCCGAGAAGAGCGACCGTTTCGGCGGAACCTCCGCCGTTTCGGGCGGTGCCATCTGGGTGCCCTGTAACGACGACCTCGGCGCCAAGGACGACCGCGCCCGTGCGCTCAACTATCTCCGCGCCTGCACCAAGGGCCTGGTGCCCGACGACAAGCTGGCCGCCTATGTCGACAATGCCGTGCAGATGGTGCGCTATTCGGCCGAGCGGGTCGGCCTCGGCTTCAAGGCGGTGATGGAATATCCGGACTATTATCCGGAACGCGACGGCTCCCTGCCGGGCGGCCGCACCATGGACCCCAGCCCGGTCGACGGCACCGAGCTCGGCGACGACTTCTTCCGCCTGCGCGAACCCTATGCCTTGATGAAACTGTTCGGCCGCGTCTCCATGACCGTGTCGGAAGCGCGCGCCATCACCACCAAGAAATCCGGCTGGCCGCTCCTGGTGCTCAAGGTGATCGCTGCCTATTGGGGCGATTTCGGCCAGCGTTTCCGCACCCGGCGCGACCGCCGCCTGACCATGGGCAACGCGCTCACCGGCGGGCTGCTGCGCGGCCTGGTGAAGCGGGGCGTGGCACGGGTCACCAACACCGCCCTGGTCCGCCTGATCCGCGACGGCGAGCGGGTGACCGGCGTCGTCCTCTCGCGCGACGGGGCGGAGATCACAGTCCATGTCCGCTGCGGCGTGATCCTGGCGGCCGGCGGTTTCGAGCGCAATCAGGCGATGCGCGAAGCCAACCTGCCCGGGCCGACCTCGCAGGCCTGGAGCGTCACGCCCTATCCGAACAACACGGGCGACGCCATCGCGGCCGGAAGGGCGGTGGGCGCCGACGTCGAATTCATGGATCTCGCCTGGTGGGCGCCCACCATGCGCCTGCCGTCGCGCCATACGCCCAACACGGAAACCCGCGTCGGCATGTTCATGGAACGCGGCTGGCCCGGCAGCGTGATCGTCAACCGCCTGGGCCGGCGCTTCGTGAACGAGGCGATCTCCTATAATGACTTCGGTTACGCCATGATCGAGGACCAGAAGGCGACGGGCGCCAATTGCCCGTGCTGGATGGTGTTCGACGCCACCTTCCGCAAGAAATACGTGGTCGGCGGCCTGATGCCGGGAATGATGGAACCGGATCGCAGCCTGCCCCACGAATGGCTGGACAACGTCTATTACCGGGCCGACACGGTCGAGGGCCTGGCGGCCAAGATCGGCGTGCCGGCCGATGCCCTGAAGGCGACGGTCGCCGACATGAACGGTTACGCCAAGACCGGCAAGGACGCCCAGTTCGGCCGCGGCGACAATGTCTACGACCGCTATTTCGGTGACCGCTTCGTGACGCCCAATCCCTGCCTCGGCCCGATCGAGGCGGCGCCCTTCTATGCCGTGCGCGTCGACCTCGGCGACATCGGCACCAAGGGCGGGCTCAAGGTCGACGCCCGGGCACGGGTGCTCGATACGGCGGGCCATCCGATCGCCGGACTCTACGCCATCGGCAACACGTCCGGTTCCGTCATGGCCGCCGCCTATCCGGGGGCGGGGGCCACGCTCGGCCCGGCCATGACCTTCGGATTCATCGCGGCCGACGACATCGCCGCGCAGCAAAGCAACCTGCCGGCCGAAGAGCGGCTGCGCCAGGTTGCCGGTTGAGTTACACGGGAAAGGGTATCCTCATGGGTCGCGTCGCGGGCAAAGTCGTCATGATCACTGGTGCGGGCAGCGGGGCCGGCAAGGCCGACGCCCTGTTGCTGGCCAAGGAAGGCGCCAAGATCATCGCCACCGACGTGAATTTCGAGGCGGCCAAGGCGACCGCGGCGGCGATCGGCGAGGCGGCCATCGCGCTGCCCCTGAACATCACGGTCGAGGACGAATGGGTGAAGGCCTTCGCCGAGGCCAAAGCCAAGTTCGGCTATGTCGACACGCTGGTGAACAATGCCGGCATCCTGATCCAGGCCTCGATCGAATATATGACCTTCGAGGACTGGCAGAAGACGCTGAACACCAATGTCACCGGCTACTATCTCGGCTGCAAGCACGGCGTCCTCAACATGAAGGAAAAGGGCGGCAACATCGTCAACATGGGATCGGTGACGTCGCACCTGGGCAGCCCCAACTACTTCGCCTATGCCGCGGCGAAGTCGGCGGTCGTCTCCCTGACCCGGAGCGTCAATGCCCATGCCAAGACCGGCGGCTACGCGATCCGCTGCAACGCCCTCTGCCCGGACGGCATTCTGACCCCCATGGTGCTGGCGCAGATGGGCCTGCCGCCCGACGCCGACCTCGAGATGATCAAGCAGTCGCCCATGGGGCACCGATTCTGCTATCCCGAAGACGTCGCCAACCTCGTGCTGTTCCTGGTCTCGGACGAGTCGCGCTTCATCTCCGGCGCCGACATCGCGATCGACAACGGCAACTTCCGCTTCTCGGAGTTCTGATGCTGAAGCAGGCGCTGACCGGCATGCTGCAGGGCGTGACCGCGACGGTCACGCGCGCGCATGTCGACGCCGTGGTGCGGGCCTATCTGGCTTCCTTCGCGACGAAGGACCAGGACGCCCGCGCCGCCCTCTTCGCCGAGGATGCGGTGGCGGACGATCCGGTCGGCCTGCCGGCGCATGAGGGCAAGGCGGCGCTCCGCGCCTTCTGGTCGCCCTCGGACGAAGGGCCGGCGCAATTCTCCAGCCAACTGCATCGGATCGTCCATTGCGGCAACGAGGCCATGGTGCATTTCACCGTGACCATGGCGATGCCGGGCCTGGGCGAGGTGGCGATCGAAGGCTTCGAGACCCTGGCCTTCGACGACCAGGGCAAGATCACCCGGCTGCGCGCCTATTGGGACGAGAGTTGTCTGACATGAGCGCACTCGATTTCACCGGCAAGGTCGCGGTCGTCACCGGCGGTACCAAGGGGGTGGGGCGCACCATCGCGGCCCGGCTGCTGGCCGCCGGTGCCGATGTCCTTGTCTGCGGGCGGAACGAGCCCGAAACGCTGCCCGCCGCCATGGGGCGCGGTGCCCTCTTCATGGCGGCGGACGTGCGCGATCCCGACCAGGCCAAGGCCGTGGTCGCCAAGGCGGTCGAGACTTTCGGCCGGATCGACATCCTGGTGAACAATGCCGGCGGCTCGCCGCCCTCCGATGCCGCGACGGCCTCGCCCCGTTTCGCCGAATCGATCCTGCGCCTCAACCTGCTGGCACCGCTCTATCTCTCGCAGGCGGCCTGCGTCGCCATGCGGGCGCAGGGCTCGGGAGGGGCGATCGTCAATATCGCCAGCGTCTCGGCCGTGCGGCCGTCGCCCGGCACCGCGGTCTATGGCGCGGCCAAGGCGGGCCTCGTCTCGCTGACCCGCTCGCTGGCCCAGGAATGGGCGCCGCTCGTCCGCGTCAACGCGATCATCGCCGGCATGATCAAGACCGAGGCGGCGCTCGATCACTACGGCGGCGCCGAAGGCCTCGCCCGGATCGAGGCGTCGCTGCCCCAGGGCCGCATGGCGGTGCCGGAAGACATCGCGGACGCCGTGCTCTTCCTCGCCTCCGACATGGCGAAACATGTGACCGGCGCCGCCCTCGAAGTCCACGGCGGCGGCGAGAAGCCACCTTTCCTCGGCCAGGCCGACGGCTAGGGGATCAGCACGATCCGGTCACCATCGGTGAGCGGCCAGATCGCCTCGACCTCGGCCAGGGGAACTTGGCGCGTCGCCAGGCTCAGCCCGGCCGGCCGGGCCGCTTCGAACACGCCGGCGACCGCGGCCGCCAGGCGTTCCAGGGACAGGCTGCCGATCCCGCTGCCGGTCAGCTCCAGGCCGGAGGAGCGGAGCAGGGCGCCCGGCAGGCGGATCTCCGCACCCGAGGCGGCGCCGATCTCGACATAGCGGATCGCCCTGCCGGCCGGGCTCGCCTTCACCGCGGCGGCCAGCAGCAGTTCGGCGCTGGAACCCCAGAGATAATCGAGCACGACATCGATGCCGTCGGCGAAGGCTGCCGCGAAGGCCTCGGCGAGGGCCTCCGGCCCGATGCCGAGCGGGATCGTGGCGTCGGCGCCCAGCGCGCGGAGCTCGTCCAGGGCGGCGAGATTGCGCCCGGTCGCCACGACCCGCGCCGCTCCCCTATATTTCGCGATCTGCACCGCGAGGCGGCCGGAGGCACCGGTGGCGCCGTTGATCAGCACGCTCTCGCCCTTGCGGAAGCGGGCGCGCTCGGTCAGTGCCGCCCAGGACGACATGCCGGGATTGGCGATCGCCGCCGCGGTCACGTCGTCGAGCCCGTCCGGTACGGGCACGCATTGCGCTGCCGGCGCCACACTGGCTTCGGCGAAACTGCCGAAGGGCGCCCGCGGCAGAATGAAGTAGGCGCGCGTGCCGTCGGCCAGGCGGCCCACCCCGTCGACCCCGGCGACGAAGGGGAAGCCGCCGTCCGCGCTGTAATGGGTGCCGGCCGCGCGGGCGCGCGCCAGCGGGCTGAGGGCGGCGGCCGTGACCGTGACCAGGCGCTCGCCGACGCCTGTTGCCGGCATCTCGAAATCCGCGAAGACGGGCGGCTGGCCCTTGGCCCGGACGACGGCGGCTTTCATGGCGGCATTCATTCTGCGGCGGTGACGCTGGAACTCGACGCACGCATAGGCGGCGGGCTCCGCGCCGTCAAGCCGCGCCCTAGTCCAGGAGGACGATGCGTCGCCTCGCGACGGGCCGAGAATGCCGGGCAATGAGACCAGAAGGAAACGGGGGAGAGGCATGAGCGAAGGGGCAGCGGACCGCTCGCCGGGCTGCGCCGCGATCGAGGCGCCGATGCCGGTGCCCGCGCGCTTCGACCTCGAATGCGATCTCCTGGTGATCGGCTATGGCGCGGCCGGGGCCGCCGCGGCGCTGGAGGCGGCGGAGCGCGGCCTCGACGTGCTGCTGGTCGACCGTTTCTCCGGCGGTGGTGCCAGCCTGCTCTCGGGCGGCATCGTCTATGCCGGCGGCGGCACCCGGCAGCAGATTCAAGCCGGCCGCCGCGACACGCCAGAAGCCATGGCACGCTACCTCGCACGCGAGGTGGGCGATGCCGTCTCGGCCGAAACGATCCGGAAGTATTGCGACGGCAGCGCCGCCATGTTGGCCTGGCTCGAGGCCCGCGGCGTGCAGTTCGATGCCGCCGAGGCGCCGCACGAAACCTCCTATCCCTCACGGGATCACTATCTCTATTTCTCGGGCAACGAGATGGTGCCGGCCAACCGGGCCGACATTCCGCCGGCCCCGCGCGGCCACCGGGCGAAGGGCGCCTGGCTCTCGGGCCGGGCCATGATGGAAGCGCTGATGGCCCGCGTCACGGCGACGCGCGGCATTACCATCCGGACTGAAACGGCGGCGCGCCGCCTGATCGTCGATTCCATGGGCGGCATCGTCGGCGCCGAGCTGATGGCGCTGCCGCCCGGCAGTGCCGCTGCTCGGCGCCATCGCTTCCTGCATCGCTGGGCCCGGGTGATCGCGCTGCAGGTTTCCGGCATCTCCGACCTCCTGATGCGGCGCATGGCGGCGATCGAGGCGCGCCATGCCGCCCCGCTCCGCGTCCGCGCGCGCCTCGGCGTCGTGCTGGCGGCCGGCGGCTTCGTCAAGAACCGGGCCATGATGGAACGCCATGCGCCCGAATTCCTGAAGGGCTTCCCGCTCGGCTCCTCCGGCTGTGATGGCTCGGGTATCAGGCTCGGCCTGTCGGCCGGTGGCAGGCTGGAAAAGGCCAATTCGGTCTCGGCCTGGCGCTTCATCAATCCGCCCCATGCCTTCGCCAAGGGCATCGTGGTCGACCCCGCCGGCCGGCGCCTGACCAACGAGGAACAATATGGCGCCAGGCTGGGCGATGCCCTGATGCGCCGGGGCGGCGGGCGCGCCTTCGTCATCCTCGACGCGGCCCTCCGGGCCGAAGCCAAGGCCGAGATCGCGGGTGGCTCGCTCTGGGGTTTCCAGAGTTTTCCGGCGCGTTACATCCTGGCCATGGCCAAGAAGGCGGACACGATCGCCGCCCTGGCCGCCAAGCTCGGCATGGCGCCCGATGTGCTGATGGCCTCCGTCGAGGCCAACAACGCCGCCTGCCATGGTGCCCCCGATCCGGTCGGCAAGTCGGACGAGATGCGCGGTGCGATCGCGCAGGGACCTTTCTACGCCCTCGACATTTCCGCCGGCAGTTCGACCTTCCCGCTGCCGGTGCTGACCCTCGGCGGCCTCGCGGTCGACGAGGCGAGCGGTGCCGTCCTGAACCAGGCGGGGGAGGCGGTGCCCGGGCTCTATGCCGTCGGGCGCACGGCGCGCGGCCTGCCGTCGAATTTCTATGTCAGCGGCCTCTCGCTCGGCGACTGCATCTGGTCGGGCCGACGCACGGCGATCCACTTGGCGAGCGGCTGAATATTGTTCACGGGCGCGAACGGAGTATTCGCCCCGGTTGGCTTCCGCCTCGTCGGGGGGCGGCTTAGGGTGCAGATCAGAACAAGCCGCCGCCAGGTGAATGGACCGTGGGGCGACAGAAAGAAGAGACGGAGGAAGAGATGGACCGCTTTCTAGTCATTTCGGGCGACGGTCACGCCGGCCTGCCGCCGGAGAAATATCGGGACTATCTCGATAGCAAATACCACGCCGAATTCGATGAGCGCCTGCCCAAGGAAATCGCCTTCCGTGAAAAGATGGAAGAGAAGTTCCTGATCAAGGAATTCAACGACAAGTGGCGTGCTGCTTGCGGCAACGACATTTTCGGCGTCTGGGACAGTGCCATTCGTGACAAGGTGCTGGACGGCGACGGCGTCGCCGCCGAAGTCCTTTTCCCCGACGGCATCACCGAGCGCAACGCGCCGCCCTTCGGCGCCGATGTCGGTCTGCGCTGCCAGGGGGCGAATCCTGAGCTGCTGTGGGCCGGTGCGCGGGCGCATAACCGCTGGATGGTCGATTTCTGCAAGATGTCGCCGGCGCGCCGGATCGGCCTCGCCGTCATTCCCGTGGTGTTCGACGTCGAAACTGCGGTGAAGGAAATCGAATGGGCGCGGAAGAACGGCTTGCGGGGCGTGATGCTGCCCTGCATGACCGACGGCTTCGACCCCTACAACCACCCGAAATACGATCCGGTGTGGAAGGTCTGCCAGGACCTGAACATGCCGATCCATTTCCATTCGGGCGCCGCCCCGGCGATGGCCGACCTGCCGGGCGCGATCGGCTGCTTCATGATGGAATATACTTTCTGGCTGACCCGCTCGATGTGGCAGTTCATCTATGGTGAAGTGCTGGAGCGTTTCCCGCGGCTGAAGGTGCTCTACGTCGAGGCGTCGGAATTCTGGTTCAACTGGATGAACACGCTGATGGACATCCGGGCCAGCGCCAAGCACACCGAGGGCAAGCTCGGCGATTATCGCGCCAAGCTGACCATGAAGCCGTCGGGCTATTTCCACCGCAACATGTGGGTGGTGGCTTCGGCTCTGGCCGACCGCGACACCGCCATCGCCTGCCGCGAACTCGGCTTCGACCGCGTCATCTGGGGCTCGGACTATCCGCATCCCGAGGGTTGCTGGCCGCAGACCCGGGCGAAGATGGAGATCTCCCTCGGCGGTCTGCCGGAAGCTGATCTCGACCAGATCTTCTGGAAGTCGGCGGCGGCGGTCTACGACCTCGATTTGCCCGCCCTGAATGCGATCGCGGCCAAGGTCGGCCCGAAGCGCCAGTGGCTGACGACGGCTCAGGCGGCGGAGTGAGATCATGACCGAAGTCCAGCGCTTCCCCATGGACATTCCCTACGGCTGGTTCTTCGTCGGCTACTCCGACGAACTCGCGGCGGGGGACGTGAAGACGGTCCATTATTTCGACGAGGAACTGGTCCTGTTCCGCACGCTGACTGGCAAGGCGGGCCTGATGGAGGCCTATTGCGCCCACCTCGGCGCCCACCTCGGTCACGGCGGCAAGATCGACGAGAAGGGGCTTCGCTGCCCCTTCCACGCCTGGGCCTTCAACGAGGAAGGCTGGGCCACCGAAGTCCCCTATGCCAACAAGATGCCGCCGATCCTGTCGCGCCGGCCGTGCATGAAGGCGCTGCCGATCGTCGAGAAGAACAACGTCATCTGGGCCTGGTACCACCCCGATCGCGTCGAGCCCTTCTTCGACGTGATCGAGCACGCGGAAATCGGCGAGATCGCCGAGGGCAAGTGGGAAGATCTGGACCGCTACGCCTGGACGATCCTGTCGAACCCGCAGGAGATCGCGGAAAACGGCGTCGACATCGCCCACTTCCGTTATGTCCACGGCATGGACGACGTGCCGGAAGGCCGGACCACCTATGAAGGTCACATCCGGCGTTCCATGGCCGAGGGGCAGCGGACCCTGCCCATGCCCGACGGCGAGATGAAGACCTTCCCGACCCGCGTCGAGACGGTGCAGAACGGCGCCGGCCAGAAGTACACCCGCATCACCGGCATCACCGACACGCTGCTCATGGTGCTGGCGACGCCGGTGACGCGGGAAAAGGTCGAACTCCGCTTCGCCTTCACGCACCGCAAGTTCGACAAGGAAAGCATGGAATACAACATCGCCCGCATGGCGATCGCGCTGGTGATCGGCCAGACCGGGGTCGAGGGCGACATTCCGATCTGGAACTACAAGATCCACCGCAAGAACCCGATCCTGTGCGACGGCGACGGCCCGATCATGCAGTTCCGGGAGTACTTCGAGCAGTTCTATCCGCAGACGGAACGGCGCGAAGCAGCCGAGTAACTAGTCGCAGTCAACGAAGGCAGCCGGGGAGTCTTTCTCCCCGGCCCACCAGGGCATTGCCCGCAGAAGAGGGGAAATACTCATGGCCAAGGTGCGTTACGTCAAAGACCTGAGCAAGACCGGCTCGACCGGTGGTGTCGGCTCCGCCTCGATGCGGACCTCCGTTCGTACCTTCCGCGCGATCTACGAGACCGAACCCGAGATCGCGGCGGCCGTGCTGCCGAAGCCGCTCGTCCTGACCGAGCCGAAGATCTTCGTGCAGTTCGCCCATGTGATCATGCATGTCTCGGACACCCACAAGATCGAGATCGGCGCCGCCACCGTCGGCGTCGCCTCCGAAGCCGAAGGCGTGAAGGGCTGGTACGTCCTCTCGATGCCGATGGAAGGCGAATTCGTGGTCATCACCGGCCGCGAGATTTTCGGCGAGCCGAAGAAGATCGGTAAGGTCGATTTCGACGTCGCCGACGGCAAGATCAAGGTCGCGGTCACCCGCAACGGTTTCAAGTTCATCGAGATGGAAGGCACCATCGGCGAGTCCATGGGGCCGGCCGAATTCACCGAGAACTTCTTCTGCTACAAGGGCATGCCGGCGATCACCCGCCGCGGCGGCTTCGACGGCCCGGTGTTCCTGACCCAGCTCGACTGGGAGCGGAAATACACCGACATGAAGAAAGTCACGGGCACCATCAAGCTGAACGAGAGCCCCTTCGATCCGATCGCCGACGTTCCCGTGAAGAAGGTCCTCGAAATGGCCTATTGCGAGGGCGGCTCGATCACCTCCGGCAAGATTCTCCGCGAAGTGCCGCCGGAGTGGCTGGATGCCTTCTGGCATCAGCGCTTCGACGAGCCGACCGTGCAGGGCCTCGAAGTGCCGCTCGAATCCGAGAAGAAGGTGGCCAATGCTTGATCTGAAGGCCAAGGTCGCCGTCGTCACCGGCGGCGCCTCCGGCGTCGGCCTCGCCCTCGTCCGCGTGCTCGCGGGCGAGGGGATGAAGATCGCCATTGCCGACATCGACCAGAACGCCCTCGACGCCACCGTCGCCGAACTCAAGGCGGGTGGCACCGAGGCGATCGGCGTGAAGACCGACGTCACCAAGGAAGACTCGGTCGTCGCCCTGGCGGACGCCGTCTACGGCGCCTTCGGCAAGACCCATCTCCTGTTCAACAATGCCGGTGTCGGCCTCGGCGAAGCCCAGCGCAAGATGTGGGAAATGCCGATGAAGGACTGGAACTGGGGCTTCGCCGTCAATGTGATCGGCGTCGTCCACGGCATCCGGGCCTTCGTGCCGCGCATGATCGAAGGCGGGGAAGAGGGGTTGATCTGCAACACTTCCTCCTTCAACGGCGGCCTGTTCCCGCTGCCCAACACGCCGATCTATGCGGCGACCAAGGCGGCGGTCACTTCGATCTCGGAGACGCTGCACTGGCAGCTCCAGATCGCCAAGACCAAGCTGAAGGCGGCCGTGCTGTTCCCGGGGCCGCATGTCGTCAACACGCGGATCATGGACAGTAACCGCAACCGCCCGAAGGAATTCTCGGACGGTTCGGACACCGGCTCTGCCGCCTACAAGACGATGCGCGACCTCGTCTCGGCGACCGGCCTCAAGCTGCAACTCACCGAGCCCGAGGAAGTGGCGGAATACGTCCTGGCTTCGGTGAAGGCGGACCGTTTCTGGATGTTCCCGGAAGCCGAGGCGCAGAATACCATGCTGCGCACCCGGACCGAGAACATCATCGCCCGGGGCGAACTGCCACTGCCTGCCTTGGGAATCTGAATGCCCGAAACCGTTACATTCGCCGGCCCCCGCGACCTCGTCGGTCGCGAGGGCATGGCACTCGGCACCAGCGACTGGCTGCTGATCGAACAGAGCCGCGTCAATCTCTTCGCCGACGCCACCAACGACCACCAATGGATCCATGTCGACGTTGAAAAGGCCAAGACAGGACCGTTCGGTGCCACCATCGCGCATGGTTACCTGACGCTTTCGCTGATCGCCGGCTTCCTGCCGCAGATCGTCGACGTCGGGCCCTTCAAGATGGGCGTCAACATCGGCTGCGACAAGATCCGCTTCCTCGCCCCCGTCAAGGTGGGCAGCCGCATCCGCGGCAAGGGCGAGCTGGTCAAGGTCCAGGAAACCCCCGACGGCGGCATCCAGGTGACGATCCGCGTTACGGTGGAGATCGAGGGCGGCGACAAGCCGGCCTGCATCGCGGATACCGTCAGCCGCTTCTACCCGTAGAGACAAGTATCGTCATGCCCGGGCTCGTCCCGGGCATCCATGCGAACACCGGCGGTACCGAGCAGCCGTGGATGGCCGGGAGAAGCCCGGCCATGACGCGGACAGACAGATAAAACGGAGGAGATCCCCATGCGCGAGGCCGTCATCGTCTCGACCGCCCGCACCCCGATCGGCAAGGCCTTTCGCGGTGCCTTCAACGATACCGAGGCGCCGGCCCTGTCCGGCCATGTCGCGGCCGAGGCGGTGCGCCGGGCCGGCATCGATCCCTCGCTGGTCGAGGATTGCATCATGGGCTGCGCCGGCCAGCAGGGCACCCAGGGCTATAACATCGGCCGTCTCACCGCGGCCGCGGCCGGACTGCCGGAGACGGTCGCCGGCATGTCGATCGACCGCATGTGCGCTTCCGGCCTGATGGCGATCGCCACCGCGGCGAAGCAGATCGTCCACGACGGCATGCAGGCCGTGGTCGCGGGCGGCGTCGAATCGATCAGCCTCGTCCAGAACCAGCACAAGAACGGCTTCCGCGCCCGCTCCGAAGCGGTGATCGCCCAGAGCCCCCATATGTATATGCCGATGATCGAGACGGCCGAAGTGGTCGCCCGGCGTTACGGCATCTCGCGCGAAGCGCAGGACGAATATTCGCTGCAGAGCCAGAAGCGTGTGGCGGCCGCCCATGCCGCCGGCCGCTTCGACGCCGAACTGGCACCGCTCACCACCCGCATGGCGATCGTCAACAAGGAAACCAAGGAAACGACCTATAAGGACGTGACCCTGGCCTTCGACGAAGGGCCGCGCGCCGACACCACGATCGAGGGCTTGCGTGCCCTGAAGCCGGTCTACAGCGGCGGCGCGGTCGTCCCGAACGGCGAATTCATCACCGCCGGCAATGCCAGCCAGCTCTCGGACGGGGCGTCGGCGAGCCTGCTGGTCGAGGCGAAACTGGCCGAGACCCTGGGCCTGAAGCCGCTCGGCGCCTATCGCGGCATGGCGGTCGTCGGCTGCGCGCCGGACGAGATGGGCATCGGCCCGGTCTTCGCCGTGCCCAAGCTCCTGGACCGCCACGGCCTCAAGGTCGATGACATCGGCCTCTGGGAACTGAATGAAGCCTTCGCCGTGCAGACCCTCTATTGCCGCGACCGCTTAGGGATTCCGGACGAGCGGCTGAACGTCGACGGCGGCGCCATCGCGGTCGGGCACCCCTACGGCATGTCGGGGGCACGCCTGGCCGGCCACGCCCTGATCGAAGGCAAGCGCCGCGGCGTCAAATATGTCGTCGTCACCATGTGCGTCGGCGGCGGCATGGGCGCGGCCGGCCTGTTCGAGGTCTATTGATCCCGAGGTCCCCGCCGCGTGGCGGCGGGGACCTCGGCCGTGTGGCCGGCGTTTACCAGCGGGTCATCATTTGCTTTCAAACTGACGGAATGTCATTGCCGTGGGCGCCCGTGTGCCCGAGGAGCCAAGTCATGTCCGTCCGCGTTGTCCTTCTGTCCGCCGCCACGTGCCTGGCACTCGCCACGAACGCCCTGGCCTCTGCCCAGGGGCCGTCCGGGCGCTATGCCATCGATGTCGATGCGACTTACTTGGCGATGGTCGAGGCGAAGGTCGACAAGCCGGACAGCCGTACCATCCTCGAACAGCAGAGGGAGGTGAT
>NZ_JBAZKR010000026.1:0-46637 GCF_041650655.1 Zavarzinia sp.
CAGGAAACGCTGGATCTTGCGGGCGCGGGCGACGGTCAGCTTGTCTTCTTCCGACAGTTCGTCCATGCCCAGGATCGCGATGATGTCCTGCAGCGACTTGTACTGCTGCAGGATCGACTGGACCTTACGGGCCGTCTCATAGTGCTCCTGGCCGACGACGCGCGGATCGAGAATGCGCGAGGTCGAGTCGAGCGGATCCACCGCCGGGTAGATGCCCAGCTCGGCGATCTGGCGCGACAGCACGGTGGTGGCGTCCAGGTGGGCGAAGGAGGTCGCCGGCGCCGGGTCGGTCAAGTCGTCGGCCGGCACGTAAATCGCCTGCACCGAGGTAATCGAGCCCTTGGACGTCGTGGTGATGCGTTCCTGCAGGTTGCCCATCTCGGTCGCCAGGGTCGGCTGATAGCCCACCGCTGACGGGATACGGCCGAGCAGCGCCGACACTTCCGAACCCGCCTGGGTGAAGCGGAAGATGTTGTCGACGAAGAACAGCACGTCCTGACCCTGCTCGTCGCGGAAATATTCCGCCATGGTCAGGCCGGTCAGGGCGACGCGGGCGCGGGCGCCCGGCGGCTCGTTCATCTGGCCGTAAACCAGCGCCACCTTGGAATTCGGGCCGTCCAGGTCGATGACCTTGGCTTCGACGAATTCGTGGTACAGATCGTTGCCTTCGCGGGTCCGCTCGCCGACACCGGCGAAGACCGAGAAGCCGCCGTGGGCCTTGGCGATGTTGTTGATCAGCTCCTGGATGAGCACGGTCTTGCCCACGCCGGCGCCGCCGAACAGGCCGATCTTACCGCCGCGGGCGTAAGGCGCCAGCAGGTCGACGACCTTGATGCCGGTGACGAGCACCTGGGCTTCGGTCGACTGTTCGGTGAAGTCGGGCGACGGCGCATGAATGGGCGCGCTCAGCTTGTTGCCGATCGGGCCGCGTTCGTCGATCGGTTCGCCGATCACGTTCAGGATGCGGCCGAGCACTTCGTTGCCCACCGGCACGGTGATCGGCGAACCGGTGTCGGTCACCGTCTGGCCGCGCACCAGGCCGTCGGTCGTGTCCATGGCGATGCAGCGCACATTGGACTGGCCGAGGTGCTGGGCCACTTCCAGCACCAGGCGGTTGCCGTGGTTGGTGGTCTCCAGCGCGTTCAGGATCGCGGGCAGCTGGTCGTCGAACTCGACGTCCACCACCGCACCGATGATCTGGGTAATGCGACCCGTCAGCATAGCCATTTCCGCCTCTTCCTATTCCTGCCTCAGAGCGCCTCGGCGCCCGAGATAATTTCGATCAGTTCCTTGGTGATCGCGGCCTGACGGGTCCGGTTGTAGGTCAGCGTCAGACGGTTGATCATGTCGCCCGCGTTGCGGGTCGCATTGTCCATGGCGCTCATGCGGGAGCCCTCTTCCGAGGCCGCATTCTCGAGCAGGGCCCGGTAGATCTGCACCGCGACGTTGCGCGGCAGCAGGGCTTCGAGGATTTCCTCCTCGCCCGGCTCGAAGGTGAAGACCGCACCCTTGAGGTCCAGCCCGGCTTCGCCCGGTTCGGGCAGGGCCGCCGGCACGATCTGCTGCGCCGTCGGGATCTGGGCGATCACGCTCTTGAAGCGGGCGTAGAACACCGTCGCGACATCGAATTCGCCGGCATCGTAGAGCGCGAAGATCTTGGCCGCGATGCGGTCCGCGATCGGGAAGCCCTGCTTGCGGATGCCGCCCGCGACCTCGACCGTGTCGATGATCAGCGAGGCGAAGTCGCGGCGCAGTGCGTCCCGGCCCTTGCGGCCGACGCAGAGGATCTTCACCGTCTTGCCTTCGGCCTGCAGCGCCTGGATGCGCTGCCGCGCCAGGCGGACGATGGACGAGTTGAAGCCGCCGCAGAGGCCGCGTTCCGCCGTGGCGACGACCAGGAGCTGAACCTGGTCCTTGCCCGTACCGGTGAGCAGCTTGGGCATGTCGTCGGTCATGGTGACGCCGGCCGCGAGCGAGGCCAGCACCTGTTCCATGCGCGCGGCATAGGGACGGGCCGCCTCGGCCGCTTCCTGGGCACGGCGCAGTTTGGACGCCGCGACCATCTTCATGGCCTTGGTGATCTTCTGGGTCGACTTGACGCTGTTGATGCGCAGCTTCAAGTCCTTAAGGCTCGCCATGGCGGCTGTCCCTCAGGTTGCCGGGTCAGGCGAAGCGCTTGGCGACGGCGTCGGTCACCGCGGCCAGCTTGGCCTCGGTTTCCTTCGACAGCGCCTTCTCGGTCCGGATCGTCGCCAGGATGTCGGCATTCTTGGTGCGCAGCTCGTCGAGCAGCGCCTTTTCGAAGTCGCCCACCTTGCTGACCGCCAGCTTGTCGAGATAGCCCTTCACACCGGCGAAGATCGAGCAGACCTGCTCTTCGACCGCGAGCGGCGAGAACTGGGGCTGCTTCAGAAGCTCGGTCAGGCGGGCACCGCGGTTCAGCAGGCGCTGGGTCGCGGCGTCGAGGTCCGAACCGAACTGGGCGAAGGCCGCCATTTCGCGGTACTGCGCCAGCTCCAGCTTGATCGAGCCCGCGACCTGCTTCATCGCCTTGATCTGCGCGGCGGAACCGACGCGGGACACCGACAGGCCGACGTTGATGGCCGGACGGATGCCCTGATAGAACAGGTTGGTCTCGAGGAAGATCTGGCCGTCGGTGATCGAGATCACGTTGGTCGGGATATAGGCGGAGACGTCGCCGGCCTGGGTCTCGATGACCGGCAGCGCGGTCAGCGAGCCGGCGCCATTGGCGTCCGACATCTTGGCGGCGCGCTCCAGCAGGCGGCTGTGCAGGTAGAAGACGTCGCCCGGGTAGGCTTCGCGGCCCGGCGGACGGCGCAGCAGCAGGGACATCTGGCGATAGGCGACGGCCTGCTTGGACAGATCGTCATAGACGATCAGGGCATGCATGCCGTTGTCGCGGAAGAACTCGCCCATGGTGCAGCCGGTGTAGGGCGCCAGGAACTGCAGCGGGGCCGGCTCGGACGCGGTCGCGGCGACCACGATCGAATATTCCAGCGCGCCGTTGTCTTCCAGCATCTTCACGATCTGGGCGACGGTCGAACGCTTCTGGCCGATGGCGACGTAGATGCAATAAAGCTTCTTCGACTCGTCCGTGCCCTGGTTGATCGGCTTCTGGTTGATGAAGGTGTCGATCGCGACGGCGGTCTTGCCGGTCTGACGGTCGCCGATGATCAGCTCGCGCTGGCCGCGGCCGACGGGCACCAGGCTGTCGATCGCCTTCAGGCCGGTCTGCATCGGCTCGTGCACGCCCTGGCGCGGAATGATGCCCGGGGCCTTCACTTCGACGCGCGAACGGGTGACGTCGACGAGGGGACCCTTGCCGTCGATCGGGTTGCCGAGACCGTCGACCACGCGGCCGAGCAGGCCACGGCCCACGGGCACGTCCACGATGGTGCCGGTCCGCTTGACGACGTCGCCTTCCTTGATCGAACGGTCGTTGCCGAAGATCACGATACCGACGTTGTCGGCTTCGAGGTTCAGCGCCATACCCTTGATGCCGCCGGGGAATTCGACCATTTCGCCGGCCTGGACGCCGTCCAGCCCATAGACGCGGGCGACACCGTCACCGACGGAAAGGACCTGACCGACCTCGGTAGTTTCGGCTTCCGCGCCGAAATTGGCGATCTGATCCTTGAGGACTGCGGAAATCTCTGCGGCCCGGAGGTCCATTATGCATTCCCCTTCATGGCGACCGCCAGGCGGTCGAGCTTGGTCTTGAGGCTGCCGTCGATCTGGCGCGAACCAACCCGCACCACGAGGCCGCCGAGGAGGCTTTGATCGACCTTGGCGTCGATCATGACAGTCTTGCCGACGAGGCGAGACAATTCCGCTTTGAGCTGCTGATCCTGCTCGAAGCTCAGGGGTTCGGCGGAGACGACATGGGCCGTCACTTCGCCGCGCTCCTTGGCCAGCAGCTCACGATAGATGCCGATGGCCGCGGGCAGCGCGAAGAGGCGCCCGTTCTTGGCCAGCAGCAGGGTGAAATGAGTGGCGAAAGGCCCGATGCCGGCCGCCGACAGCAGGGCCTTCATGCCCCGCACCAGTTCCGCCGGCTTGCGCAGCGGGCTGCGCAGGAAGGCCGCGAGATCGGCCGACTCGGCGATCAGCGCCGCGATCGTGTTCAGGTCGCCGGCGACGGCATCGAGGACGCCGCGCTCCTTCGACAGATCGAACAGGGCGCCGGCATAGCGGCCGCCAATTTGCGCGACGATCGATGATGAGGTTGCCAAGACCCTTGCCCCCGGCAGCCGCCCCGCAGGGGCCACCTCTAAGCCGTTGAAATCACAGAACGATGAGTGGCGCACCAAGAGCGCGCACGACCCCCGTCCGCTGAAGCAGGCGTCTCGTACCACAGGCCATGACGCGCCGCAACCGTAAGGGCCGCGTCAAATTGGTCTAAGGTGCGAAATGCGGCGGAAAAATGGCCGCTCTTTCGACCATGGTCTAGCCGGCCTGCGGAGACCGGGGACCGCCATTTGAGCGATGCGCGCAAAGACACCTGGGGCGATAACGCCGGCAGGCATTCCACGGGAGGTCGCGATGGATTTCAAGCTGGAAGCGATGAGTGACGCCATCTCAGGCGAAATTCTGGGCGCCTATCTGGCGGGCTACGGCGCCGCCGCCCTCCACGAGCGGACCATGGCGGCCTTCGTCCAGACCACCGGCGGGGCCGAGCCCTATGCCGCCCGCCTGTTCGAGAATCGCTGGCAGCGCGACGCCTTTCTCCAGGGCTTCAGGGACCGGCAGGGGGAAGCGGCCTAGACGCTCTCCGAACGCCCGGCCTGCGGCTCTGGCCATCCGGTCGGCGGAGTCGGGTGTTCTCTCCCCCCTCTCGACCGTCATGGCCGGGCTCGATCCAAGGCTGTCCGGTTTAGGAAATCGGATAGCGACATTACTGCTAACGACAACCTTTGATCGTCATCGCCGGGCTCGACCCGGCGATCCACGCCTCTCCGCCCGGCTCGGTGTTCTCGTGGACGGCCGTGTCAAGCACGGCCATGACGATAGAGGGTTGTTTCCCGGTCGATGCGCGGGGGCAAATCCCGCCCGCTTCCTGGCCTGCCACAGTGATTTTCAGCTCGACCGGACAGCCGTGGGCTCGTCCCGGGCATGACGAGGTTGTGGTAAAAATCGACGAGGAAAGCGGCGAGCCTGGTTTTTTCGATCCAGCCCCCACAGAAGCGGGACGTCAGGCGTCCAGCCGATAGCGGACATAACCGTCCGCCGGCCGGAATCGGTCGTAGAGGCGGCGCGCCCGGGTGTTGTCACCCTCCGTATGCCAATAGAGCTGGCCGAAGCCGCGCGCCTTGCAGAGCGCCAGGAGATCTTCGATCAGGGCATGGCCGACGTTCCGGCCGCGGACAGCGGGATCGACGAAGAGATCTTCGAGATAGAGGATCGGCTCGATCGACCAGGTGCGGGCATGGACGACGCAGACGGCGAATGCCACCACCCGGCCCTCGACCTCGGCCAGGCGGGCGAGCACGGGCGCCATTGGATCGACGATCCGGGCCCAGGTGGTCGCGGTCACCGCTTCCGCCACGCTCGCCTTGTAGAAGGCGCAATAATCGCTCCAAAGTCGGCGCCAGGCGGCTTCGTCGCCGGCAGCGGCTTCGCGAATCGTCGGTATCTGCTGGGACAAGCGTCTCTCCTCTCAGAGGCGATCACAGGAAATTATAGGGATCGACATCGACCTGGAGCCGCACCCGGGCCGGGATCGCCTGGGCGTCGAGCCAGGGGCGCAGCACGGCCTGGACGTTGAGCTTGCGCGGCGCGCGGACGAGCAGGCGCACGCGGTAGCGGTTGCGGAGCAGGCTCAAGGGCGCGGGCGCCGGGCCGAGGACGTCGAAACCCTCGATCCCCTGGGGCGCGGTGCGGGCCAGGTGGCGGCCGATCGCCATCACCTCCGCCTGGTCGGGACCGGAGAGGATCAGCGCCACCAGGCGGCCGTAAGGCGGCATGGCGTGGCGTTTCCGCGACGCCTGTTCGGCGGCGACGAAACCGTCGCGGTCGCTCTTCACGATCGCCCGGATCACGCCCGCCTGCGGATCGTAGGTCTGCAGATAGGCGAGGCCCGGCCGTTCCGCCCGCCCGGCGCGGCCGACCACCTGGGTGGTGAGCTGGAAGATCCGCTCGCCCGCCCGGAGGTCGCCGCCTTCGAGGCCGAGGTCGGCATCGACCACGCCGACCAGGGTGAGATAGGGAAAATGATGTCCCTTGGCGACGATCTGGGTGCCGATCACCACGTCGACCTCCCGCGCCGCGATGGCGTCGAAGGCTTCGGCCAGGGCGGCGGGGCTGCCCAGCGTGTCCGACGCCAGGGTCAGGCGCCGGGCCTGGGGCATGATATCGGCCACTTCCTCGTCGATCCGCTCGACCCCCGGGCCGCAGGGGACCAGGCTGTCGGCTTCGCCGCATTCGGGACAATGGCTCGGCGTCGGCTCGACATGGCCGCAATGGTGGCACATCAGGCGCCGCTGGCTCTTGTGCTCGACCAGCCAGGTCGAGCAATTGGGACATTCGATGCGGTGGCCGCAGTGCCGGCACAGGGTCAGCGGGGCATAGCCGCGGCGATTGAGGAACAGCAGGCACTGCTCGCCCCGCACGATGGTCTCCGCCATGGCGCGGGTCAGCACGGGCGAGAGGAAGCGGCCGCGCTCCGGCGGCGCCTCGCGCAAGTCGATACACTCGATCCGCGGCATCAGGGCGCCGCCGTGGCGCTCGGCCAGGCGGAGGTGGCCGTAACGCCCGGCCTCGACATTGGCGAGCGTCTCCAGGCTCGGCGTGGCGGAGGCCAGCACGATCGGACAGGGCTCCAGGGTGGCGCGCACCACCGCCATGTCGCGGCCGTGATAGGCGACACCGTCGTCCTGCTTGAAGCCCTGGTCGTGCTCCTCGTCGACCACGATCAGGCGGAGCGCCGCGAAGGGCAGGAACAGCGCCGAGCGCGCCCCCACCACCAGGCGCTGCTCACCGGCCGCGACCGCGCGCCAGACCCGTTTCCGGGCGCCCGGGCCGAGGTCGGAATGCCAGACCGCGGGGGCGACGCCGAAACGCCCGGCGAAACGCTCGATCAAGCCCGCAGTCAGGGCGATTTCAGGGAGCAGCACCAGGGCCTGGCCGCCGCTGCGCAAGGCGGCCGCGATCGCCTCCATATAGACTTCGGTCTTGCCCGAGCCGGTGACGCCGTCGAGCAGGACGGCCTGATAGCGCGCTGCCTGGACCGCTTCGACCAGGGCACCCGCCGCCGCAGCCTGGTCGGCCGAGAGGGCGGGCACGGCGAAATCGGGATCGGGCAAGGCGACACGCCCCGCTTCCAGTTCGACCGGCTTCAGCACGCCCGAGTCGACCAGGCCGCGCAGCACGCCGGAACTGGCTTCGGCCGCGCGCAGGATCTCGGCCGCCGGGGCCGGACCTTCGGCCGCCAGGAAATCGAGCACGCGGCGGCGCGCCGGCGTCATCCGCCCGGCCTCCTGCCCGGTCGGTGCATAGCCGACGGCGGGGGCCGGCGCTTCCGCATTGGCGGCATTGGTGAAGAGCTTCAGCACCAGGCCGGGCGGCGCCATGGTGTAATGCGCCATCCAGTCGAGGAAGCGGCGCGCCGCCGCCCGCATCGGCGCGACTTCCAGCACCGAGGCGACGGGGCGGAGCCGGGCGGCCGGCAGAACCCCCTCCCCCGCCCCGTCCCAGACCACGCCGGTGACCCGCCGCGGCCCCAGCGGGACGTCGACGAAACTGCCCGGCGCCGGCACCCCGCCACCGGCCGGCGGCGCATAGTCGAGCGGGCCGGCGAAGGGGGCGGGGACGAGAACGGGAATGCGCGCTGGCGGGCTCATGGTCTATGATGGCAGGAACGGGGCTGGGGCGTCGACGGTCTGTCGATTCGCCCGCTGTGCACCTTTTGCATCATCGCAACATCCAGCGGAAACCGACTTCATGAAATTCTTTATCGACACCGCCGAACTGCGCGACATCAAGGATCTGGCAGCCACCGGCATGGTCGACGGCGTGACCACCAACCCCAGCCTGATCGCCAAATCCGGGCGCAACTTCCTCGACGTGATCGCCGAAATCTGCGAAGTGGTCGCCGGCCCCGTGTCGGCCGAAGTGACCGCGACCGACTTCGAAACCATGCTGGTCGAAGGCCGCAAGCTCGCCAAGATCGCCGACAATGTCGCGGTGAAGGTGCCGCTGACCTGGCCCGGCCTCAAGGCCTGCAAGGCGCTGTCGGACGACGGCATCATGGTCAATGTCACCCTCTGCTTCTCGCCGGCCCAGGCCCTGCTGGCGGCCAAGGCGGGCGCCACCTTCATCTCGCCCTTCGTCGGAAGGCTCGACGACATCGCGACCGACGGCATGGAGCTCATCTCCGAGATCCGCCAGATCTACGACAATTACGACGCCCTGAAGACCGAGATCCTGGTCGCTTCCGTGCGCCATCCGCGCCATGTCATCGACGCCGCCAAGATGGGCGCCGACGTCGCCACCCTGCCGCCTTCCGTGCTGCGCGCGCTGGCCAGCCATCCGCTGACCGACCGCGGCCTCGAAGCCTTCCTGGCCGACTGGGCCAAGACCGGCCAGAGCGTGTTGTAACTGCCATGGCTCCCGAACAGCCGGACGCCAAGGCGGAACTTCCGGCGCCGGAGAAACCGACGCCGAAGCATCGCACCACGGCGACCGAGGTGTGCGACTATCTCGACGCCCATCCGGCCTTCCTGGCCAAGCATGTCGACGTGCTGACCCGCCAGACCCTGCCGGGGCAGAACGGGACGGACGGCGAGCGGGTGATCGATTTCCAGCGCATGCAGGTCCAGCGCCTGCGCAGCGAGAACGAGCGCCTGCGCCAGTTCCAGGCCGAAGTGCTGACCGCCGCCCGGGCCAATGTCTCGGCCCAGGCCCTGGTCCACGAGGCGGTGCTGATGCTGATGGAGGCGGAGAACCTCGAACATCTGGTGCATGTCATCACCCAGGAGCTGGCGCCGGCCCTCGGCATCGACGTCGTCACTCTCTGCGTCGAGGGCAGCGAAGGCGACGGCCGGCCCAGCGTGCAGAACCTCCACGTCCTGCCCGAAGGCACGATCGACGCCCTGCTCGGCCCCGGCAAGACCGTGCGCCTGGCGGGCGAGCGGCCGGACGACGGCACCGTCTTCGGCCCCGCCGCCGGCCTGATCGAGAGCCATGCGCTGGCTCGCCTCGATCTCGGCGACGCAGCCCCCCTCGGCCTGCTCGCGCTGGGCAGCCGCGAGGCGACCAAATACGAGGCCGGCCAGGGTTCGGAACTGCTCGGCTTCCTCGGCCTCTCGGTCGAGCGGCTGCTGCAGCTCTGGCTGCGCCGGAACCAATAGGATGGAGGGCGCCGCCCTGCCCGCGGCGCCCGACGTCCAGGCGGCTTTCGCCGCCTGGGTGCGCCACCTGGGCAGCGAGCGCCGCGCCTCCGCCCATACGGTCGACAGTTACGGCCGCGACCTTCGCCAATTCCTGAACTTCCTGGCCGAGCATCTGGGCACCCCGCCCGATCTCGCCGCCCTGGCCGCCCTCGGCCCGCGCGATTTCCGCGCCTTCCAGGCCCGGCGCCGGGGCGAGGGTATCGCCGCCGCCACCAGTGCCCGGGGCCTTTCCGGCCTGCGCAGTTTCTTCCGCTTCCTCGACCGCCGGGGCCTCGGCCACAATGCCGCCGCCCTGGCGACCAAGGCGCCCAAACTGCCGCACGGCGTGCCGCGCCCGCTCTCCCGCGACGCCGCCCTGGCCGCGGTCGAAGATGCCGGGGCGCTGGCCGCCGAGCCCTGGATCGCGGCGCGGGACGAGGCGGTGCTCGCCCTGCTCTACGGCTGTGGCCTCCGCATTTCGGAAGCGCTCTCGCTCCGCCGCGGTGCCGCGCCGCTCGGCCAGACGCTGCGCATCACCGGCAAGGGCAACAAGGAACGTCTCGTCCCCGTGCTGCCCGCGGTCGCCGATGCGGTCGAGGCCTATCTCCGCCAATGCCCCTATCGCCTGGCCAAGGACGATCCGCTCTTCGTCGGCGCCAAGGGCGGGCCGCTCTCGCCCCGCATCGTCCAGCGTTCCATGGAAGCCTTGCGCGGCGCCCTGAACCTGCCGGCGGACGCCACCCCCCATGCGCTCCGCCATTCCTTCGCCACCCACCTGCTCGGCGCCGGCGGCGACCTCCGCACCATCCAGGAACTGCTCGGCCACGCCAGCCTGTCGACCACCCAGCGCTATACCGAAGTCGACACCGCCCGCCTGCTCGCAGCCTATGCCGACGCCCACCCGCGGGCACGCGGCGGGGATTGACGGCGCCGCGGAGCGACCCGAGGGGAAACGGGCCGAGGATCGTTCTCTCGATTTGAAAAAGGGCAAGAAATGGATCGCCCCCTGACGGCAGATGAAATCGATTTGATGGAAGTTTTATTGGCACGGAATGTTTCCGGCGCCGACCGATTTCTCGATCAAATGTCAGGTTGCCGCGTCGAAGCAATAAATGACGACGAAACGATTTTGCGTTTTCATCTCCGACCAACGGCAGAATCCGCAGAATTGCCCTATATCCAAAATGTGGCCGTCGAGGCACAAGCCAGCGACATAGACGGATTCATCATAGAAATTCTCCTTCATGTAAAAGAAGGAAAAATTTTCGAACTCGAATATCTTAGGAGAGACGGAAATCCAATAGGGCGGCGCCCCACAGGGCGTGATTTGTCGGAATTCATAATATATTTCTAAAGATATTGCGGACAGAGCAGTTACAATTTTTTCCACGATGATTTCTTGCTTAAAGGGTGGACGAGCGGCATCGAGGCGCGTCATGTTCATCCGCCTATCGGCGCCACAACCTCGTCACGGCGGCGTAGAGCAGCGCCGCCCCGGCGCCCAACGGCAGGACAGCCAGGCAGGCGATCAGCAGGGGGAATGAGGCAAAATCGGCCGCACCCTCCCAAAACGACGCGCCGGGCTCCTCGGGTCTCGTGGCGAGGGCGAGCAGCAGCAGGCCCAGGACATCGGCAGCGGCGACCGCGGCAGCCCCGGCCAGTGCCGCCCGCTGCGGGCGGACCGCGCCCAGCCGTGGGATCATCAAGGCCCAGGCCGGCGCTGCACCGAGGGCGGCGACCAGGGCGAGCCAGCCCGGTATCCAGGGATCGCCGCTCAGGCCGATGGGGGCGGCGACCGCTGCTGCCAGCATGGCGAAGCCGACCGTTTCCAGGGCGAAGCCGAGGCGCGTCATCGCTTCAGGGTAGTCTCGTGGCGAGGGCATGGAGCAGGGCCGCGCCAGCACCGAGGGCAAGGTGGCGATGCCGATCAGCAGCAGGCCCAGGACGGCAAACCCCAGAGCTTCGAGGAGATGAGCGTGTCTGGTCATGGGCCACAGTCTGGCACCGCGGCCGAGGCCCGGACAATGATGTGCTTCACCGCCGAAGACAGCTCGCCAGTGCATAGAGGAGGGCGGCGCCGACCGCCACCGGCATTGGGTCAGCACCAGGGCGAACACGGCGAAGGGGCCGGCTGTGGCCGGCTTCACTGTGCCCGATCAGCGGCCCCTCAGCCGGTCGCGCAACAGAAGGCCGAGCAGCAGGGCGTAGAAGGCGCCGGTCAGCACCGCGACCGGCAGCGAGACCGGCCCGGTCTCGACCAAGCCGACGGCGGAGAGGACGAGGAAGCCGGCGGCACTCAGGGGTTCGGTCTGGGTCTTGTCCGCGGCCAGGCTGACGAAGGCGACGGCCAGCGGATCGGCGATCACCGCGGCGACGGCACCGGCGGCGGCCCCCCGGAGCGGCGTCGGCACGCCGGTCGGCCCGGCGACCAGGAACCAGCCGATCACGCCGCCCGCGACGCAGGCGGTCACCGTCGGCAGCTCGACATCCTGGAGCGCGAGGGCGAAACCCGGAAAGACCTGGAGCGCCAGGAGGCAGAGCCCGCCGCCGAGCAACCCGAAGACCGCCGCGGCCAGGACCCGGATCAAGACCGCCATCATCCGCGCCCTTGCGGCCGCCACTGCGCGGAAAGGCGGCGCACGATCAATCCCGCCGCGATCCCCACCGGCCAGGCCACCACCACGGCATAGGAGAGGCCGCTCACGAAAGTGGAAAAGACCGTGAGCAGACCGCCGCCGGCCACCACGCTCTTGATCGCGGCATAGCCGAGCCAGCCGGTGAGGGCGGCGGCCAGGGCCGCGACGATCACCGTGCCATTGTCGATGCTGCCGCGCCGGGGGGAGATGGCGAACCAGAGGCTGGCCGCCAGCGCGAAGCCGAGGCCGGCGAAGGGCAAGGCCGCCAGCGGCGGCTCGAGCAGGAAGGTGACGAGGGAGAAGAACAGGCCGAAGGCAAAGGCTTCGGCGAGGCGGAGCTTGCGCTGGAGCTTGCTGCGCGGGCCGATCACCGGGCCGCGGCCGGGCGGCTTCGGCGCGGGCGGCCGGGCCGGGCGGCGGAACGGGATGATCTCCGCCCCGCCGTTCTGCCCGGCGCCGTTCGGGCGACCGGCGCCCTGCCCTCCTTGGTCGGACTGCCGGTCGCTCATGATCACATCTGACGGATGCGGCCGTCGACGCCGAGGGCGGCTTCGCGGATCGCTTCCATCTCGGTCGGATGGGCGTGGCTGGTCCGGCCCAGGTCCTCGGCGGCACCGCCGAATTCGATCGCGGTGACCACTTCGGCGATCATGTTGCCGGCATCGGCGCCGATGATATGGGCGCCCAGGATGCGGTCCGTGGCGGCATCGGCGATGATCTTCACGAAGCCTTCGGTCTGGGCGTTGGCCTTGGCGCGGGCATTGGCGGTGAAGGGGAACTTGCCGATCTTGTAGGCGACGCCGGCCTTCTTCAGGTCCTCTTCCGAGAAGCCGACATTGGCCACTTCCGGCATGGTGTAGACGACGCCCGGGATGGCATCGTAATTCACATGGCCGTGCTGGCCGGCCATGATCTCGACCGCCGCGACGCCCTCTTCCTCCGCCTTGTGGGCGAGCATCAGGCCACCGATGACGTCACCCACGGCATAGATGTGGGGCACGTTGGTGGCGTAGTGGTCATTGACCGGAATGAAGCCGCGCGGGCCGACTTCGACCCCGGCCGCGGTCAGGTTCAGGCCGTCGGTATAGGGCCGGCGGCCGACCGCGACCAGGACGACATCGGCTTCCAGCGTCTTGGCGTCGCCGCCGGCGACCGGCTCCACCGTGACGGTGGCGCCCTTCTTGCCCGGCTTCACGCCCGTCACCTTGTGCGAGAGTATGAACTCGAAGCCCTGCTTGCCCAGGATGCGCTGGAAATTCTTGGAAATTTCGCCGTCCAGATTGGGCGTGATGCGGTCGAGGAATTCGACCACCGTCACTTCGGCGCCGAGGCGGCGCCAGACCGAGCCGAGCTCGAGGCCGATGACGCCGCCGCCGATCACGATCAGCTTCTTCGGCACCTTGGCCAGCGACAGGGCGCCGGTCGAGGAGACCACGGTCTTCTCGTCGATGGTGATGCCGGGCAGGGTCGAGACGTCGGAGCCGGTGGCGATCAGGCTGCGCGCCGCCTTGATCATGCGCTTGGCGCCGTCGTTCGCTTCGACCTCGATCGTGTCCGGTCCGGCGAAGCGGGCGGTGCCGACCAGATAGGTCACCTTGTTCTTCCGCATCAGGAACTCGATGCCCTTGGTCAGCTCGCCGACCACCTTTGCCTTATGGGCCATCATGGCGTCGAGGTCGACCGAGACGCCGTCCGCCTTGATGCCGAACTTGGCGAAGCCGTGCTGGGCCTCGTCATAGAGTTCGGTCGCATGCAGCAGCGCCTTCGAGGGGATGCAGCCGACGTTGAGGCAGGTGCCGCCCAACGTGCCGCGCTTCTCGACGATCGCGGTCTTGAAGCCGAGCTGGCCCGCGCGGATCGCCGCCGTGTAACCGGCCGGGCCGCCGCCGATGATGACGAGATCGAAGGCATCCTCACCCGAGACGGGGGCGATATTGGCGGCGACGGCGGGAGCCGCCGGCACCGGGGCGGGCGCCGGCTTCGGCGCCGGGGCCGAGACGACGACGTTGGGCGCGGGCTCGACCGGCTTCGCCGCAGCGGCGGCACCGGCGGCCTTGCCGGTCTCGTCGATGGTGCCGAGCACCTGGCCGATGGTCACCGTGTCGCCCTGCTTCACCGCGATCGTCGCGAGCACGCCGGCCGACGGCGCCGAAACCTCGACCGCGACCTTGTCGGTTTCGAGCGAGACCAGGACCTCGTCCTTCTTAACCGACTCGCCGACGCGCTTGCTCCAGGCGCCGACGGTGGCTTCGGTAATGGATTCGCCGAGCGCCGGCACTTTCAGTTCGATGGTCATGGGTCCTGCCTCGAATGCAAACCCCCACCCTTCGACAAGCTCGGGGTGGGGGCGGATTGAAACCTTTACCGTTCCGAGCCTGTCGAGGAACGGCCAGGGTTACTGAGCGATCAGACGCCGAACAGCAGGCGCGACGGATCCTCGATCGCCTCCTTGATGCGGACGAGGAAGGTCACCGCCTCGCGCCCGTCGACCAGGCGGTGATCGTAGGACACCGCCAGATACATCATGGGACGCGCGACGATCTGCTTGTTCACTACCATCGGGCGGTCCTGGATCTTGTGCATGCCCAGGATCGCGGACTGCGGCGGGTTGATGATCGGGGTCGACATCAGCGAGCCGAAGACGCCGCCGTTCGAAATGGTGAAGGTGCCGCCCTGCATGTCCTCGATGGCGAGCTTGCCGTCGCGGGCCTTGGTGCCGAGGCGGGCGATTTCCTTCTCGATCTCGTGGAAGCCGAGCTTGTCGGCGTCACGCACGACCGGAACGACGAGGCCGCTCGGCGAGGAGACCGCGACCGAGATGTCGTAATAGTTCTTGTAGACGATCTCGTCGCCGTAGATCTCGGCGTTGACCGCCGGGACTTCCTTCAGCGCCTGCACCGCCGCCTTCACGAAGAAGGACATGAAGCCCATCTTCACGCCGTGCTTCTTCTCGAAGAGGTCCTTGTACTGGGCGCGCGCTTCCATCAGGGCCGTCATGTCCACCTCGTTGAAGGTGGTCAGCATGGCCGCGGTGTTCTGCGCGTCCTTCAGGCGTTCGGCGATGCGCTTGCGCAGCCGGGTCATCTTCACGCGCTCTTCGCGCGGATCCTCGGGCCGGGGCGGCAGCGCCTTGGGTGCCGGGGCGGCGGCGGGCGGATTGGCGATCGCGGCCAGCACGTCGCCCTTGGTGATGCGGCCGCCCGGGCCGGTCGCCGGGATGGCGGCGGCCGGAAGGCCGGATTCGGCGATCAGCTTGCGCGCCGCCGGACCCGGCTCGGCACCGCCGGCCACCACGGGGGCGGCGACGGGGGCCGGCGCAGGCGCCGCGACGGGGGCCGGAGCCGGTGCGGGCGCCGGGGCGGGAGCCGCCGCCGGGGCCGCCGGCTTGGCGGTGGCGGTGGCGCCTTCCTCGATCGCGCCGAGGATCTGGCCGATCGTGACGGTGTCGCCCGGCTTGGCATCGATCCGCGTCAGCACGCCCGATTCCGGCGCGTTGACCTCGACCGCGACCTTGTCGGTCTCGAGTTCGACCAGCGCCTCGTCCTTCTTGACGGCTTCGCCGACGTTGCGGAACCACTTGCCGATGGTCGCCTCGGTGACGGATTCACCGAGCGTCGGGACCTTGAGTTCGATCGTCATTCTTCAGCCTCTTCGGCGTTCCAGATCAGTTGGTTCTCAGACAGTCAGCGCGTCGCCGACCAGCTTGTTCTGTTCTTCGACATGCTTGCGCAGCAGGCCGGTCGCGGGCGAAGCCGCGGCCGAACGGCCGGCATAGGCCGGGCGGATGCCCTTGGTGCCGCGCGCCTTGTTGATCACCCATTCGATCCAGGGCTCGACGAAGAACCAGGCGCCCATGTTCTTCGGCTCTTCCTGGCACCACACCACATCCGCCTTGGGGAAGCGCTGCAGCAGGTTGACCAGGGTCTTGGCCGGGAAGGGATAGAGCTGCTCGACGCGGGCGATATAGACATTCTCGAGCTTGCGCTTCTCACGCTCGGCCAGCAGGTCGTAATAGACCTTGCCGGTGCACATGACGACGCGCTCGATCGCGGAATCCTTGGCCAGGCGGAAGTCGCCGGTGATCTTGGGGAATTCGGCCTTGGGGTCGAAATCGTCCTCGAGCACGCGGTGGAACGAAGTGCCGGGGCCCATTTCCGCCAGGCTGGAGACCGCCTTGGGATGCCGCAGCAGCGACTTCGGCGTCATCATGATCAGCGGCTTGCGGAACTTGCGGTGGATCTGCCGGCGCAGGATGTGGAAATAATTGGCCGGCGTGGTGCAGTTGGCGACCTGCATGTTGTCTTCGGCGCAGAGCTGGAGGTAGCGCTCCAGCCGGGCCGAGGAATGTTCCGGCCCCTGGCCTTCGAAGCCGTGCGGCAGCAGGCAGACCAGGCCCGACATGCGCAGCCACTTCGACTCGCCCGAGGCGATGAACTGGTCGAACACCACCTGGGCGCCGTTGGCGAAGTCGCCGAACTGCGCTTCCCACAGCACGAGGGCGTTGGGTTCGGCCATCGAGTAGCCGTATTCGAAGCCGAGCACGGCGGCTTCCGACAGCATCGAATCGTGGACCTCGAAACTCGACGCCTCCGGCCCCAGATTCTGCAGCGGCATGTAGCGGTCTTCGCCGGCCTGGTCGACCCAGACGGCGTGGCGCTGCGAGAAGGTGCCGCGGCCCGAGTCCTGGCCGGACAGGCGGACGTGGATGCCTTCCTGCAGCAGGGTGCCGAAGGCCAGCGCTTCGGCCGTCGCCCAGTCGAAGCCCTCGCCCGTCTCGAACATCTTCTTCTTGGCGTCGAGCACGCGGCGCAGCGTCCGGTGCGGCGTGAAGCCTTCGGGGATCGTGGTCAGGACCTCGCCGATTTCCTTCAGGGTCTTCATCGACTCGTCGGTCTCGCCACGGCGGACGTCGCCGCGCGCGACCTGGAGCCCGGCCCAGCGGCCTTCCAGCCAGTCGGCCTTGTTCGGCTTGTACTGCTTGGAGGCTTCGAGATCGCCGTCCAGCTTGGCGTAGAAGCTGGAGTTCATCGCCTCGGCCTCGGCCGCGGTCACGACCCCCTCCTCGACCAGGCGCTTGGCGTAGATCTCGCGCACGGTCGGATGGCTGCCGATCTTCGAATACATCAGCGGCTGGGTGAACATCGGCTCGTCGGTCTCGTTGTGACCGAAGCGGCGATAGCAGAAGAGGTCGATCACCACGTCCTTGTGGAACTTCTGGCGATATTCCGTCGCCACCTTGGCGACGTGGCAGACGGCTTCCGGATCGTCACCGTTCACGTGGAAGATCGGCGCCGCCACCATCTTCGCCATGTCCGACGGATAGGGCGAGGAACGCGAGAAGTGCGGGGCGGTGGTGAAACCGATCTGGTTGTTCACGATGATGTGGATCGTGCCGCCGGTGCGATAGCCGCGGAGGCCCGAGAGGCCGAAGCATTCCGCGACCACGCCCTGGCCCGCGAAGGCGGCGTCGCCATGGAGCAGGATCGGCATCACCTGGATGCGGTCGGTATCGCCCTTCTGCCACTGCTTGGCGCGCGCCTTGCCGATCACCACGGGATCGACGATCTCAAGGTGGGAGGGGTTGGCCGCCAGCGACAGGTGGACCTTGTTGCCGTCGAATTCGCGGTCGGACGAGGTACCGAGGTGATACTTCACGTCACCCGAACCCTGGACATCGTCGGGATTGGCCGAGCCACCCTGGAATTCCGAGAAGATCGCGATATAGGGCTTGCTCATCACGTTGGCGAGCACGTTCAGGCGGCCGCGGTGGGCCATGCCGAGCACGATCTCGTTGCAGCCGAGGTTACCGGCGCGCTTGATGATGCCTTCCATCGCCGGGATCAGCGCTTCGCCACCGTCGAGGCCGAAGCGCTTGGTGCCGGTGAAGCGCTTGTTCAGGAAATGCTCGAAACCTTCGGCTTCCACGAGCTTGTTCAGGATCGCCTTCTTGCCCTCGAGGGTGAAGCTGATCTCCTTCTCGCGGCCTTCGATGCGCTCCTGGATCCAGGCCTTTTCGGCCGGATCGGAGATATGCATGAATTCAACGCCGATCGTCGAGCAATAGGTCCGGCGCAGGATCGCCAGGATCTCGCGCATGGTCGCGGTTTCGAGGCCCAGCACGTAATCGAGGAAGATCGGCCGGTCCATGTCGGCTTCGGTGAAGCCGTAGGTCTCGGGATCCAGCTCCGGATGGGGCTTCGGCGGCTCGAGGCCGAGGGGATCGAGATTGGCCTTCAGGTGGCCGCGGATGCGATAGGCGCGGATCAGCATGATCGCGCGGACGGAATCGAGCGTCGCGGCGCGGATGTCCGCCGGGGCGGGCGCCGGGGCGGCTTCCGCCTTCGGCTTGGCCTCGCTCTTGGCCTTGGGCGCCGCCGGCTTCTCGTCGTCGTCGAGGCCCTTGGGCACCAGCGGCCAGTCGGCACGCTTCCAGCTCGGCTGGGTCGGCCCGTTCAGCTTTTCGCCGAGGGCCGAGAAATATTGCGCCCACGAGGGATCGACCGAATTGGGATCCTTCTGGAAGCGGGCGAGAAGATCCTCGATGAAGGCACCATTGGCGCCGTTGAGGAACGAAAGTTCGTCGAGTTGGGTCGTCATGTCCGTCAAGTGCGGCCTGTTGGGCCGCTCTCTCTGCTTGGCCGCGAAGCCGTTGACTGAACCGCCGGTGGTCTCCCTTTAACGCACCGGGTACTGAATCCTTGACCCGCACGGCCTGGCGGCCGGGGTGACGCGGCCCTGGATCGTGGGGGATCCCCCCGACGAGTCGCGCGCCCTAAAATTGGCCGTTCCGCCGGCTGAATCAACCCGCCTTCGGCCCTCTTAGACCAATGGCGGTGAATACTCTAGACGCCGGAGGGCGGCACGCAACAAGGCGCCGCCCGCCGAGACATGCAGGGCCGGCATTGCTGCCGGCCACAGGCTCAACCGCGCAGCAGGTCGACCAGGGTGGTGCCCAGGGCGGCGGGCGAATCCGCGACGCGGATGCCGGCCGACTTCAGCGCTTCCACCTTGAAGTCCGCCGTATCGTTGCCGCCCGAGATGACCGCACCGGCATGGCCCATGCGACGGCCCGGAGGGGCGGTACGGCCGGCGATGAAGCCCACCGTGGGCTTCTTCACCTTGTTGGCCTTCAGGAACTCGGCGCCCATCACCTCGGCGTCGCCGCCGATCTCGCCGATCATGATGATCGACTCGGTCTCCGGGTCGGCCAGGAAGAGTTCCAGGCTGTCGACGAAGTTGGTGCCGTTGACGGGGTCGCCGCCGATGCCGATGCAGGTCGACTGGCCGAGGCCGGCCGCCGTGGTCTGCGCCACCGCCTCATAGGTCAGGGTGCCCGAACGGGACACGATGCCGACCTTGCCGCGCTGGTGGATGTGACCCGGCATGATGCCGATCTTGCATTCGCCAGGGGTGATGACGCCCGGGCAGTTCGGCCCGATCAGCCGGCTCTTGGAACCGGTCAGGGCACGCTTCACCTTCACCATGTCGAGCACCGGAATGCCTTCGGTGATGGTGACGATCAGCGGCACTTCGGCGTCGATCGCCTCGAGGATCGCGTCGGCCGCGAACGGCGGCGGGACGTAGATCACCGAAGCATTGGCGCCGGTGCCTTCGACCGCCTGGGCCACGGTGTCGAACACCGGCAGGCCGAGGTGGGTGGTGCCGCCCTTGCCCGGGGTGACGCCGCCGACCATCTTGGTGCCGTAGGCGATCGCCTGTTCGGAGTGGAAGGTACCCTGCGCGCCGGTGAAGCCCTGGCAGATGACCTTGGTGTCTTTGTTGACGAGGACGGACATCAGGCAGCTTCCTTCACGGCCTTGACGACCTTCGCGGCCGCATCGGCCAGATCGTCGCCAGAGGTGATGGGGAGACCGGACTCGGCCAGCAGCTTCTTGCCGAGTTCGACGTTGGTGCCGGCCAGGCGGACGACCAGCGGCACCGAGAGCGACACTTCGCGGGCCGCCGCGATCACGCCTTCGGCGATCACGTCGCAGCGCATGATGCCGCCGAAGATGTTGACCAGGATGCCTTCGACGTTCGGATCCGAGAGGATGATCTTGAAGGCTTCGGTGACGCGCTCGCGCGTCGCACCGCCGCCCACGTCGAGGAAGTTCGCCGGCTCGCCGCCGTAGAGCTTGATGATGTCCATGGTCGCCATGGCGAGGCCGGCGCCGTTCACCATGCAGCCGATGTTGCCGTCGAGCTTCACATAGGACAGCTCGTGCTTGGCCGCTTCGCGTTCCATCGGATCTTCTTCGTCCGGATCGCGCAGTTCCTGGATGTCCTTGTGACGGAACAGGGCGTTGTCGTCGAAGTTCACCTTGGCGTCGAGGGCGATCAGGTCGCCGGCCTCGGTCACCACCAGGGGGTTGATCTCGAGCAGCGAGGCGTCGGTCTCGATCATCGCCTTGTAGATCGCCTGCACCAGCTTCACGCAGGCGCCGACCTGCTTGTCCTGAAGCTTCAGGGCATAGGCGATGCGGCGGCCGTGGAAGGCCTGGATGCCGCAGGCGGGATCGACCGGCAGGCCCAGGATCTTTTCCGGGGTTTCGTGGGCGACCGCTTCGATGTCCATGCCGCCTTCGGTCGAGGCGATGAAGGCGATGCGGCCCGACTTGCGGTCGAGCAGGGCGGCCAGATAGAGCTCGCGGGCGATCTTGGAGCCGTCTTCGATGTAGACGCGCTTCACTTCCTTGCCCTGCGGGCCGGTCTGGTGCGTCACCAGGGTCATGCCCAGCATCTTGGCGGTGGCCGCCTTGACGTCTTCGATCGACTTCACGACCTTGACGCCGCCGGCCTTGCCGCGACCGCCGGCATGGATCTGCGCCTTCACGACCCAGACGGGGCCGGGCAGTTCACGAGCGACCTTTTCGGCTTCGTCGGGCGTATAGGCGACGCCGCCCTTGGGGACGGCGACACCGTATTTGGCCAGCAGAGCCTTGGCCTGATATTCATGGATGTTCATGGGGCATCCTGGGTTGGCTTCCGGGGAGGGCCGCTGTCAAGCGGTGATGGATGCGCGGCGCCGCTGTTATAGCACCGGGATGATGTCGCGCAACCGCCATGGCCTGACAACCTTACTTGGGCTTCTTGGCGACCGTTTTCGCCTTCTTCGCCGCGGGCGCCCGCACTGCCGGCGCGCCCAGGGCGGGCTCCAGCTTGGCGGTCGCCTGGACGAGGATACGCACCGCCTCGACGGACTTTTCGAAAGCCGTCTTCTCGGTCGCGTTCAGGGCGATTTCGATCACCTTCTCGACGCCGTTCGCACCGATCACCACCGGCACGCCGACATAGAGGTCTTTCACCCCGTATTGGCCCGTGAGATGGGCCGCACAGGGCAGGATTCGCTTCTTGTCCTTGAGGTAGGCGTCGGCCATCTCGATCGCCGCCGCGGCGGGGGCGTAGAAGGCAGAGCCGGTCTTCAGCAGGTCGACGATCTCGGCGCCGCCGTTGCGCACCCGCTCGACGATCTGCTCGAGCCGGGCCCGCGTGGTCCAGCCGAGCTTCACGAGATCGGTCAGGGGAATGCCACCGACCGAGGAATAGCGGATCAGGGGCACCATGGTGTCGCCATGGCCGCCGAGCACGAAGGCGCGCACGTCTTCGACCGAGACGCCGAATTCCTCGGCCAAGAAATAGCGGAAACGGGCGGAATCGAGCACGCCCGCCATGCCCACCACCTTGTTCGCGGGCAGGCCCGAAGCCTTCTGCAAGGCCCAGACCATGGCATCGAGCGGATTGGTGATGACGATGACGAAGGCATCGGGCGCATAGCGCTTGATGGCGTGGCCGGCCGCCGCCATCACCTTGGCGTTGACCGCCAGGAGATCGTCCCGGCTCATGCCCGGCTTGCGCGGCACGCCGGCGGTCACGATCACCACGTCGGCACCGCGGATCACGGAATAACTCTTGGCCCCGCCGAGGACGGCGTCGAAGCCCAGCACCGGGGACGCTTCCGCGATATCCAGCGCCTTGCCCTGGGGAACGCCGTCCAGGATGTCGAAGATCGCGACGTCACCCAGTTCTTTGAGGCCGGCCAGAAGGGCGAGCGTCCCGCCGATCTGTCCGCCCCCGATCAGGGCGATCTTGTTGCGCGCCATACCCCAGGCTTCCCCACCATCACTGTCGGGGCCGTTGATTAGCGCGATTTGTCGCACATCACAAGGTTCGCGAAGGTCGAAGGAGGCCCGAAAACGGCTCTCTCCGCCTATTTTCTAGTGACTTTCGATTTGAAATCATCGGTTTTATATTGCGACCATAATTCATAGGGCGAGAAAATCACCGCGGTACGAGTCGATTTCGGTCACCGGCAGTGCCTGTCCGCGCGGCCCTTCGGCCGACACCCAGTGAGCCTCAGCCGCCGTGGCCGAGGGCCAGATAGTCGTCCGACTGCATCTCGTTGAGGCGGCTCGCCGTGCGTTCGAATTCGAAGGCGCCGTCGCCTTCGGGGTAGAGGTCGTCCGGCCCGGCGGCGGCCGAGCAGACCAGCTTGGCCTTGGCTTCGTAGAGCGCGTCGACCAGGGTGACGAAGCGCTTCGCCTCGTTCCGTTTCTCGGGCGTCAGGTGCGGGATGTCGTCCAGCACCAGGGTGTGGAAGGCGCGGGAGATCGCCAGATAGTCGGCCGGGCCGAGGGCGGCGGCGCAGAGGTCGTTGAAACTGGCCCGGGCGACGCCATAGGCGGCCCTGGGAATGACCACGCTGCGGCCCTGGACGTCGAGCGCGCAGGGCGCCGGTGCCGCCCCCCGGGTCAGGTCCAGGAAGGCCTCGTCGAGCGCTGCGCGCGCTTCCGCGCCGAGGGGGGTGAAATAGACCCGGTGGCCGGCCAGCCGGGCCAAGCGCCAGTCCCGGGCGCCGTCGAGGTGGAGGACGTCCAGCGTCGCCTCCAGTTCGTCGATGAAGGGGATGAAGAGCTGGCGGTTGAGCCCGCCCATGTAGAGTTCGCGCGGCGCCCGGTTGGAGGTCGCGACCACCACCACCTGCTCCTGCCACATGACATGGAACAGCCGGCTCAGGATCATGGCGTCGGCGACGTCGGTGACCTGGAATTCGTCGAAGCAAAGCAGGCGCGCCTCGCCTGCTATGTCGCGCGCGACCACGGGGATCGGGTCGTCGCCGCCCCGCTTGGCCCGCTCCGTGTCGGAGAGGCGGCGGTGGGCGTTGATCGCGGCATGGACCTCCTGCATGAAGGCGTGGAAATGCACGCGGCGCTTCTTCTCGACGGGCGCGCCGCGGAAGAACAGGTCCATCAACATGGATTTGCCGCGCCCGACGCCGCCATAGAGATAGAGGCCCTGGGGCGGTTCCTCGTGGCTGCGGCGTGACCCGGTCAGCCAGCCGAACAGGCCGCGCGCGGCGCGTGCCTCCGGCGGGGTCCAGAGCGCCAGGCGCTGATGCAGGATTTCGAGCTTTTCGATCGCCAGGCGCTGGGCCGGATCGGATTCGACCGTGCCTTCGGCGACCAGGGCGGCATAGGCATCCAGCGGGCCGCTCATGCCCCAACCCCGCCGTCAGACCTCACCCGCACCATGCCGACCTCCACCTTGCCCGGCTTGATTAGCCGGGCGGGGCCGATCAGACAAGTGCGGCTTCAGAATTCCTGAAGGCGGTTTTCAGGCCTTCTTGCCCCGGGGAGCATCGACCGGGGCCGGTGTCTCGTCGTCGTAGAGGATGCGAGCGGCATCGCCTTCGAGGTCGTCGAACTGGCCGGTCTTCATCGCCCAGAGGAAGGCGGCGAGGCCGACCAGGCCCATCAGGAGCGCCGTGGGCAGCAGGAAGATCAGGATGTCCATGTCTGCGTCCCCTTGCCCGCGCGGCCGAGGCGCAGGGCGTTCAGAATGACGGTCAGCGACGAGACCGACATCGCCACTGCGGCGATCAGCGGCGTCACCAGGCCGATCACGGCGAGCGGCACCAGGGTGGCATTGTAGAGGAGAGAAATCACCAGATTCTGAACCACCAGACGCTGGGCACGGTGGGACACGTCGAGCGTGGCCGGCACGGCGTCGAGCCCTGCCCCCTGGAAGATCACGTCGGCCGTGGTGCGGCTGATGTCGGCCGCGGCGGAAGGCGCCATGGAGGCATGGGCGGCGGCCAGCGAGGGCGCATCGTTGATGCCGTCGCCGACCATGAGAACGCGGGCCCCTTCGGCCTTCAGGGCCTCGATCGCGGCGACCTTGTCGGCCGGGCGCTGGGCGGCGCGCCATTCGGTGATGCCGAGCTGGTCGGCCAGGGCGGCGACCGCGGCCGGCCGATCGCCGGACAACAGGGCGACGCGATAGCCGCGCCGCTTCACCGCGGCGACGACCGAAGCCGCATCGGTGCGCGGGGCATCGCGGAAGGCCAGGCGAACCGGCGCCTGCCCTTCGCCCGCCAGCCACATTTCGGCGCAGCCGTCGTCGATCTCCGGCGCCGTGGGAGCAGCGAAATCACGCCGGCCGAGGCGGACCAGACGTCCGTCGACCGTCGCTTCGAGCCCGTCGCCCGGCAGTTCGACCACGCCGGTCAGCGCCGGCACGTCGCCCGCGGCCCGGCGAAGCGCCAGGCACAGCGGATGGCGGCTGGCGGCGGCGAGACCGCTCGCCAGGGTCAGGGCGGCGGCGGGCACCTTGGCGGCATCGACCAGTTCCGGCCGGCCTTCGGTCAGCGTGCCGGTCTTGTCGAAGACGATCGTGTCGACTTCGGCCAGACGCTCGAGCGCGGTGGCGCTCTTCAGCAGGATGCCGCGCTTGAACAGGCGGCCCGAGGCGGTCACCTGGACCGCCGGCACGGCGATCGCCAGAGCGCAGGGGCAGGTGATGATCAGCACGGCGACGGCATTGAGCAGCGCGACCGTCCAATCGGCGTGCATCGGCCAGAGCCACCAGCCGAGGAAGGTGATCAGGGCGAGGCCATGGACGACCGGGACATAGAGCTTGGCCAGGCGATCGGCCAGCACGACATAGCGCGCCCTGCCCTGCTCCGCCGCCTCCATGCAACGCACGATCTCGGCCAGCACGGTGTCCGGACCGACGGCCTTGGCTTCGATGGTCAGGGCGCCGCCCGTGTTGATCGTGCCGGCGAAGACCTGATCGCCGACACCGACGGTGGCGGGCACGCTCTCGCCGGTCAGGGTGCTGGTGTCGAGGGCCGAGCGGCCGGCATAGACGATGCCGTCGACCGGCAGCTTGGCACCGGCGGCGACCAGCAGATGGTCGCCCGGGCGCACCGCCTCGATCGGCACGAATTCGGTCCGCCCATCGGCCGTGACGCGTGTCACCTCGGTCACCGCGAGGGAGAGCAGATGGGTCGCCGCGGCACGGGCCCGGCCGCGGGCACGCTGATCCAGGAAGCGCCCGACCAAGAGCAGGAAGACGAGCGAGATCGCGGCGTCGAAATAGACTTCCTCGGCCCCGATGATGGCCTGCACCAGGCTCATCACGGCGGCGAGCGACACGCCCACCGTGATCGGCACGTCCATGTTCACGCGGCCGCTCCGGACCGCGTGCCAGGCCGAGCTATAGAAGGGCATGCCGGCATAGACGACGGCCGGCAGGGCGATCAGCGCCTGCACCCAGTTGAGCAGCCCGCGGGTCGCCGGCCCCATGTCGGCGAAGACCCCGGCCCAGACCGAGATCGCCAGCCACATGACGTTGCCGGCGGCGAAGCCGGCGACGGCCATGGCGCGCATCAGGCGGCGGTCGTTGGCGGCATCGGCGGCGGCCAGCTTGCCGGCATCGAAAGGCCGGGCGGTGAAGCCCATGTCGTCGAGCCGGTCGATGAAGTCGGTGGCGCGGGCGGGGGCGCCGCGCCAGGCCAGGGACAGACGGCGGGTGGTGAAATTCACCCGCGCGCCGACCACGTCGGGTTCCGCCGTCAGGGCGCGTTCGATCCGTTGCACGCAGGCGGCGCAATGAATGCCGTCGACCGCCAGCATCAGGCGGTTGACGTCGCCTTCGGTTTCGACGCGCGGCACGACGCCCGAATGATCGGCGGCGATGCTCATGGCAGAACCAGGGTCTCGTAGCTGTCGTAACGCTGGCCGCCGCGCTCGGCGACGACCGCGAGATGCCACAGGCCGGCGGCCGCGCCGTCGATCGCCGCACGCCATTGGCCGGCGCCGTCCGCCACCAGATCCAGCTGGCGGTCGAGGTGCGCGTCGCTCGGCCGCAGCAGACGGACGTCGATCCGTTCCGCGCTGACCGGCAGGCCGGCCGCGTCCTGCAACGTGACGGTCAGAACGCCGTCCGCCGCCTTGGAACCGAGCTTCCAGCCGAGCCCCTGCTCCTTCGCTTCCGCCGCCAGCACGTCGTTGTGGGCGAGGCCGCGCTCGTAGGGGTGGTCGGCGACCAGGCCGGGCTGACTTTCCAGGGCGGTCGTCACCATATAGACGTTCACCGCCCCGACGGAGACGAAGAAGCCGACGCACCAAGCCAGCACCTTTGGGCCGGTCAGCCCCCCCCGCGCGCGGGGGATCTCGTTGTTCGCGATCGTCATTTCTGCGGTCCCTCGAAACGAGCGCCAGCGGTCACGCTGACGTCTTCGCCGATTTCGTCGATCTTGAAACTATAGTCGATCGGCTTGCCTGCCCAGTGCTCGGCCGGCAGGCGCACGAAGATGCGGATGGCGGCGACCTGTTCGGGCGACAGGGCGACTTCCGGGTTCGCCTCGCCCTCGTGGCCGAGCACGGTGAGTTCGCCGCCCTCGAGACCCTGGAGCACGATGCTCACCTTGTGCGGCTGGGGCGTCTTGTTCAGGAGCTTCAGCGTATAGCCGTTGCGCAGGTCGCCGTTCGAGAGCTTCACGAACATCGGATTGCGGTCGGCCAGCACGCTGGCGTCGAGCGTCGAACGGGCGAGCAGCGAATAGACGATGGCGATGCCGGCGACCGTGAAGATCACGCCATAGCCGAGGGTGCGCAGGCGGAAGAAGTTCCACCGCCGCTTCTGCCCGGCCGCGATCAGCTCGACGTTGCGTTCGGTGTCGTAGGAGATCAGGCCGTGGGGCAGGCCCACCTTGTCCATGATCGCATTACAGGCGTCGATGCACAGGCCGCAGGAGATGCAGTTCATCTGCAGGCCTTCGCGGATGTCGATACCCGTCGGGCAGACTTCGACGCACTGGTGGCAGTCGATGCAATGGCCGCGGCCTTCCCAGCTCTCGCCCGCCTTGTGCTTGCCGCGCGGCTCGCCGATCGCCGGGTGGTAGGAGACCAGCAGCGTGTCGGGATCGAACATGGACGACTGGAAGCGCGCATAGGGGCACATGTAGGTGCACACGTTCTCGCGCGCCACCCCGGCCAGCAGGAAGGTCGAGAAGGTCAGGAAGCCGATGGTGGCATAGACCGCCGTGCCGGCCGTGCCCGTGAAGATCGCCGGCACCACGGAAGGAGCATCGTTGAAATAGAGCACCCAGGCGCCGCCGGTGGCCGCACCGATCAGGATCCACAGGGCGTATTTGGATACCCGCTTGCGGAACTTAGACAAACTCCAAGGTGCGCGGTCCAATTTCATGCGCTGGGCCCGGTCGCCTTCGACCCACCGTTCGACCAGCACGAAAAGGTCGGTCCACACGGTCTGCGGGCAGGCATAGCCGCACCAGACGCGGCCCAGCATAGCGGTGATGAAGAAGAGGCCGATCGCCGCGACGATCAGCATCAGGGTGATGATGTAGACTTCCTGCGGCCAGATCTCGAACCACAGGAAATAGGCCTTGCGGCCGGGCAGGTCGATCAGGACCGCCTGGTCGGGGGCGAAGGGGCCGCGGTCGAAACGCAACCACGGCACCCCCCAGTAGATACCCAGCAAGACGGCCATGACGGCCCACTTCAGGTTCCGGATCGGCCCCTTCACTTTCTTCGGAAAGGCCTTGGGCCTCGCCGCCCAGACGGGAATGTCTTCCTCGTCGATATAGGTCGGGGTGGAACTGCGTTGGGAAGTCATGGCCGTACTCACTCTATCGCTTCAAGATCGCTTCTAGTTACTCACCACCGCCGAGGCTGTGGACGTAGAGCACCAGCTTCTTGATCGCCAGCGGGTCGAGACGACTGGCCCAGGCCGGCATCACGCCGTGCTTCGGATTGAAGACCTGGGCCGCGACCGACTTGGCGTCGCCGGCGTAGAGCCAGATCGAATCCGCGAGCTTCGGCGCGCCGACATCGCGGTTGCCGACGCCCTTTTCGCCATGGCAGGCGACGCAGTTGTCGGTGAACAGCTGGGCACCGCGCTCGGCCGCCGCCGGATCGGCCGGAGCCGTGCCGGAGAGCGACAGGACATAGGCCGTGACGTCGTCGATCTGGGCCCGGGTCAGCATGCTGTCCTTGCCGAAGGCCGGCATCTGCGCGACGCGGGTGGCATCGTCACCCGGCGCACGGATGCCGTGCTGGATCGTCTGTTCCAGGGTGGCGTAATTGCCGCCCCAGAGCCAGTCGTCGTCCAGCAGGTTGGGATAGCCGACGTTACCGGCGGCACCCGAACCATGGCACTGCGAGCAGTTCTCCTGGAACAGCGCCTTGCCACCGGCGAGAGCGAAGGTCGACAGCTCGGGGTCGGCCGCGATCGCGGCATAGTCGAGCTTGGCCAGCTTGTCGTTGTAGGGCGCCTGGGCGGCCTTGGCCGCCGCCAGCGTCTCCGCCACCTGGACGCGGGTCGAGAAACCCAACACGCCCTTGGTGTAGCCCGCGATATAGGGCCATGCCGGATAGAGCACCCACCAGGCCAGCGCGAAGACCACGCAGGCCGCGTAGGTCAGCACCCACCAGCGCGGCGGCGGCGTTTCCAGTTCGCCGATACCGTCCCAGCTGTAGGGATGGATCGGGCTGCCCGTGACCGGGTCGACTTCATATTTGCGATGTTCGGTCATTTCACTTCTCCTCGGCAGCGTCGAAGGGAATGCGCGCGGCATCCTCGTAGACACGCCGCCCGCCCGGCCGATAGGCCCAGACGGTAAAGATGATAAAGAGGCCGAAGAACAGCACGGTCGAGACGATCTGGCTCAACACCAGGGCTTCGTCGAAGTCCATGACGTATCCCCCCTCGCCTCAGCGGTTGAAATCGGCGTCGGGCACGATCTTCGGGAAATCGACCAGCGTGCCGAGCATCTGGAGATAGGCGACCAGCGCGTCCATCTCCGTCACCTGCTCGGGATTGCCGTCGAAATCACGCGACGATGCCTTGGCATAGCGGGCCGCGAAGTCCGCCGGCGCCCCATCCGGAGTCGCCTGGGCGGCGAAATCCTGAGTGGCGTTGGCGATCTGGTCGTCGGTGTAGGGCACGCCGACGACACGCAGGGTCTTCAGGTGGTCCGCGATGTCGGCACCGGAGATCGGAGTCGTCGCCAGGAAGGCATAGGACGGCATGACCGATTCCGGCACCACGCTCTGCGGGTTCGAGAGGTGACGGACGTGCCAGTCGTCGGAGTATTTGCCGCCGACGCGGGCCAGGTCCGGACCGGTACGCTTCGAACCCCACTGGAACGGGTGGTCGTACATGCTCTCGGCCGCCAGGCTGTAAGGCCCATAACGTTCCACTTCGTCGCGGAACGGACGGATCTGCTGGCTGTGGCAGAGATAGCAGCCCTCGCGGATGTAGATGTTCCGGCCCGCGAGCTCGAGCGGGGTGTAGGGACGCATCCCGTCCACCTTCTCGATCGTGCTCTCGATCAGGAACAGCGGCGCGATTTCGACGAGACCACCGACGGAGACCGCGGCGACGATGCCAACCAGCAGCTTGATCGAGTGCTTCTGGAGGGCGTCATGGATCGAATAAATGTTAGCCATGATGGGTCCTCCTCACTCGGCCGGCTGCAGGGCGGGACGCGGGCTCGCCTCGACGGGCTTGCCGGCCTTCACCGTCATCCACAGGTTCCACGCCATGATGATCGTACCGGTCAGGAAGCACAGGCCGCCCAGGGTACGGATCGCGTAGAAGGGATGCATGGCCGCGACGGTTTCGATGAAGCTGTACTGCAGGAAGCCGAGGCTGTCGTAAGCGCGCCACATCAGACCCTGCATGATGCCGCTCGCCCACATCGCGGTGATGTAGAGGACGATGCCGACAGTGCCGAGCCAGAAGTGCAGACGGATCGCCGCCTGGCTGTAGATCTCCTTACGGCCCCACAGCTTGGGGAACAGGTAGTAGAGCGCACCGAAGGAGATGAAGGCGTTCCAGCCGAGGGCGCCCGAGTGCACGTGACCGACGGTCCAGTCGGTGTAGTGGCTGAGGCCGTTCACGGCGCGGATCGACATCAGCGGACCTTCGAAGGTCGACATGCCGTAGAAGGCCACGGCGACGACCAGGAAGCGCAGGATCGGGTCGGTGCGCAGGCGGTCCCAGCGGCCCGACACGGTCATGATGCCGTTCACCATGGAGGCCCAGGACGGCATCCACAGGATGATCGAGAAGGTCATGCCCAGGGTCTGCACCCAGTCCGGCAGCGCGGTGTAGTGCAGGTGGTGCGGACCGGCCCAGATGTAGACGAAGATCAGCGACCAGAAGGACACGATCGACAGGCGATAGGACCAGATCGGCCGCTCGGCCTGCTTCGGCACGAAGTAGTACATCATGCCGAGGAAGCCGGCGGTCAGGAAGAAGCCCACCGCGTTGTGGCCGTACCACCACTGGGTCATGGCGTCCTGGACGCCAGAGAAGGCCGAGTAGCTCTTCGTGCCGAAGAAGGAGACCGGCACCGCCAGGTTGTTGACGATGTGCAGGACCGCGATGGTCACGATGAAGGCCAGGAAGTACCAGAGCGACACATAGATGTGCGGCTCCTTGCGCTTGATGATCGTCCCCATGAAGACCACGAGGTAGGTCACCCAAACGACCGCCAGCCACAGGTCGACGTACCATTCCGGCTCGGCGTATTCCTTGCCCTGGGACCCGCCCAGAACGTAGGAGAGCGCAGCCATGACGATGAAGAACTGGTAGCCCCAGAACACGAAGACCGGGGCGAAGCCACCGAACAGCCGGGCCTTACAGGTCCGCTGCACGATATAGAACGACGTGCCGATCAGCATCGACCCGCCGAAGGCGAAGATCACGCCCGACGTATGAACCGGGCGGAGCCGGCCGAACGAGGTCCACGGCAGACCGAGGTTCAGGGCCGGAAAGGTGAGCTGTGCGGCGATCAATACGCCGACCAGCATGCCCACGACCGCCCAGAAAACTGCGGCGATCATGAACCAGCGCACCACGTCGTCGCGGTAGGCGACGGGTGCGTCGGGACTTTGTCCCGGAGACAAGGATGCAGACATGGTCATGGTTTGCGCCCCTCATTGGCGACCTAGCAAACTGTGGCCGAATGTGGGCGATGGGGTGATCAGCCGCTTTGATCCAGATCAGGGCGAGGGGGTCATTCGGTCCCTACGGTTGCGACACTTTCGACTTATGGAGCCCGCTATGAGCATCGCGGAAAACCACGATATCGTCTTCGACGCCCCGCCAGAGTCCGGCGGCCGCATCGCCCCCGTACTGATGGGCATCGCCTTCCTGCTGATCTGCGCTTTCGGCGTCATGCTGGCCGCCCACGCGCCGGACCAGCAGGGCTATGTCGAAGGCTTCGGCTTCATGATCTTCTCGCTGCTGATGACCATGTATTATTTCGGCAAGAAGGTCTGAAGCCGCACGCCGAAAAGCGCCAAAAAAAGAAAGTCCCGGCCGCCGCAGGGCGGTGCCGGGACTTTCTGCGTTGCCGGAAACCGTAAAGCCGCCGGCGGCGGCCTAATCTTCGTCGCCCGCGGCGTAGACGCTGGCGGCCGCCGAACTCAATGCCTTTTCGGCGGCGACCAGCTTGGCTTCCGGTGAAGGCTGGGGAAAGGCGATGATCTGCGCCGATCCGCCGGTTGCGACGAGCTGGTACTGCACGGCGGGGATGGTCTTTTCGGTATCGCGATCGGACATCGTCGGGCCTCCTGCACAATTGCCGCCGTTAACCTAACGGCGGGAGCTCGGCGACGCGAGTCGTTTGTTACCCGGCGGCCACACTCCCGATAATTTCGACAGCCAGGGCGAATCGTCCGGTGACCATGCGCAAGGCATCGAGGTCGGTGCCGGGCGCCGGCGCGATCCGGGCGGTCAGGCCACGCTTCGGATCGTCGAAGGTCTCAACCGTCGCCGTCAGGCCCGAGTCGGCCAGCGCCTTCTCGATGACCCGGCGTGCCGCCATCTGGCGGAGCGGCGGCTTGTGGATCTTGCCGACCGCGGTGACCGGCATCTCGGGCAGGATCTCGATGTGCACGGGCACCGCCGCGCGCTCGGGGACATGGGCGCGGGCGTAGTCGGCCAGCTCCTGTTCCGTCGCCGTCGCCCCCGGGCGCAGGCTGACATAGACCGTGGGCAGTTCGCCGGCATAGGCATCCGGCTGGCCGACCGCGGCCGCCAGCAGCACGGCGGGATGGCCGACCAGCACGTCCTCGATCATCTGGGGATCGATGTTGTGGCCGCCCCGGATGATCAGGTCCTTGGCCCGCCCGACCAGCCAGAGATAATGCTCCTCGTCGTAACGCGCGAGGTCGCCGGTGTCGAACCAATCGTCCGGTGCCGGCTGGCCGACATAGCCGGCGAAGAGCTGCGGGCCCCTCATGAACAGGGTGCCGACCTCGCCCACCGGGCAGGGCCGTACCGGCTTGCGCTCGCCGTCGACCACCATGGGCTGCAGTTCGACATAGGGCAGGCGGAAGCCCACCGAGCCCGCCCGCCGCTCGCCGAAGCGGGGATTGGTGGCGCTGGCGCAGGTGCCCTCGGTCATGCCGTAACCTTCGAGGATCTTCACCCCCGTGGCCGCCTCGAAGCGGCGGATCAGGTCGGCCGGCATGGGGGCCGCCCCGCAGATCGCGGTCTTCAGGGAAGACACGTCGCAGGTACCGATCGGCACGTCCAGCAAGGCGGCGTAGAGGGTCGGCACGCCGGAGAAGGAATTGCCCTTGAAGCGCTCGACCAGAGCCCAGAAGTTCTGGATCACGCCCTGCCCGCGGTAGCCCTGGGGTGTCAGGATCACCACCGTGGCGCCGCCCGCGAAGGCGGCGATGCCGGTCACCACCGTGCCGTTCACATGGAACAGCGGCAGGCCGCACAGGATCACGTCGTCCGCCTCCGCCCCCATGATGGAGCCGAGCAGCCAGGCTTCGAAGGCTTCGTTGAAATGGCTGTGGCGGGCGAGCTTGGGCGTGCCCGTGGTACCGCCGGTATGGAAATAGGACGCGATGTCCGACGCGCGGATGACCCGGCCGGAGAGCAGGCGGTCGCCCGGCTGGGCCGCGATCGTGGCGTCGAAATCGAGGATCGGCAGGTCGCGCGCCGGGCGCCGGTCTTCGGGCGTCAGCGCGGCCAGCATGGGGCGCATCGGCTCCGGCACGAAGGGGGCGAGGTCGATCCGCAGCACGGCTTCGAGGCTCGGCACCTGATCGATCACCTGAACCGCCTTGTCCCACAGGTCGGACTGCGGGAAGGGCGCCAGGGTGACCAGCAGCTTGGCCCCGGCACTCCGCATGATGGCGGCGATCTTCTCGGGCTCCAGCAGGGGATTGATCGGATTGGCGATACCGGCCGCCTCCCCGCCCCAGAGCGCGTAATGGGTCTGCAGCAGGTTGGGCAGCAACAGGGTGACGACATCGGTCGGCCCGACGCCCAGGCCATGGAAGGCGTTGGCGGCGCGCGTCACATTGGCGAAGAGCTCGCGATAGGTCACATCGGCGCTGGGCAGCGCGGGATCGCCCAGAAGCAGGAAGCGGAGCGCCAGGGCGTCGCCGAAGCGATCCGCCGCGTGCCTCAGGACCGAATAGGTATCGGTGATGCCGGCTAGGCGCTGCTCCAGCGGTACCGATTCGACCGCCAGCACGTCGTCGTAAGTCGCGATTCTGATCGCGTCGTCCATCTCACTCTCCCCTGGCGCCTTCTGCGAGGCATTGTGCGGGGAGCCAAGATCGGCGTACCGCCCGCCGGGGTCAAGACTTGCCGAAAGTCAGGCGGTCCGGCGCCGACGTACCGCCCGAGAGGATGAACTGCATCGCCTCGTTGGCCGTCCAGTCGAGCCAGACCAGATTCTCGACCGGCACCAGTTCCATATAGCCGGAGGTCGGGTTGGGCGCGGTCGGGACGTAGACCGCGGCGATCTCCTGCCCCGTCTCCGTATCGGTGAAGACCTTGGTGACGAAGCCCAGCGTCTTCATCTGCGGATTGGGAAATTCGACCAGCACCACCCGCTGCTGACCGGCCGGCGCCTGCTGGAACGAGGCGATCAGCTTGCGCACCGCGCCGTAAACCGACTCGACGAAGGGAATGCGCGCCATCAGCCGGTCGAACAAATGCCAGACCCGCGCCCCGAGCACGGCCGTGGTCGCCGCCCCCAGGACATAGAGCGCGAGCAGGGTGACGAAGGCGGCGAGCCCGGTCTGGAACCAGCTCTGCTGCAGGATCATGGCGACGCCGGGCGCCCAGGTGTCGACCGCACCGGCCACCGCCAGCACCAGCGGCCGCCCGGCCGCCACCAGGAAATCGAACACGATGCCGACGACCCAGACCGTCAGCAGGAGGGGCAGGCTGGCCAGCAACCCTGCCATGATGTTGCGGCGAATGCGTTCCATGATGCTCGACCCCCGATACACAGGACAGGCGGCGGATGTGGGCATCCTAGCCGCCTTGTGTTAGAGACCGGGCGGAATTATCGCCGGTGGGCCTGCCATGTTGAAAGTCGGAATCGTCCCGGTCACCCCCTTCGCCCAGAACTGCAGCCTGGTCTGGTGCGACGAGACCATGAAGGGCGCCGCCATCGATCCCGGCGGCGATCTGGACCGGATTCGCGCCGCGATCCAGAAAGTGGGCATCACGCTGGAGAAAGTCCTGCTGACCCACGGCCATCTCGACCATGCCTCGGCCGCGGGCGAATTGGCGACAGAAGCCGGTGTCAAGATCGAGGGCCCGCACCGCGACGACCAGTTCCTGATCGACAGTCTCCAGACCCAGGGCAAGGCCTATGGCTTCCCGGTCCACCCCGCCTTCACGCCGGATCGCTGGCTCGAGGGCGGCGATACCGTGACCGTCGGCAAGGAAGTGCTCGAGGTGCGCCACTGCCCGGGCCATACGCCGGGCCATGTGATCTTCTTCCATGCCCCGAGCAAGCTCGCCATCGTGGGCGACGTGCTGTTCCAGGGCTCGATCGGACGGACCGATTTCCCGCGCGGCGACCACGCGACCCTGGTCCGCTCGATCACCGAGCAGCTCTGGCCGCTGGGCGCCGACGTCACCTTCGTGCCCGGCCACGGCCCCCATTCCACCTTCGGGGCGGAACGGCGCTCCAACCCCTTCGTCGGCGACCGGGTGTTGGCGGCCGGCGCCTGATCAGGCCGGCACGCCCGCGGCCAGCCGGGCCGCCGCCCCGGCCCGCCGGCGCGGCGGCGCCAATTCGGCGAGCAGCGCCCTGCCCGCCGCCCAGGCGCCGTGGCCGGACGCCACGTTGATGTGGCCGGCAGGTCCGGCATCCACCACCCGGGCACCCCAACGCCCGGCCCAGTCGCAGGCGCGGCCGAAATCCATATAGGGATCGTTGCGGCTGGCCACCACGATGGCGGGGAACGGCAGCGCGTCGCGCGGCACCGGGGCGAAATCGGCCAGGAAGTCCGGCGCGCGCCCGCGCTGCTCGACATCGGCCGGGGCGACCAGCAAGGCGCCGGCGATATCGAGATCGGGCCTGGCCGCCGCGACATGGGCGGTCAGCACGCAGCCGAGACTATGGGCGACCAGCACCGCCCCCGGTACCGCCTCGATCGCGGCGATCGCCCGCGGCAGCCAGTCGGCCAGCCGCGGCCGCTCCCATTCCGCCTGTTCCAGCCGGCGCGCCCGCGGCAGCTCGGCCTGCCAATGGCTCTGCCAATGGCCGGGGCCCGAATTGCCGAGGCCGGGCACGATCAGATAGGGCGGTGAGTCGAGGGTCATGGCGCTGGCTCCGGACAGAAACAACATGAATTCATGTGGCCGTCCGATATTCACACTACAATATGAAATTTATAAATTTCAATGCAGTATTTCTGTGTTCAATATACCCAGAACTGCAGAGCCCCGGCTGCCAGCCGAGGCTCCGCTGCTCAGAAACGGTCGGCGCGGTAGGGCGTCGGGTCGGTGAAGGGTTCGGCGCCGGTCATCATCTCGGCCAGCAGGCGGCCGGTGACGGGGCCCAGTGTCAGGCCGTGGTGGTTGTGGCCGAAGGCGAACCAGAGGCCCTTGTGCTTGGGCGCCGGGCCGATCACCGGCTTCATGTCGGGCAGGCAGGGGCGCCGGCCCATCCAGGGTTCGGGATCGACATGCTCGCCGAGGGGGAAGAGTTCCTTAGCGATCGGCTCCGCCCGTTCGAGCTGGACCGGGGTCGGCGGGGCGTCGCGGTCGGCGAATTCGACGCCGGTAGTCAGGCGCACGCCGCGGTTCATGGTGGCGAGCAGGAAGCCCTTGTCGACGTCGAGCAGCGTGTGATTGAGCACCGCATTGCCGACCGGCTTGTAATGCATGTGGTAGCCGCGTTTCACCGCCAGCGGGAAGTCGTAGCCCAGCGGCTCGTAGACGTCGTTGGCCCAGGGGCCGAGGGCAATCACCGCCTCCGCCGCCTCGGCCGGGCCGGTATCGGTGACGAAGCGATAGCCGCCGCCGGTGACGTCGAGGCTGCGGGCGTCGCCGGTCGCCAGCGTGCCGCCCCTTCTCTCGAACAGCGCGGCATAGCCTTTGACCAGGGCGCTCGGGTCCAGAATCGAAGCGGGGTCGAGCCAATGGACACCGCCCACCACCACGTCGGAGACATAGGGTTCGCGCGCCTTGAGCCCTGCCGCGTCGAGCACGTCGAATTTCAGGCCGTGGGGGGCGTAGATCTCCTTCGCCTCCGCGATCGCCTTCTGGTGGCTCGATTCCTTGCGGAAGACTTCGATCCAGCCGACTTCGCGCATCAGGTGCTGGAGCCCCGCGGGTTCGATCAGGGCCTTGTGCTCGCTCAGCGAATTCTGGATCAGGGGCAACAGCTCGGCCGAGATCTTGGCCAGGCGCTGAGGCGAGGAATAATACCAGAAGCGGGCCAGCCAGGGCGCGATCTTGGGCGCGAAGAGCGGGTCGTAATGGGCGTCGACATTGTGGTTCAGGGCATAGCGCGCGAGATCCAGGAGATCGCGCGGGAAGGAATAGGGCACCACGCTGGCCCGTTCGATCAGGCCGGCGTTGCCGAAGGACGTCCCCTCGCCGATGCCGCTCTTTTCGAGCAGCACGACCGAACGCCCGCGGGCCTGGAGGTGCAGGGCGACCGAAACGCCGACGATGCCGGCACCCAGGACCACGACGTCAGACTTCGCCATTCCTTCAACCCCGCCCGATGAAACCTCAGCGATCATAGCCACCGGCGGGCGGCGAACGAAAGGGCCAGCCGCACATGAGGGCCCCCGCCCCCTGCATGACGCGGGGTCGAGGCCCCGATTTTCAGGCGCGGCGGCGGGCGGCGGTGGGGCGGACCAGGAATTCCAGCCAGTTGGCGATGTCGCGGTTGCGTTCGGCGGGATCGAGGGTCTGGCGGTCGACGCCGAGCTGCCAGGCCAGGGCCTTGTCCGCCGGCAGGGCCTGGAGCCCGTCGTAGAGCGCGATCACCCGCTCGAGTTCCGCCCCCTCGTGCACGAAGCCGTCGCGCTGCATGACCGGGCCATAGCGGCGCAGCACCGCCGCCAGCTCGCCGAAGGAATATTCCGGGTGATACTGCACGCCCCAGAAAATGCCGGCGCCGTGGCGGATCTCGGCCACCTGCACCTCGCTCATCTCGTTGCCGGCGAGCACGGTCATGCCCGCCGGCATCACCTCCACCTCGTCGAGATGGACGCAGAGCGCGTCATAAACCGGGGGCCGGCCGGCCAACAGCGGATGCTCCCGGCCCGCCTCGTTCACCGCGATCTTGCGGGCGACGCCGATCTCGCGCCCTTTCGGATTGGCGCGCACCGTGCCGCCGGCCGCCACGGTGGCGACCTGGAGACCCCAGCAGGAGCCGAACATGGGCGTGCCGGCGCGGAAGACATCCTGCGCCAGGCGCACCTGCGGTTCGATCGCCGGGCCGCCGTCATAGACGTTGAGGGCGGAGCCGGTGATGGCGACGCCGTCATAGGCACCCAATTCCTCGACCCCCGGCAGGTTGGTGCCGGGATCGGCCGGATAGCAGATGTCCACGGTGGCATCGGGCGCCAGGTCGCGCAGCAGGGCGGCATAGGCTTCGCCCGCGGGCGCGCCGCCGGAAGCGACCGCGCGCTCCCGCCCCGCCGCCGTATTGCCCTCGACCACCAGAAGCCGCAGTTCCATGTGCCGTCCTTCACCCTATCCCGCGGCGGCGAGGTCGCCCGATTGCGCCGCCCGGAAGATCTTTTCCATGTCGGCGGCGGCGGCGGGACGCGGATTGGTCCCGGTCGAGGGATCGTGTTCCGCCATCACGCCGATTTCCGCCGCCCGCGCCAAGGGCACCTGCACCTCGCCGAGACTGGCGGGAATGCCGAGCGCCTTGCGGAAGCCGAGCAGCCAGTCGAGCACGCCGTCGAAATCCGCCCGGGGCAGGTCGAGCACCCGGGCGAGCAGCGGCATGCGGTCCTCGATGGCCGGCCGGTTGTAGACCATCACATAGGGAAGGATGACGGCATTCGCCAGTCCGTGCGGCGTGTCGTAGAGCACGCCCAGGGGGTGCGCGATCGAATGGGTCGCCCCCAGGCCCTTCTGGAAGGCGGTCGCGCCCATGGTGGCGGCGGCCAGCATCTTGGCCCTGGCCTCGATATCGTCGCCCTTGGCGAAGGCACGGGGCAGATAGTCCTTCACCAGCCGCATGCCTTCGAGCGCGATGCCGTCGGCCAGCGGATGGAAACCGAGCGCCGAATAGGCCTCGAAGCAATGGGTGAAGGCGTCGAGCCCGGTCCAGGCGGTGACATGGGGCGGCAGGCCCACCGTCAACTCCGGATCCTCGATCACCAGGACGGGCAGCATCTTCGGGTGGAAGATAATCTTCTTGGTGGAGGTGGCGCCGTCGGTCAGCACGGCGGCCCGGCCGACCTCGGAGCCGGTGCCGGCCGTCGTGGGCACCGCGATCACGGGGGCGATGCCGGCGGGATCGGCCCGCGTGTACCAGTCCCCCACATCCTCGAAATCCCAAACCGGGCGCTTCTGCCCGGACATGAAGGCGATCAGCTTGGCGACATCCATGGCCGAGCCGCCGCCGAAGGCCACCACCCCGTCGTGCCCGCCGGCCCGGTAGAGCGCGAGGCCGTCGGTCAGATTGGCCTCGACCGGGTTGGAGCGAATCTCTGCATAGAAGCCGGGCGAAAGGCCGCCGTCGCGCAGCACCGCCATGGCGCGGGCGGCGATGGCGCTGGTCTCCAGGCCCTTGTCGGTGACGAAGAGGGGTTTCAGGATGCCTGCGCCACGGCAGGCGTCGGCCAGTTCGGCGATGCGCCCGGGCCCGGCCAGCACGCGGGTCGGGTAATTCCAGGCGCCCTTCAGGGTGGCGGTCATGCTCGCCTCTCTCAGATCTTGCTGCGCAGGTGGAAGCTCTTCGGCCGTGTCAGATGCTCGTAGCCGACGCGCGACAGGGTGGCGCCCCGGCCGGTGTCCTTGACCCCGGTCCAGGCCAGCGCGGGGTCGAGGTAATCGCAGCGGTTCATGAACACCGTGCCGGTTTCCAGCCGGTCGCCGATCGATTCCGCCGCTTCGACGTCCGAGGTCCAGATCGCTGCGGTCAGGCCATAGGCGCTGTCGTTCATCAACTCGATCGCCGCCTCGTCGGAGGCGACGCGCATGATCCCGGCGACCGGGCCGAAAGTCTCCTCCGTCATCAGGCGCATGGAATGGTCGACATCGACCACCACCTGGGGCGCCAGATAGGGCGTGCCCGGCCGGTCGGCGGCGAAATGGCGGGGATCGATCAGCGCGCGCGCCCCCTGCGCCACCGCCTCGGCGACCTGGGCGCGAACGAATTCGGCGCTCGACGTCCGCACCATGGGGCCGAGGTTGGTGGCGGGATCGGTCGGGTCGCCCAGCCTGTAACCCTTGGCGAAAGCCACGACCCCTTCGACGAAGGCGTCGTAGAGACTGTCGTGGACATAGACGCGCTCGATGCCGCAGCAGCTCTGCCCCGAATTGAAGAAGATGCCGTCGGCGATATTCTCGATCGCATGGGCGAGGTTGGCATCGGCCCGGACATAGGCCGGGTCCTTGCCGCCGAGTTCGAGGCCGGCGGTACCGAAGCCGCCTTCCATCGCCTGCACGACTGCGTGCCCCCCGGCGACCGAGCCGGTGAAGCAGACATGGGCGATCCGGCGATCGCCGATCAGCCGCGCCGTGTCGGCGTGCGACAGGTCGAGATGCTGGAACACCCCGGGCGGCAGGCCGGCGGCATCGGCGGCGGCCTGGAAACGGTCGGCCACCAGCGGCGTCTGGTGGCTGTGCTTCAGGATCACCACATTGCCGGCGGCCAGCGCCGGCACCACCGCGTTGACCGCGGTGAGATAGGGATAGTTCCAGGGCGCCACCACCGCGACGACGCCGAGCGGAACCCGCTTCACGGCGCGGATGAAGCCCTCCTTCGGCCCGGGATCGACCGGCGCCAGCGCCTGTGGCGCCAATCCGATCATGTAACGCGCTCGTTCCTCGAAGCCGCGCACCTCGCCCGGCGTCTGGGAGACCGGGCGGCCCATCTGCCAGGTCAGCTCGGGGCCGATCTCGCCCGCCATGGCGACCATGGCGTCGACCAGGGCGGTCAGGCGGGCCAGCCGTTCGGGAAGCGGTGTCGCCGCCCACATATAGGCCGCCCCGCTGGCGCGCAGCAGCGCCGCCTCGATCGCGCCATGGTCGGCCAGCGGGCGGGAGACATAGGTTCGCCCGTCGACCGGGCTGATGGTCTGAATCATGCCGGACATCAGATGATCTCGAAATAGCGGGCCAATTGCCAATCGGTGACGGCGCGGCGGGCTTCCCGTTCTTCCCATTCGCGCGTCGAGGCGAAGTGATGCACGAAGTCCTCGCCGAACAGGGCCTTGGCCGGCTTGGATTTCGCCAGGCGGGACGCCGCCTCGCCCAGGCTGCGCGGCAGTTGCCGCTTGGCCGGGTGCTTCACCGCGTAACCATTGCCGACCACGGCCGGGTCTGGCTCGATCTTATGTTCGATGCCCCAGAGGCCGGAGCCGATCGCGGCGGCGAGCGCCACATAGGGATTGATGTCGGCGGCCGCGACCCGGTATTCGACCCGCTGGCTCTTCGGGCTGCCGGGAATGACGCGGAGCGCGCAGGTCCGGTTCTCCACCCCCCAGGTCGCGTCGGTCGGCGCCCAGAAGCCGGGGATCAGCCGCGTGTAACTGTTCACGGTGCAGGCGACCATGGCCAGCAGTTCCGGCATCAGCGCCTGCTGGCCGCCGACGAACCAGCGCATGGTGTCGGACATGTTGGACGGCTTCCCCGGATCGTGGAACACCGCCTTGCCGCCCTTGCCCTTCAGCGAGACGTGGAGATGGCCGGACTGGCCCGGCCAGTCGTGCGACCATTTGGCCATGAAGGTGGCCATCAGATTGCGCCGCTGCGCCAGCACCTTGGTGAAGGTCTTGAACAGGGCGGCGCGGTCGGCGGCCTCCAGCGCTTCGGAATAGGTGATGGCGGCTTCGAGCACGCCGGCCCCGGTTTCCGTGTGCAGGCCCTCGAGCGGCATCCGCATGGCTTCGCAGAGCGTCAGGAGATCGCGGTAGAATTCCGCATGGACGGAGGAGCGCAGCACCGAATAGCCGAAGAAGCCGGGGGTCAGGTTCTTCAAGCCGCGGTAGTGCTTCTCGCGGATCGAATGGGGCGTCTCGTCGAACAGGAAGAATTCGAATTCCGCCGCGGCACTGACCGAAAAGCCCATGTCGGCCGCCCGTTTCAGGACCCGGCGCAGCACGCCGCGCGGGCAGACCGCCTCCGCCCCCTCTGCGAATTCGCCGAGGAAGAGCAGCATGTCGCCCTCGTCCGGCACCGCCCGGCAGGTTTCCGGCACCACGCGGACCGGCGCGTCCGGATAGGCGGTGTGCCAGCCCGTGTAACGCACATTGTCATAGAGCTGGTCGTTCGAATCCCAGCCGAGCACGACGTCGCAGAAGCCGAAGCCGTTGTCGAGGGCGGAGAAGAACTTCTCCCGCGACATGTATTTCCCGCGCATGATGCCGTCGACGTCGAAGACCCCGACCTTGACGTGAGTCAGGCCCCGTTCCTCGACGATCGCCCGGGCATCGGCGGCGGTTTTCACCTCCACCGGCAACATGGCAAACTTCCTCCCGAATTTTTCTTATGGAAACCCGGCCGCGTCGAGTGCGGCCGGGGTACATCATGTAATCAGCCGGGTTCGCCGACCGCGGCTTCGGCCGCCTTGATCTCGGCAGCGCGCTTCTTGATCATGTCGCCGACCGGTGGGCCCTGGAAGCGGCGGCGTTCGAGCGCGTACCAGCCGACCAGGAGCAGCACCAGGATGCCCAGGCTGTAGTTGACCAGGATGTCGTTCGGCGGCTGCAGGCCGAGGAACAGCAGGGCCAGCGCGAAGACCACGGTGATCACCGCGAAGGGCTTCGACATGGCGCCCAGGCGGAACGGCCCGAAGGTGGTCCAGGTCTTGCCCTCGGCGAAGAAGCCGGCCGCGATCGGCATCGCATAGGAGAGATAGAGGAAGACGGCACAGCCCGCCGCCAGTGCCGCGAAGGCCGGCGAATAGAGGGTGGAGATATAGGCCAGGATCGCCGCCACCCAGACGGCATGGACCGGCGTGCGGTGGGTCGGGCTCACCTTGGCCAGGATCTTGGGCAGGCCGCCGTCGCGCGCGAAGGCGAAGATCATGCGCGAGAAGGAGGTGAGGCCGGCCAGCGCGCAGAGATAGTTGGCCGCCACGATGCCGATATAGAGCGCGTCCTTCAGGGGCTTCGGGATCGAGGTACCGTCGATCGTCCAGAAGATGACGTTCAGGCCCTGCTTGGCGCCTTCCGTCGTGTCCGGCATGGCCAGCACGAAGGAGCAGATCATGAAATAGCCGAACAGGAACGACCAGAACACCGAGGTCAGCATGCCGCGCGGCACGCTGGTCTGGGCCGAACGGGTCTCTTCCGAAGTATGGGCCGAGGCATCGAAGCCGGTCACCGTATAGGCCGGCAGCAACATGCCGAGGCCGAAGGCCAGGATCGCCGAGCCGGTCGCCGGCCAGACGCCACCACCCGCGTCACCCGTGTTGTTGGTGAAGGTGAAGAGACGCGAGAGGTCGATCGAGGGCGCCGCGATCAGCAGGGCGATGGTCAGCACGATGGCGACGACCAGGATCAGATAGCCCGAGAAATCGGTCAGGATCGTGGTGGCGCGGATGCCGACATGGTTGAACACGGCCTGGCTGATCAGGATGATCGCCACCGCGACGAACTGCGACGTGGGCCCAAAGCCCGAGACGTCGACACCGAAGACGCCGCCCAGCACGAGGTCGCGGAACAGCAACCAGACGCCGACGTCGACCGAGGCGACGACGAAGACGAGGCCGAGCAGGTTGATCCAGGCGCAGGCCCAGCCCCAGCCACGGCCGCCCAGGATCGAGGCCCAGTGATAGAGGCCGCCCGCGGTCGGATAGGCCGAAGCGATCTGCCCCATCGAGGCCGCCACGATGAGCGACAGAATACACGAGAGCGGCCAGCCGAGCCCGATCGAGGCCCCGCCGCCGGCCGAAAAGCCGAGCTGGAAGGCGGTGATGCCGCCGGCCAGAATGCAGATGATCGAGAAGGAGATGGCGAAATTGGAAAAGGCGCTCATGCGCCTTTCCAGCTCCTGGGCATAGCCCATGCTGTGCAGGACCTGAACATCCTTATGATGCTCGGCCTCTGTATAACCGTTCTCTGACCCAGACATGGTTGTACTCCCCAGCACCCGTTGCGAGATTGGACCGATGAAGCCGCTCCCTGGCCGGGCTTTTGCGCCCGAGTTGTTCGAATGATCGTTCCAAAGCGCGTGAGGACTGTCAATGCTGGCACGAATGATCCAACCTGATCAGACCCTCGTCCGGCCAAGAAAAGGAGGAAACACGGCATGCCCCGCCTCGCCCGCGCGGTAACCCGTTCCGCCGCCCGCCCGCTTCGCCAGGGTGAGACCGTGCTCGACAGGGTGCAGGCCGCGATGACCGACCTGACCCCGCGCGAAGCGCTGGCCGGCGGCCACCTGCTCGCCACCTATCCGATGGCCGGGCTCGGCTCGATTGGCGCCTTCGCCCGCGGCGCCGGTACCAGCCCGCAATCGGTGCTGCGCTTCGTCGCCAAGCTCGGCTTTGCCGGCTACGGCGCCTTCCAGGCGGCGCTGAAGCACGAGGTCGCGGCCGGCCTGCAATCGCCGCTCGAACGGCTCACCGCGGCGAGTACGCGGCGCCCGCGCCAGGACGATTTCCTGGCCCGTTTCGCCGCCCGCGTCGCCCAGAATATGGCCACCACCTTCGCCCAGGTGCCGCGTGCCGATTTCGAACGCGCCGCCCGCCTGCTGGCCGAGCCGCGCCGCCGCCTCCAGGTCCTGGGCGGCCGCTTCACCCAGACGCTGGCCCATTACCTGGCACTCCACCTCGACATCGTGCGCGGCAATGTGCTCCGCCCCGACGCCCAGGCCGATGCCTGGGCCGACCGGCTGGCCGATCTCGGGCGGAACGACGTCGTCGTGCTGTTCGACATCCGGCGCCATTCGACCACGATCGGCCGTTTCGCCGAGGCCGCCACCGCCCGCGGGGCCGATGTCATCCTGCTGACCGATCAGCGCGAGACGCCCTCGACACCGCACGCCCGCATCGTGCTGACCGCCGAAGTGCGGACCGAAGGAACCTGGGATTCGACCGCCGCCCTCTTCGCCCTGGCCGAAGCCCTGATCGCCCGGGTGAGCGCCCTGGCCGGCCCGAAACTGGAAAAGCGCCTGGCCGCGATCGAAGACCTGCGCGACCGGCTGCGAGCCCCCGCGCCCCCCGGGCGGGCGGAGGACTGAACCCCAGGGGGAGCCCATTCATCGCGCGACGAGTGTGGTATAACGGAGCTGGCCATCGGAAATGCCGCGCCGGTGGTCGACCTTGTCAACTCGAGAGGGCTCAAATGTCTGCAACTATCAAACAGTCGCCCGACGTCGGCACGGCGACCAACAAGGGCAGGAAACAGGCGGTCACCCGTGCGCTCCTGGCGGTGGGCTTCCTGTCGCTGGCGGCGGCGGCGACCGCGCCGGCGCAGGCGCTGACGCCGGAAGAACTGGCGAAGGCAAAAGGCTGTTTCGTGTGCCACGGCGCCAAGGGCAGCGGCGGCCTCGCGCCATCCTTCGGCGATATCGCGCGGCGTTTCGAGGGCCTGGCGAATGCCAAGATGATGCTGATGCCGATCGTGCACGCCGGCACCGGCGAAGGCGCCCCCTATCACTGGGGCCCCGGCAAGATGCCGCCCGAGGACGCCCGCCAGCCCGTCACCGACGAGGAAGCCGCGATTCTGATCGACTACATCCTGAGTTCCCACTGACGCAACGGGCCGGGAAGGCGATCCAGCCTTCCCGTGCCTCGCGCTCCCGGGGCGATCCTCGACGGAAGATTGCCTAGTCCAGGCGAGGGATGACGGCCCCGGCGCAACGTCCGACCTTGTCGCCACCCAGGACAAGACGGGGCCACCCATGACACTTCCTCCCTCGCTCGCCGGCCGCACGGCCATCATCACCGGTGGTAGCGGCGCGATCGGCGCCGCCTGCGCCGAGCGCCTGGCCGCGGACGGCGCCGCCGTGCTCCTGGTGGCGCGCCGGATGGGCGAACTGGAGGCCACACGAGCACGTCTGGCGACCCGCTATCCTGCCGCCATGGTGGCCGTCGCGGCGGGCGACGCCTGCTCGGAAGCCGATATGCGCCGCGCCCTCGAGACCGCCCACGGGCTACAGGGGCGGCTCGACATGATCGTCGCCACGGTGGGCGGCAGCCTGGGCCTGAAACCCCTGGTGCTGCATTCCCTCGACAGTTTCCGGCTGGTGATCGAGCGGAACCTGACCAGTGCCTTCCTGGCGCTTCGTTTCGGCATTCCGATGCTGGAACGGGGCGGTTCGGTGACCTGCATCTCCTCGGTCTGCGCCAGCCTGCCCTCGACCCACCTCACCCCCTACTGCGCCGCCAAGGCGGCGGTCGAGGCGATGGTGAAGGGGGCGGCCAAGGAATGCGCCCGCCTGGGTATCCGGGTGAACGCGGTGCGTCCCGGCATGACGGTCGCCGCCGGCGTCAAGTCGATGTTCGGTGAAGAGGTGATGGCGGCCCGGGCGCGCGAGGTGATCCCCATGGGCCGCCCGGCCGATCCTTCGGAAGTCGCCGAAGCCGTCCGCTACCTCGCCACGGCGAAGTGGGTGACGGGCCAGAGCTTCGCCGTCGACGGCGGCACCGAACTCGCCCTCAACCGCACCAACGACGATGCCGACACCGAACTCTTCGGCAAGGACTGGCCGGCGCCCTGGTCGAGCGCGCCGTAAACGCGGGCTCCAGAGCATTGACCGGGAGAACGTTCGCCTATTGCGGTTGGCCCCCAGTCACCAGACCGCTAAACTGTTTCCATCGCCGGCAAGCCAGGCTTCACCGTTGCGGTTGGCCCCCAGTCACCAGACCGCTAAACTGTAGGGGCCT
>NZ_JBAZKR010000027.1:0-46472 GCF_041650655.1 Zavarzinia sp.
CCGCGGTCAGCGCGGCGATCACGTCGCCCTGGTCGAACGGCCAGACCGAGGGCCAGATCACCAAGCTCCAACTCGTAAAGCGCAGATGTACGGCAGGGGCAGCCTGGATTTGCTGCAGGCTCGGGTAATCGGCGCTACTTGACCGAGGGATCATCAAAACTGCGTCAGAGCCAATCTTCCACGCCGAATAACAGTGGAAAGAGCACTGGCGAAATCCCCAGCAGAGACGAAGGCCACAGCATCATGGAATTGCGGCTGCCTGGTCGGGCCAAGAGACGTCTCGGCGGTCGCAGCCAAGCCGAAAGACCTCGACATTCCGGGCGCTTGAGGCGGCGGACCAGCAGGGACAAGGCTTCGGTCAGGGCCGGAAAGGGAGTGGACCCGTCCGGATCACCGCGTCGACCGTGTCGTCCTCGCCCTTGCCGGACAGCAGGCCATCGACGAGCTTGGCGATCAGGCTGCTCTTGCCGAGGCCGGCATCGCCCAGAATCAGCACCGCCCGCGGCCCGTCCGACTGCAAAGCCGCGGCCAGCCTCGGATCGACTTCCGCCCGCTCGACATAGGTTTGGGGAAACCATTTCACGCCACGCAACTGGGCGAGCGTGTGACGGGCTTCGAAGCCAGTCCATTGCGCCGCTGTCCAGGGTTTCAGGGTGTTGCGGTCGTTCTCGAGCTTGAAGCCCTTGTTTCGGAGTTGGCGCATCAATTCCGGGCGATGGATGCTGTGCCAAACGATGCGCCGAACCCCCATGATGCGCACCGACTTGCTCGTGTAACCATCAAGGATACCGGCCGGCTCGTCCCTTTCGTCCGCAACGCTCTCGATCTCGTCCCGGATGGGCAGATGCAGCGGATAGAGGGGGATCGCCGCCTTGGCCTCCTGCGAATAGGCCAGGACGCCAGTGCCCTGAAGCGCCCAAGCCCGGTCGGGAGCGGCCTAAACCACCGTCCGTTGGATGCGCTCGAGGTCATAGCCGGCCAGCGTGACGACATCGTCGCCCGCCGGCGCTTGGTCGTCGGGCGGTGTCAGCCGGGCCTGGACGATCACCGATCCAGGCGGCAGGAGGGTGCGGCAGACATGGGAGGCGACCAAGCGTACCGCCGGCACCAGTGCTTCGTCCTGCCGCGCCGTTTCTTCGTCGCGGGTCGCGCCGGCACCGAAATGCGCCCTGGCATTGCGCAGCGCCTGGATCACCTTGTCCGTCCGGCTGTCCTGGCCGGCACCTCGGCCCGCGGCCTGGAAATGAAACCGGCTGGCCGCCTTCACTTGGCCGACCGCCGCCGCCAGACCCGGCGGGAGCACACAATCTTTCCGCCCTTCCGCCTTCAGGGCGGCGTAACCATCCATGAGGCTCGGGAAGCGCCGATCTGCCTTGTCCTTGCGGGCGAAATAGTCATTCAACTTGCCGAGCAGGGTCTGCCAACTGCCCCATTCCGGACGCTGGATCTGCACCAGGGCATTGTTGACGTGATCGTCCCCGGGCCCCTCTTCAAGGAGATATTCGGCCAGCAGGATCGTGGCCGCCAACCGCTGTGCCTGATAGACCGCCAGGATGCAATTGTGGATCTGGTCCGACGCCGTGATCGTCCCGCCGGTCCAGCCCTGCGCCACCGCCAGCGGATAACCTATGCCCGCCTGCTGGGCGAAGAGCGGGCCCAGATGGTCTTCACCGACCCGCCCTACAATGTGCCCATCAACCGCCATGTCTGCGGCCTGGGGGCGACCCAGCATCGAGAATTCGCCATGGCTTGAGATGACCCCGGCCGAATTCACCGCCTTCCTCACCGGGGTTTTTCGAGCAGTTGGTCCTAGCCTCGGTCGACGGCGCGATCCATTTCCTCTGCATCGATTGGTGCCATAGGGGCGAGATGTTGGCGGCCGGTGGCGTTGCCTATGCCGAGTTGAAGAACCTCTGCGTCTGGGCCAAGAACAATGACGGCATGGGCTCGCTCTATCGTTCGAAGCATGAGTTGGTCTTCGTCTATAAGGCTGGCAAGGTGCCCCACATCAACAATGTCGAACTCGGCCGGCATGGCCGCTACCGCACCAATGTCTGGCAGCATCCGGGCGTCAACAGTTTCGGGGCAGGACGGGACGACCTCGCCCTGCACCCGACGGTGAAGCCAGTGGCCCTGGTGGCCGACGCCATCCGCGACTGTTCCCGGCGCGGCGGCATCGTGCTCGACGCCTTCGCCGGCTCTGGGACCACCCTGGTCGCCGCGGCCAAGACCGGGCGGCGGGGGTTCGGGATCGAGATCGACCCGCTTTATTGCGACGTGATTATCCGGCGCCTGAAGAAGGTCTGCCGGCTCGATGCCGTGCTGGAAGCGACCGGCAAGGTCTTTGCCGAAGTGGCCACCGAACGCGCAGCGGCGGAGGTGGCAGCATGACCCAAGATAGCGGAGACGATCGGGTCGGCTACGGCAAGCCGCCCAGGCATTCGCAGTTTCAGAAGGGGCGATCGGGCAATCCTCGCGGCCGCCCCCGGAAGGCACAGGGAGACGGGGCCGAACTCCAGACCCTGCTGAACGCCCCGGTCAAGATCGTCAAGGGCGGGCGGACGATCATGATGGCGCCCACGGAAATCGCGCTCCGCAAGATGCTGAGCAAGGCGATGGCCGGCGGGCTCAAGGAACTCGCCTATCTGCTCGACCAATTCGATCGCCATGGCGCCTTCCCGGCCTTTGAAACGGGGGGCGAGGTTGTCGTCATCCCGTCGGACGACATTCCCTTCAATATGGGGGTGTGGTTGGCACGCTTCATGGGTCTACCCCCCTGGTCCCGGCAAGACATCGCCACCGCCAAGGCCCATTACCTGAAACACCGTAGCGAGGACGACAAGCGACTGGACGATCGGATGAAATTCCCCGCCCTGGAGATCGAGGGGTGGTGCATGACCAGCCCCAGTGACCAGAAACACCAATCCGAACGCCCGTCCACTCACGCGGACATCGTTCGGAATTTATCCACCGAGATCCACAAGATTACAGCAGACGGCAAGACCAAGAGGCTGACGACGCTCCTTCTGCTACTGCATATCTTGAACCCGCTGCAGCTGAACGGTGACGTCAGGGTCGCACGCCTGCTCGACAAATACCGCAATCGCTTCGACGACAGCAACACCAGCTCAATGGGCCTTATCGTCCTTCCGTCAATGATGAGCGAGGAGCGCCACCACATCGCTTGCCAATTCCAAAATGAATGGATGGAGGCTTACGGCCCGGGCGGCACCAAGGTTCGCTGACAAACCAAGGCGAGGCGGCGGTCGTCTCAGGGCCGCCCCCTGGCCATGAAACACTGGAGGTGTCTGCCACGGCCTCTATCGGATGCGTTCCATCAGCCAGCCCTTCGATCACCGAGACCATTGCCGAGGCCCTGTCGACGGCCAGTCGCAGGGCCTTCGCATATGCCGTCAGGTCTTCCTGGCTTGCGCGATTGGACTGACCGGCCACAGCGATCTCATGCGCGTCTTCGAGCAGGCCGGTCGCTTGGGCGAAGTGCTCGTTGATCTGGTCCCGCCTGGCCTCGTCCATCGACACCTCCACACCGCCCGGCAAGGAAGGTGCTAGACGGTGGGCAAGTCCACTGAAGCTTTTGGCAAGGTCCGCGGACACCGGTTCGCCGGCCGCAGGTGGCGGGCATATTGTCGGGCGAACCGGCCGGTCCCTTTGCGAAATGGAAAGAGTACTGGCGAAATCCCCAGCAGAGACGAAGGCCACAGCATCATGGAATTGCGGCTGCCTGGTCGGGCCAAGAGACGTCTCGGCGGTCGCAGCCAGGCCGAAAGACCTCGACATTCCGGGCGCTTGCCGGGCACCGCCGAGGCGGCGTTAGGCATTGGTCTCAAAGGGGAAAGTGAATGGCGGAGAGGGTGGGATTCGAACCCACGGTACCCGCGAAGGTACAACGGTTTTCGAGACCGCCCCGATCGACCACTCTGGCACCTCTCCGCGAGACATCGGGTCGTCAAGGCGGGGAGAGATAGCCGAGGCCGGTTTCGGTTGCAAAGGAAAAATGCGGGGGGATGATGCGCCATGAGTCAGCGCCGCGCCGCCGCCCTCGCCCAAGCCCTGAGGATCCTCGCCCCCGCCCTGCCGGAGAAAGACCGGGCGGCCGTCGTGGACCGGGCGCTGGGCTCGCGGCAGATGGGGGCGGCGCCGGCGCCCGTCGCCGCCTGGGCCGCCCTGGTCGCCTATGCGAGGCACGGCTTCACCGATTACGATGCCCTGCTGGCGGAAGGCTACGGTCCGGAGGCGGCCCGGCACTTCGTCGAGGCGGCGGTCGCGGCGCGGTTGGCGGCCTGGGGTTGCCGGCGCCCCGTGGCCGGCGAAGACCGTTGACTTCGATTTCGCCGTCGCTATAGTGCGCGCTCTCGCGACGGGTGCGCCCGCCGCGTTCACCATGTTTGGGTCCCAGGCGGGTCAACCTGCCGGGATCTCGCCGCAAAAGACGGCAGCGGGTTGGTCGCAGGTGCGACAGGGGCCCGTGCAAGAAGGACTGGGATTATGTTTGCGGTTATCAAGACCGGCGGCAAGCAGTACAAGGTCGCCGAGAACGATGTCATCTCCGTCGAACGCCTGGAAGGCGAAGCCGGCGCCACTGTGGCCCTGCCGGTGCTGCTGGTCGGCGAAGGCGAGAATGTCACCGTCGGCGCTCCGGTCGTTGCCGGCGCCACCGTCACGGCCGAGATCGTCGGCCAGGCCCGCGGCCCGAAGCTGATCGTCTTCAAGAAGCGCCGCCGGCAGAATTCGCGCCGCAAGAACGGCCATCGCCAGGACCTCACCGTCCTGAAGATCACCAGCATCGCCGTCGCCTGAAGCGCCCGGCCATAGGATCAGGAGCAGAACATGGCTCACAAGAAAGCCGGCGGTTCGTCCCGTAACGGTCGCGATTCCGACGGGCGCCGCCTCGGGGTCAAGAAGTTCGGCGGCGAAGCCGTCATCCCCGGCAACATCATCATCCGCCAGCGCGGCACCAAGTTCCACCCGGGCTCCAATGTCGGCCTGGGCAAGGACCACACGATTTTCGCGCTGGTCCCGGGCACGGTGAAATTCGCCACCGGCAAGCTCGGCCGCACCTATGTGTCGGTCGAGGAACTCCCGGCGGCGGCTGAGTAACGGCCGCATGGTGCTGCGGCCTCTTCGGCCCGCGGCGCTGTAGCGGGATCGGAAGGGGCCCGGCACCTGCTGCCGGGCCCCTTTCCTTTTCAGGTCACCACAAGATGAAATTCCTCGACCGAGCCAAGATCTATATCCGCAGCGGCAACGGCGGCGCCGGCTGCGTCTCGTTCCGGCGCGAGAAATTCATCGAGTTCGGCGGCCCGGACGGCGGCGACGGCGGCCGCGGCGGCGACGTCGTGATCGAATGCGTGCAGAACCTGAACACGCTGCTCGATTACCGCTACCAGCAGCATTTCAAGGCCGGCACCGGCGTCCACGGCATGGGCAAGGACCGCCACGGGGCGAACGGCGCCGACATCGTGCTGAAGGTCCCCATGGGGACCCAGGTGATGGACGAGGACGAGGAAGACATCCTCTTCGACTTCACCAAGCCGGGCGAACGGGTGGTGCTCGCCAAGGGCGGCAACGGCGGCTTCGGCAACGCCCATTTCAAGGGCCCGGGCAACCAGGCGCCGCGCCATGCCAATCCCGGCCAGGAAGGCGTCGAGATGACGCTGATCCTGCGCCTGAAACTGATCGCCGACGCCGGCCTGATCGGCCTGCCCAATGCCGGCAAGTCGACCTTCCTGGCCGCGACCTCCCGTGCGCGGCCCAAGATCGCCGACTATCCCTTCACCACCCTGAAGCCCCAGTTGGGCGTGGTCGCGGTCGACGGCGAGGAATTCGTCCTGGCCGACCTGCCCGGCCTGATCGAGGGTGCGGCCTATGGTGTCGGCCTCGGCTCCGAATTCCTGGCCCATGTGGAACGCTGTAACGTCCTCCTGCACCTGGTCGACGGCACGGCGGAGGATCCCCAGGCGTCCTATCGCATGATCCGGCGCGAACTCCGCGCCTATGGCGCCGACCTGATCGACAAGCCGGAAGTGATCGCCCTCAACAAATGCGACGCCCTCTCCCCCGAAGAGATCGAGGAGAAGGCCAAGGCGATCGCCCGTTCCGCCCATGTCAGCAGGAAGGCGATCCATGTGATTTCGGGCCAGAGCGGCCAGGGCGTGACCGAGTTGCTGCGCGCCGTGATCGGCCCCATTCGCGAACGCCGCGCGGCGGACGCCCTGGAAAACCGCCCGGCCCGCGCGCCCACCCCGCCGGAGGCCTGGCGACCGTGACGTTCTGAAACCAGCACTCCGCCGTTTCAGAACGTCCCTCGCCAAGGCACCCGCCATGTTGCAAGCCGAAGTCCAGAGCCTCACCACCGCCGACCGCCTGCGGGCGGCGACGCGCATCGTCGTCAAGATCGGCTCCGCCCTGCTGGTCGACCCGGCCACGGGCAAGCTGCGCCGCCAATGGCTCGAAGGCGTGGCCGACGATGTCGCCGCCGCCAAGGCGCGCGGCCAGGATGTCGTCATCGTCTCCTCCGGCGCCATCGCGCTGGGCCGGCGCCAATTGGGCCTGCCCAAGGGCCCCCTCCGCCTGGAAGAGAGCCAGGCGGCGGCGGCCGTCGGCCAGATCCGCCTGACCCATGCCTGGCAGGAAGTGCTGGCCGGCCACGGTCTTTCGACCGCGCAGATCCTGCTGACGCTGGACGATACCGAGAACCGCCGGCGTTACCTGAACGGCCGCTCCACCATGGCGACCCTGCTCGGCCTCGGCGCCGTGCCGGTGATCAACGAGAACGACACGGTCGCCACCTCCGAAATCCGCTACGGCGACAACGACCGCCTGGCGGCCCGCGTCGCCGAACTCGCTTCGGCCGACTGCCTGATCCTGCTCTCGGACATCGACGGCCTCTATACCGCCAATCCGAACACCGATCCCGACGCGAAGCACCTGCCCCTGGTCAACGGCATCACGCCGGAGATCGAGGCGATGGCGGGCGAGCCGGTCTCCGGCGTCGGCTCGGGCGGCATGATCACCAAGGTGGCGGCGGCGCGGATCGCCCTCTCCGCCGGCTGCAGCATGGTGATCGGCGCCGGCCACGTGGAGCGTCCCATTTCGGCCCTCGAAAAGGGCGCCCGCTGCACCTGGTTCCTGGCCGAGCGGAGCCCGCGCCAGGCGCGCAAGATGTGGATCGGCGGCAGCATCAGCCCCAAAGGCCGGCTGATCGTCGACGAGGGCGCGGCACGGGCGCTGGCCCAGGGCAAGAGCCTGCTGCCCGCCGGGGTCCGCGAAGTGGACGGCGAATTCAGCCGGGGCGACGCCGTCATGGTGGTCGGGCTCGACGGGCGGGCGCTGGGCCGCGGGTTGGTCGCCTATTCGTCCGAAGATGCCCGCGCCATCGCCGGGCACAAATCCGGTGAAATAGAGACCCTCCTCGGCTACCGTGGCCGGGACGAGATGATCCATCGCGACGACCTCGCGATCGACGGGTGACGATCATGCGTGACGCGACTGCAAGCAAATCCCCCGAGACATTGGATGCCGTGGCCCTGGTCGACGGCATGGCGCGCCGCGCTCGCGCCGCCGGCCGCAAGCTGGCCCAGCTCCCGGCTGAAGCCAAGACCGCCGGCCTGATGGCCGCCGCCGCCGCGATCCGTGCCGCCACTCCGGCGATCCTGGAAGCCAATGCGATCGATCTCGAACGCGGCCGCAAGCTCGGCCTGACGCCGGCCCTGCTCGACCGCCTGGCGCTCGACGCCGGCCGTATCGAAGGGATCGCCCAGGCGGTCGAGACCGTGGCCGCCCTGCCCGATCCGGTGAACACGGTCGCCGCCGAATGGACCCGGCCCAACGGCATGGTGATCCAGCGCGTGCGCGTGCCGATCGGCGTGATCGGCATCATCTACGAGAGCCGGCCCAATGTGACGGCGGATGCCGGTGCGCTGTGCCTGCGCTCCGGCAATGCAGTCATCCTGCGTGGCGGCTCGGAAGCGCTGAATTCGTCCCGCGCCATCCATGCCGCCTTCGTCGCCGGCATCGAGACAGCGGGCCTGCCGGCCGATGCGGTGCAGCTGGTCCCCGTGGCCGACCGTTCCGTGGTGGGCGCCCTGCTGGCGGCCCAGGACCTGATCGACGTCATCGTGCCGCGCGGCGGCAAGTCCCTGGTCGCGCGCGTCCAGGCCGAGGCACGGGTCCCCGTGCTGGCCCATCTCGACGGCAACAACCACACCTATGTCGATGGTGCCGCCGATCCCGACAAGGCCGTGGCGATCGTCAAGAACGCCAAGATGCGGCGGACCGGCATCTGCGGCGCCAGCGAGACCGTCCTCGTAGACCGCAAGGCGGCCGCCCTGCTGCCCCGCCTGGTCACCACCTTGATCGAGGCCGGCTGCGAGGTCCGCGGCGACGAGACGGTGCAGGCCGTCGATGCGCGGGTGAAGCCCGCCATCGCGGCCGATTGGGACACCGAATATCTCGACGCCATCGTGGCCATGAAGATGGTCGACGGGGTCGACGAGGCGATCGCCCATGTCGAGCGCCACGGCAGCCACCACACCGACGCCATCGTGACCGAAGACCCCATCGCGGCCGAGAAGTTCCTGAACGGCGTCGATTCGGCGATCGTCATGGTCAATGCCTCGACCCAGTTCGCCGACGGCGGCGAATTCGGCTTCGGCGCGGAGATCGGCATTTCGACCGGCAGGTTGCATGCACGTGGGCCGGTCGGGGCAGAACAGCTCACCACGATGAAATATCTGGTGCGCGGCACCGGCCAGATCCGCCCTTGAACCCAAATCCACGCCAGCGTGAAGGCAGGATCGGCACGGCGGGGGCTGCCGGCGGGCTGACCATCGGCCTGTTCGGTGGCTCCTTCAACCCGGCGCATGACGGCCACCGGGACCTGGCACTGGCGGCCATCCGCCACCTGGGGCTCGACTATGTCTGGTGGCTGGTGTCGCCGCAGAACCCGCTGAAGTCGGCGGCCGACATGGCGCCGCTCGAAGCCCGCATGGAATCGGCCCGGGCCATGGCGGGCGGCCATCCGCGCCTCGTGGTGACCGATCTCGAAACCCGCCTCGGCACCGTCTATACGGCCGAGACCATCCGCCGGCTGCGCCAGCGCTTTCCGCGCCTTCGCTTCGTCTGGCTGATGGGGGCCGACAATCTGGCGACAATCCACCGCTGGCGCGACTGGCAGCGGATTTTCGACGATGTCGCCGTTGCCGTCTTCGACCGGCCTACCTATGCTCTGGCCGCACTGGGTGGACCGGCCGCGCATCGCTACGGCGCCGCGCGGTACCACGGCAACGCCCGCCGCCTGCTGAAATCCGCCAAGCCCCCGGCCTGGGGCTTCGTGACCATGAAGCTGAACCCCGCATCGGCGACGGCCCTTCGTGCCGCCGCCCGGGCGCAGCGCCCCTAGGAGGACAAGACCCTGGCCCCGCGTAGCAACAAGAAGACGGAAGAAACCGCAGCCGTCGCCGAAGACCAGAAGGTGAAGAAGACCGCCCGCAAGCCCAAGGCAGCAGCGGCCGAGCCGGAGCCCGTGGAAAAGCCGAAACGCGCCAAGAAGAAGGCCGAGGCCGAACCTGAGCCCGAGACGAAGCCGAAGCGAGCCAAGAAGGCCAAGGCGGAAGAGGTCGCCCCCGAGCCCGAGGCGAAACCGAAGCGCGGCAAGAAGGCCGCGGCGGAAGAACCCGCGGCCGAGCCCGTGGCCAAGCCGACGCGCGTCCGCCTGAAGAAGGCGGAGCCGGAAGCGGTGCTGGTCACCGTCGACCTCGAGGCCGAGCGCAAGAAGCCGCGCAAGTCCAAGGCGAAGAAGAAGCCGCCGGAAGCCGCCGACGCGGCCAAGGCGCTGTGCGACCTCATCGTGAAGACGCTGGACGACAACAAGGCGGAAGAGATCCTGACCATCGATCTCGCCGGCAAGACCTCGATCGCCGACTTCATGGTGATCGCCAACGGTCGTTCCGGCCGCCAGGTCACGGCGCTGGCCGATTACGTGGTCAAGGCGGTCGACGGCGCCGGCTTCGGCCCCTGCCGCCTCGAAGGCAAGTCGGCGGCGGATTGGGTGCTGATCGACGCCACCGATGTGATCGTCCACCTGTTCCGTCCCGAAGTGCGCGACTTCTACAAGCTCGAGAAGATGTGGCAGGCCGATTTCCGGCCCGACGCGGAGTGAGCACTCCACGAGGAGGTGACGGGCGCGAATGCTGGGCCTGAAGCTCTCCATCGTCGCGGTCGGCCGCTTCGGCGCCAAGGACCCGGAGCGCCTGCTGTTCGAGACCTATGCCGGGCGGATGCGGCCGCCGATCGAGATGATCGAGGTCGAGGAGAAGCGCCTGTCCGGCACCGCGCGACAGAAGCGCGAGGGCGAATTGCTGCTGGCCGCCGTGCCGGCCGGGGCCACTGTCGTCGCCATGGACGGACGGGGCGAGGTGCTGTCGTCCGAAGCGCTGGCCGGCCGGCTCGACCAGTTCCGCCAACGGGGCCAGCAGCGCGTCGCCTTCCTGATCGGCGGGGCCGATGGTCACGACGACGCAGTTCGCAGGAGTGCCGCCTTCTGCTATTCCTTCGGCGCTGCGACATGGCCGCACCTTCTGGTCCGTGCCATGCTTGCAGAGCAGCTATACCGTGCCGGCACCATCCTCGACGGGCATCCATATCACCGTGCGTGAGTTAATCAGGCATTCGCATATTCTGTTCCAAGGTTAGGCCATGACCGACGCTCCCCTTTCCGTTTCCCCGCAGAAGCCCGTGGTGCTGTGCATCCTCGACGGCTGGGGCTGGCGCGAAGGCGGCGAGGACAATGCGATCGCCAAGGCCCGGACGCCGAATTATTCCCGCCTGCTGGCGACCTGCCCGCGCAGCCTGATCGAGACCTCCGGCCTGTCGGTCGGCCTGCCGGAAGGCCAGATGGGCAATTCCGAAGTCGGCCACATGAACCTGGGCGGCGGCCGCGTCGTCATGCAGGACCTGCCCCGGATCGACCAGGCGGTGGCCGACGGCACCCTGGCCGAGAACGCGGTTCTCGTGAAGGTGATCGAGGCGACCAAGGCCAAGGGCGGCAAGCTCCATATCCTCGGCCTGCTCTCGCCCGGCGGCGTCCATTCGCATCAGGACCACATGGTCGCCCTGGTGAAGATCGCCTCGACCTATGGTGTCGACGTCGTGCTGCACGGCTTCCTCGACGGCCGCGACACGCCGCCGAAGAGTGCGCTCGAGTTCCTGGCCGAGGTCGAGGCGGCGCTGGCCGATGTGCGCGGCTGGTCCTTCGGCACCGTCTCGGGCCGCTATTTCGCCATGGACCGCGACAAGCGCTGGGACCGCGTGAGCCTCGCCTACCAGGCCCTGGTCGAGGCCAAGGGTGTCGCCGCGCCGAGCGCCCGCGAAGCGATCGAAGCCTCCTACGCGGCCGATGTGACGGACGAATTCGTCAAGCCGGCGGTGATCGGCGCTTACGCCGGCATGGCCGACGGCGACGGCCTGGTGATGGCCAATTTCCGGGCCGACCGGGCGCGCGAGATCCTGATCGCCCTGCTCGACACCACTTTCGACGGCTTCCCCCGTGGCCGCCTGCCGAGGTTCGCGGGTGTCGCCGGCATGGTCGAATATTCGAGCCAGCTCAACGCCCTGATCCCGGCGATCTTCCCGGCCGAACGGGTCGACGATCCCCTGGGTGCCGTGGTCGCCAAGGCGGGCAAGAAGCAGCTCCGCATCGCCGAGACCGAGAAATACGCCCACGTCACCTTCTTCTTCAACGGCGGCGAGGAAACCGTGTTCGAGGGCGAGGACCGCATCCTGGTGCCGAGCCCCAAGGTCGCGACCTACGACCTCGCCCCCGCCATGTCGGCGACCGAGGTGACCGACCGCCTGCTGCAGGCGATCGCAGGCAAGACCTACGACCTGATCGTGGTCAATTTCGCCAATCCCGACATGGTCGGCCATACCGGCGTGATGGAAGCGGCGGTGCAGGCGGTCGAGACCATCGATACCTGCCTGGGCCGGCTGGCCGATGCCGTACAGACGGCGGGCGGCGTCATGCTGGTGACCGCCGACCACGGCAACATCGAACAGATGTACGACCCCGAGACCCACGGCGCCTATACCGCCCATACCACCAACCTGGTGCCGGCCCTTCTGTTCAACGCCAAGGGCGCCCTCGCCCTGAAGCCGGGCCGCCTCGCCGACATCGCGCCGACCCTGCTGCCCTTCCTGGGACTGGCGCAGCCGGCAGCGATGACCGGCCACAGCCTGCTGACGGCCGCGGCCGGCGCGCAGGCATCCGAACGCCGTGCCAGCGCCTAAGGCCGCCATCGCCCTTGCCCTGACCCTCGTCCTGGCCACCTGGACCTGCCAGGCCGGCCGGGCCCACGCCCAGGACGCCGACCCCGACAAGCTGCGCGCCGTCCAGTCCGAACTCGAAGAGGCGCGCCGCCGCAAGGCCGAGGCGGAGGCGGAAAAGAGCCGCCTGGCCGCCGAAGTCGCCCGCCTGAAGGAGCAGCTCGTGCAGCGCGCCGCCGCGATCCGCACCCGCGAGGCGGAAGCCGACACGCTGGAACGGCGCATGGCCGAACTCTCTGCTTCGGAAGCCGAAAAACTCGCCGCCCTCGGCGAGCGCCGCGCCGCCCTGTCGCGCCTGCTCGGCGCCCTGACGCGCCTGTCGCGCCGGCCGCCGGTGCTGCTCATGGTGCGCCGGCAGTCGGCCCTGGACATTGCGCATACCGGAATCGTGCTGCGCGACATGGTGCCGGAATTGCGCAGCCGGGCCACCGCGCTGGCCCATGATCTCTCGACTCTCGCAACCCTGCGGGCGCGTCTCGCCACCGACCGCAACAAACTGGATGCGACCCTGGCTGCGCTCGCGACCGAACGGAGCGAGATGGACCGCCTGCTGGCCCAGAAGGCGGCGGACGGCAAACGCCTGGAAGCCCAGGCCGCGAGCGAAGGCAAGCGGGTCGACCAGCTCGCCGCCAAGGCGAAATCGATCGAAGACCTGATCGCCGCGGTCGAACGCGAAAGGCGCGCGCAGGAAGCGCGCGAGGCCGCCGCCCGCGCCAAGGCCGATGCCGAAGAGGCAGAATCGCTCGAAGCCGCCAAGCCGCCCGGCCAGCAGGCGATGGCAACGGCCGAACCGACCACCCCCGCGTCGCCCGCGCGGCCGCCGGTGATGGCCAGATTCGCCAACCTCAAGGGCAAGCTCGCCTGGCCCGCAGCGGGCGAAATCGTCAGCCGTTTCGGCGATCGCCAGGCCAACGGGCTGACATCGCGCGGCTTCCGCGTCAGGACCCGGCCGTCCGCCCAGGTAACCGCGCCCGCGGCCGGGGACGTGGCCTTCGCCGGGCCTTTCACCGGCTACGGGCAACTCTTGATCCTTTCGCAAGGCGATGGCTATCATCTGCTCCTTGCGGGGTTGGAGCGGATCGACGTGACCGTCGGGCAGAAGGTTTTAGCCGGGGAGCCGGTCGGTCAGATGGCAGGCGCCGTTGAAGGCGCCCGCCCGGTTCTTTATGTCGAGCTCAGGCACAATGGGGAGCCGGTGGATCTGACACCCTGGCTGGCCTCCAGTGCGACTAAGGTTAGCGGATGATGCGAATGAATCGAGCACTCGTGGCCCTCCTCGCCTTCGCGGCAGGTGCCGTCATACCCCTATACGTCGAGGCCGGAACTTCGGCCGAGACCTATCGACAGCTCAACCTGTTCGGCGACGTCTACGAACGGGTGAAGAGCGACTATGTCGACGAGCCGACGGACGAGAAGCTGGTGGAAGCCGCGATCAACGGCATGCTCGCCTCCCTCGACCCGCATTCGAGCTACATGAACGCCAAGGCCTTCGCCGACATGCAGGTGCAGACCAGGGGCGAGTTCGGCGGCCTCGGCATCGAGGTCACGATGGAGAACGGCTTCGTCAAGGTGGTGACGCCGATCGACGATACGCCGGCCTCGCGCGCCGGGCTCAAGACGGGCGACTATATCATCGCCCTCGACGGCAAGGACGTGGTCGGCATGACCCTCCAGGAAGCGGTCGAGAAGATGCGCGGCCCGGTCGATTCGAAGATCGTCGTCTCGGTCAAGCGCGACGGCATCGCCAAGCCCTTCGACGTCACCCTGGTCCGCGCCGTGATCAAGATCCGCGCCGTGCGCTCGCGCCGCGAAGGCAATGCGATCTACATCCGCGTCACCCAGTTCAACGAACAGGTCGACGCCGGAGTGAAGAAGGCGATCGTCGACGTCACCAAGGAAATCGGCGCCGACAAGGTGCAGGGCATCATCCTCGACCTGCGCAACAACCCGGGCGGCCTGCTCGACCAGGCGATCGCGGTTTCGGACGAATTCCTGAACCGGGGCGAGATCGTCTCGACCCGCGGCCGCCGGCCGGACGACGTTTCGCGCTATTCGGCGACCCCGGGCGACCTGATGACGGGCAAGCCGATCGTCGTTCTGGTCAACGGCGGTTCGGCCTCCGCGTCGGAAATCGTCGCGGGCGCCCTGCAGGACCACAAGCGGGCCCTGATCATGGGCACGCGCTCCTTCGGCAAGGGCTCGGTGCAGACCATCATCCCGCTGCCCAACCAGGGTGCGCTCCGCCTCACCACGGCGCGCTACTACACGCCGTCGGGCCGCTCGATCCAGGCCAAGGGCATCGAGCCGGACAAGGTGGTGACCCAGACCCCGGCCGACGGCAAGCCCGAGGACGCGAGCCAGATCCGCTCGGAAGCCGACCTGCCGAACCACCTGCAGGGCGACGGCAACGGGTCGGAAGACAGCGGCCCGCGCAGTGCCGAGGAAATCCCCGAAGACCGCGCCAAGGACGCCCAGCTGAACCAGGCCCTGGCCCTGTTGCCGAGCCTGAAGGTGGTCGACGACAAGATCGCCAACTGACGGCGAGGCGGGCGCGATGGCCACGGAGTCCGGCCCGCCCCAGCCCGCATCCGGCACCGCGACCGCGGATGCCGGTGCGGGCGGCCCCGCGAAGGTGCGGCGCAGTCTGCTGCCCTATGCCGTCGCCGGTACCCTGGCCGCCCTCGGCGGCCTGATCGGCTGGGCCGCCCTCGGCGGTCCGGGCGGGCCGACCCGGGTCGTCGTCGCCCTGCCGCCGGCCCTCACGGAACCGCCCCCCGTGGCGGCGTCCCCGATACCCACCGAACCCTCTACCGCCGAACCGGCCAGCCCGGCGCCGGCCGAACCGCCAGCCGCCGCCCCGGCTTCGGCACCGCCGCCAGCCCCGGAGCCGCCGACACCGGAGCCTCCCGCCGCGGAACCTTCCGCCCCCGCCATGCCGGCTCCCCCCATGCCGGCTCCCCCGGCCGCCGCGTCTCCCGCCCCTGCGCCGGCGCCGCAACCGGCCGCAACGCCGCCGGCCAGTCCCGCCCCGGTTCATCCGCCCGCGGCCGAGACGCCCGATGCCCACGCGGCCCCGGCAGCACCCTCCGCCACGCCGGCCGCGCCGCCCCAGCCTGCTGCCGCGGGCGGGGTCGGCCTGCCGCCGGCGCCCGATCCGCGCCTGGTCGAACAGGGGCGCGACGGCTACCTGCCGGTGATCGGCCCGGACGGCCGCCAGCCCTGGAAAGTCTATGCCCGGCCCTTCGCCGACATCACGGCAAGGCCACGGATCGCCATCGTGGTGGCCGGGCTCGGGCTTCGCGAATCGACCACGGCGGAGGCGATCGCCAAGCTGCCGCCGGATGTCACCCTGGCCTTCACGCCCTATGCCCGGAACCTGGACGACTGGGCGGCCAGGACGCGCGCGGCCGGCCACGAATTCCTGCTCCTGGTGCCGATGGAGCCGGTCGATTTCCCGACCAGCGATCCCGGCCCCAAGGCACTGATGACCAGCCTGCCCGAGGCGGACAATGCGGCACGCCTGGAGTGGACGCTGGCGCGCACCACCGGCTATGTCGGGGTGATGACCTATATGGGCTCGCGCTATACCGCCGATCCGGCCGCGGTCGCGGCAACCGCCGGCATCCTGAAGGCGCGCGGCCTGATGATCCTGGACAGCCGCACCGCCGACCAGTCGGCGATCCCGGCCGTCGCCGGCCACCTGGGCCTGCCGCGCGCCGCCGCGACCCGCTTCGTCGACGCCACGCCGACCCGCGCCGCGGTCGACGCCAGGCTGGCCGAGATCGAGCGCTATGCCCGCCAGAACGGCGCCGCCATCGGCATCGCCGCCGACTATCCGGGCTCGATCGAACGGATCGCCGCCTGGGCCGCCGGCCTCCCCGCCAAGGGCCTGGTGCTCGCCCCGGTCAGCGCCCTGGCCGACACCATGGTCGCCGAATGACCCCCCTTTCCGTAACACCAGAGTAACACCATGGATATCGCCTCCCTGCCCTATCGGCCCTGCGTCGGCATCATGCTGATCAATGCCGACAAGCTCGTCTTCGTCGGCCAGCGGCTGGACAATCTGGTCGAGGCCTGGCAGATGCCCCAGGGCGGCATCGACGAGGGCGAGACGCCCGAGGCGGCGGCGCTGCGCGAACTGGGCGAAGAGACCGGCACGACCAAGGCCGAGATCATCGCCGAGAGCAGCGACTGGCTGACCTACGACCTGCCCGCCGAACTGGTGCCCAAGGTCTGGAAGGGGCGTTATCGCGGCCAGCGCCAGAAGTGGTATGCTATGCGTTTCACAGGAACCGACGCCGACATCGACATCGAGACCGAACACCCCGAATTCGCGTCGTGGAAATGGGTCGAACACCAGCACCTGCCGTCCCTGATCGTGCCCTTCAAGCGCGCCCTCTACGAGACCGTGGTGTCCGAATTCGCCCCTCTGTTCCACGCTTGAGGAGATGTCGATGACGCAAACCCGCGGCGACATGGTGCTGATTCACGGCGCCTTTTCCGGCGGCTGGGCGATGGAGCCCTGGGCCGGTGCCATGACGGCCCAGGGCTGGCGCTGCCATACCCCAGACCTCCTGCATCACGACACGCCGCCCCACGGAAGGCCGCATCCCGAACTCGGCCACACCAGCCTGGTCGATTTCGCCGACGACCTCGCCCATAAGATCAAGGCATTGCCCGAGAAGCCGGTGCTGGTCGGCCATTCCATGGGCGGCCTGGTCGCCCAGATCCTGGCCGGGCGGGGCCTGGCGCGTGCCCTGGTCCTGCTGGCGCCGAGCCCGCCCTGGGGCGTGCTGCCCTCGACCGATTTCGAGGTCATGTCGGCGATCGGCATGGTGGCGACCCTCGGCGTGTTCTGGAACGGGCCGATCCATCCGGTCTACCGGATCGCCGCTGATCACACGCTGAACCGCCTGCCGCGCGAGGAACGCCGTGCGACCTTTGCCCGCTTCGTGCCGGAATCGGGCCGCGCCGTGTTCGAGATCATGCATTCGATCATGGACTACCGGCGTGCCAGCCGGGTCGAGCCCTGGACGGTGAAATGCCCGGTGATGTCGGTCGGCGGCGGTGCCGACCGGGTCAATTCGGCGCGCACGGTGAAGCGGATCGCGGCGCGCTACAGCGACAACCCGGGTTCCACCTTCACCGTCTACGAGGATTTCAGCCATTGGATCATCGGCGAGCCGGGCTGGCAGCAGGTGGCGGACGACGCGGCCGCCTGGCTCGACCGCGTGGTGCCGTGATGCGCTTGGCGCCGACGCTGGCTGCTGCGGCCCTGATGCTGGCCGGGACGGCCCGGGCCGACGTGGCACCGCCGCCCGCGACCGACGACCTGCCGCAGCCGCCCGATCTGCCGCTCGACATGCCGGGGGAGCTGGACGGCAGCTGGCGCGTCCTCAGCGACGACGGCAAGGGAACCCTTCTGGTCACCCTGACGATCGCGCAGAGTGCGGGCGAGGTTCAGGCCGCGGGCAGTTTCACCGCCTTTTCCGCCCTCTGCCCGCCGCTCACCGACGGCAAGCCCGCCGCGGACTGCGACCTCGACGGGGTGAGCGGCGAAATCTCCGACATCACGGTGACCGACAGCGGCGTGACCATCGACTTCACGCCCGGGGCCGATGCCGGCCTGGAGCAGGTTCTGCGCCTCTCGGAATCGCCTGACGGCAAGTGGCGCGGCAAGCTCTCGGGCGAGCCGCCGCGCCGCGTCGTCATGATGCGCCAGCCCGAATAGGCCGGCGCGCCCTCAGAAGGCGCGCAGGTTCTCGCGCAGCGTCTTGCCGGTGTATTCGGTCCGCACCAGGCCACGGCGCTGCAGGGCCGGGACCAGGCCGTCCGTCACCTCGTGGATCAGGCGCCGGTTGACGCCGAGATGCGGCGTGGTGATCAGGAAGCCGTCGCCACCCACTTCTTCCATCACTTCGCCCATGCGATCGGCCACCGTCTCGGGCGTGCCGATCAGCGGCACCGAGGAGACGAGACCGCCCGAGGCTTCGGTGACGAGCTGGCGCAGCGTCTTGCCCGAACCCCATTGCTGGAAACTGTCGAGCGAGCCCTGCTCGCCGTTGGTGGTGAGCTTGCCGGGCAGCGGCTTGTCGAGGTCGAACTGCTTGAAGTCGATGTCGGTGATCGAGGAGATCAGGCAGAGGTTCATTTCGAGGAAGGTCGGGCTCGACGCCATGCGGTCGTATTTCGCCTGCGCCTCCTCGACCGTCTCGGCCAGGGTGGGGGCGACGAGATAGAGGATCTTCACGTCGTCCGGGTTGCGGCCGTGCCCCTTGGCGCGGCCGCGGATGTCGTCGCGGAACGCCTTCATCGCCGCGGTGCCCTGATTGACCGCGACCACCGCATCGGCATATTTGGCGGCGAAGTCGCGCCCCTTGGGCGAGGCGCCGGCCTGGATCAGGGCCGGCACGCCCTGGGGCGAGCGGACGCAGTTGAGCGGCCCCCGGCTCTTGAAGAAGCGGCCCTGGAAATCGATCGTGTGGACCTTGCGGAAGTCGGCATAGGTGCCGCTCTCGCGGTCGCGCACCACCGCGTCCGGCTCCCAGGAATTGAACAGCTTCAGCACGAGGTCGAGATATTCATGCGCCATGTCGTAGCGGAGTTCGCGCGGCGGCAGCTCGTCGAGGCCGAAATTCTGTGCCGCCGCATTCTCGGCCGAGGTGACGATGTTCCAGCCGAAGCGGCCTTCCGCCAGACTGTCGATCGTGGAGCACAGGCGGGCCAGCAGATAGGGGGGATAGCCCAGCGTGGACAGGGTGGCGACCACGCCGATCTTCGAGGTCGAGCCGGCGATCAGGGCGGCGAGCGGCGCCGGATCGCCCTTCGGCACCATGCCCATGGCATGTTTCAGCACGGCTTCCGAAGTCCCGCCATAGATCTCGGAGATCGCCAGCTTGTCCTCGAACATGATGTAGTCGAAACAGGCACGCTCCAGTGCCTGGGCCATTTCGACGTAGAACTTGCCGTTCCAGGGGTCGCCACCATTGGAAAACGGCCCGTTCCATTCGTCGGTCGCGAAATTGGTGAACCAGCCGAGGTGAAATTTCTTGGACGGCATTTTGGCCCTCTCGCCAGACGCTATTCACATTCGTTCCAAAGAGAGGCTGGCACCCGCCGACGGGACCGGCAATGCGGCGCCGCAACAAGTGCGGAAATCGGCAAATCCTGGTACCGGAATCGACAAATATTCCGGCAGCCGGCATGATCTTTCGGCAGTGCAGCGAGAGGCGGCCATGAACCGTGCGTTTTCAGCCCTCGACCGGATCGAGCCCTGGCAGGACGCGGTCAGCGCGGCGCTCTTCGCCGTCGACTCGGCAGCCGAGACGCCGGAGCCCTTTTCGGGCCAACTCCGCGTCTTCGACATGGGCAGCACCTCGGTCATCCAGATGGCGTCGGGCGCCGTGCGTTACCGGCGCGAGCGCTGCCACCTGGCGGCGGAGCGGGAGGAGACGGTGCTGGTCTCCTTCGCCACGCGCTCCGAAATCACCTATTCCCAGGGCGGGATCGAGCTTACCTGCAAGCGCAACCAATGCCTGCTGGAGCGGAGCCAGCGCCCCTCGCTCTTCGTCCAGCCGCAGCGCCGGAACGAAGTCTGGGTCCTCAAGGTGCCGATGCGCCTGCTGAAGCAGCGCCTGCGCGGCATCGACCGGCTGGACTGCCTGGTGGCGGAGGCGGGCTCGGGCGCCGGCGGCCTGCTGCACGACATGGTGCGCCTGACCCCGGCGCGCCTCGGCGCATCCGATGGCCGCACGCGCGAGGCCGTGGGCCGCAGCCTGATCGACCTCCTGGCCCTCGCCATCGAAGACGACGTCCGCGTCCTGAGCAGCCGGCAATCGGCGGTGCGCCAGGGCCATTTGGCGCGGATCGAGGCCCATGTCCGGCGCAACCTCGCCGATCCCGACCTCTCGGCCGAGCGGATCGCCGCGGCCTGCGGCATCTCGGTCCGCTATCTGCACGATCTCTTCGGCGGCGGCGACGGGCCGACGCTGGCGCAATGGATCCGGGAATGCCGGCTCGACGCCGCGCGCGACCTGCTGGCCGATCCCGCCCGGGCCGATGCCATGGCCGAAGTGGCGCGGCGCTTCGGCTTCGGCGACCAGGCGCAATTCGCCCGCCACTTCCGCCGCCGTTTCGGCCAGGCCCCGCGCGACTTCCGCGCCGCGGCGCGCCTCTAGGGGGCCGTTACCCCTCAGTTGCCCGCGGCCGCCGTCTGCAGCTTGATGTGGGCGCTGATCTGGAGTTGGACTTCCTTCGAGACGAAGCTCTGGTCCGCCACCATGCCGAAAGCGGCGCGGTCGACCGTGCCGGAGACGACGAAATCGGCCACTTCGGCCCGCTCCGCCGGGTCGTAACGCCGGCCGGTGAGCTCGGCCTGGAGGATCTGGGGCCTGGTCACGCCGCGGATCGTCAGGTCGCCGGTGATCGCCACCTTGCCGTCGCCCGCCGGCTCGACCGAGATCGCCTTGAAGCGCATCACGGGAAATTGCGGCGGGTCGAAATAATCCGACGACGACAGCATGGATTTCGCCTCGTCGGAATCGACCTGCACCGAGGCCGTGTCCACCCGGACCTCGACCCGGCTGTTCTGCGGCTGTTCGAAATCGAGCAAAAGGTTGCCGTCGAAGGCGGTGAAACTGCCGTTGGTCGTAAACATGCCGAGAGTGTCGACGGAAAAGCCGATCGTCGTGGTCGCCGGCTGTATGCGATAGAGGCTGCTGGCCATGGCGCCGCCCGCCGGGACGACGAACCCGAGACAGAGGACGAGGCAGAGTCCAACCGGTTTCATGTCCGTCTCCTCCGGTTTATTGCCCCATGAGAAGTCTAGCACATCGCCGCTGGCGGCGCCCCTTCTCCTGCGGGCGGCCCCCCCGCCGCGCAAGCATGTAACTTTCGGGCCGATCCGGCGAACGGGCGCTTCGCCACGGCGCCCATGGACAATGGCGGCCCCGCATCCTACATAGAAGGGGTGACGGGTACTGCTGAGTGCGCCAGGCACTGCAATCCCTGGGGCCAATAACGACTCTATGGGAGCTGTCCCTTTCCGGACCCTGGTCCGGGAACATGGCGCCCACCTGCTGACGCAGGCCACAGAGGATCGGAACGCCAGCGGCTTCGGTGGTCCCGCCACACCCTTCCAGGCTGTTTTCCCCAGGCCCCGTTGCGCATGCCCATGGACATCGACGACGAAAAGACCCGCCTGCGCAAGATGCTGCGCGAGCGGCGCAAGCAGGCCTTCGCCGCCCATGACGGCGCCGCGGGCGCCCTGGCCGAACGGCTGGCGGAGGTGCCCCTGCCCGGCAAGGCGGCGACCGTCGCCGGTTATGTCGCCCATGGCAGCGAGATCGACCCCCTGCCCGCCCTGAAGGAACTGGCGGCGCGCGGCTACGACCTCTGCCTGCCGGTCGTGGTGGCGCCCGGCCGCCCCCTCGCCTTCCGCAACTGGGCCGAGGGCATGGCGCTGGAATCCGGCGAATTCGACATTCCCGTGCCGGCCGCGACGGTGGACGAAATCACCCCCGACGTCGTCCTGGTGCCGCTGATCGGTTTCGACCGGGCGGGCGGGCGGCTCGGCCAGGGCGGCGGCTTCTATGATCGCACCCTGCCCCTGCTCCGCGCGGCAAATCCGTCGCTTCTTGCCATCGGGCTTGCTTTTTCGGTGCAGGAAGTGGCATCGGTGCCGCGCGCGGACAATGATGCAGCTCTCGACTGGATCGTGACCGAGCGCGAGACGATCGGGATCCATTCATGAGGCTTGTGTTTTTCGGTGATGTCGTCGGCCGGGCCGGCAGGGATGGGCTCGCCCGCCACCTGCCGGAGGTGCGCACGCGCCTGAAGCCGGACCTCATCGTGGTCAACGGCGAGAATGCCGCCGGCGGCTTCGGCATCACGGCCCAGATCGCCAAGGAATTCTACGCCCTCGGCGTCGACGTGATCACCCTCGGCAATCACTCCTTCGACCAGAAGGAGACGCTGGCCTATATCGGCAACGATCCGCGCCTGCTCCGCCCGCGCAACTATCCGCCGACCACCCCGGGCCGGGGCGCCACCACGGTCGAGACCGCGGCCGGCCGCAAGGTCCTGGTGATCAGCGTGATGGGCCGGATCTTCATGGACCCGCTGGACGATCCTTTCGCCAGCGTCGAGGCGGAACTGGCCAAGGCGCGCCTGGGCGGCAGCGTTTCCGCCATCGTTGTCGACGTCCATGCCGAAGCCTCGTCCGAAAAGATGGCCATGGCCCATGTCCTCGACGGGCGCGTTTCCATGGTGGTGGGCAGCCATTCCCATGTGCCGACGGCGGATGCCCAGGTGCTGCCCGGCGGCACCGCCTATCAGACCGATGCCGGCATGTGCGGCGATTACGACAGCGTGATCGGCATGCAGAAGGCGGAACCGATCGCCCGCTTCACCCGCAAGATCCCGGGCGGCCGTTTCGAGCCGGCAACGGGCGAAGCCACGGTATGCGGCATCCTGGTCGACACCGACGATGCCACGGGCCTCGCCAAGCGGATCGAACCCATTCGCGTCGGCGGCCGCCTGAAGCCTCAGTGGCCTCCGGACTAGGCTGCGCAAGCCTACAACATATGGTATTTTGCACCCCAATTCCGACACACGGCTAGATCGGGGCGACGGTCCTTCCGGCCCCTGGAGTAGAGAACATGGCAGGCCATTCCCAGTTCAAGAACATCATGCACCGCAAGGGCGCGCAGGACGCCAAGCGGTCCAAGATCTTTTCGAAGCTCGCGCGCGAAATCACCGTGGCGGCCAAGATGGGCCTGCCCGACCCCAACATGAACCCGCGCCTGCGCGCCGCGATCATCGCGGCCCGTGCCGAGAACATGCCGAAGGACAATATCGACCGCGCGATCAAGAAGGCGCTGGGCGGCGACGCCGAGAACTACGAAGAAGTGCGTTACGAGGGTTACGGCCCGTCGGGCGTCGCCATCATCGTCGAAGGCCTGACCGACAACCGCAACCGCACCGCCTCCGAAGTCCGCTCGATCTTCACCAAGTTCGGCGGCAATCTCGGCTCGACCGGCGCGGTCTCGCATATGTTCAGCCATGTCGGCCAGATCAACTACAAGGCGGAAATCGCGGGCGCCGACGCCATGCTGGAAGCCGCGATCGAAGCCGGCGCCGAAGACTGTGTCTCGTCCGAGGACGGCCACGAGATCCTGACCTCGAACGAGGACCTGGGTACCGTTCGCGATGCGCTGGAAGAGAAATTCGGCCCGGCCGACGGCGCCAAGCTGGTGTTCAAGCCGAATGTGACCTCGCCCGTGGACGAGGATACGGCGCGCAGCCTGCTCAAGATGATCGACGCCCTCGAAGACAATGACGACGTGCAGAACGTCTACACGAACTTCGAGGTTTCCGACGACATCATGGCCCGTCTGTCGGCCTGAACGGCAAAGGGATGCGTCTCATCGGCCTCGATCCAGGACTTCAGCGCACCGGCTGGGGCGTGATCGAGGCCGTGGGCTCGCGCCTGTCGCCCGTCGCCAACGGCACCGTCACCTCGAATGCAGCGGATGATCTCGCCACCCGGCTGCGCCAGATCTTCGAGGGCGTCCAGGCGGTGATCGAGCGCTACCGGCCCGAGGCCGCGGCGGTCGAGGAGACTTTCGTCAACAAGAACCCGGCCTCGACCCTGAAGCTCGGCCAGGTGCGCGGCGTCGTCCTGCTGGCCCCGGCGCTGGCCGGCCTCGCGGTCGCCGAATATACCCCGAACCACATCAAGAAATCCGTGGTCGGCGCCGGCCATGCCGACAAGGGCCAGATCCACCACATGGTGAAGGTCCTGCTGCCCACGGTGGAGATCACCGGGCCGGATGCCGCCGACGCCCTCGCGGTCGCGATCTGCCACGCCCATCACGCGGCCAGCGCCAAAGCCTTTTCCCGCGGCCTCATTGCGGCGGGGGCGCGGCCATGATCGGCAAGCTCGCCGGCCGGCTGGACGAGACCGGGGAAGACTGGGCCATGGTCGATTGCGGCGGCGTCGGCTATGTCGCCACCTGCTCGGCGCGCACCCTGCGCCGGCTGCCCGCGATCGGCGAGGCGGTCGCCCTGGTGATCGAGACCCAGATGCGGGAGGATTCGCTCCGCCTGTTCGGCTTTCTCGACAAGGCGGAACGGGACTGGTTCCGCCTCTTGCAGACCGTGCAGGGCGTCGGCGCCAAGGTGGCGCTCGCCCTGCTCGACGCGCTCAGCCCCGAGGAATTGTCGCGGGCCGTCACCCTCGGCGACAAGGCGGTGCTGGGCAAGGCCTCCGGCGTCGGGCCCAAGCTGGCGCTCCGTCTGGTCAACGAATTGAAGGACAAGGTCGGTTCCATCGCCGGCGGCGCCTTCGTGCCCGCCGCGGCCATCCCTGCCGCCGCGGTGCCGGCGGTGAAGAGTGCCGCCGCCGAAGCGGTCTCTGCCCTGATCAACCTCGGTTACAAGCCGATCGAAGCCTCCAGCGCGGTCTCGGCCGCCGCCGCCAAGCTGGGTGAGGACGCCGAACTCTCCGCCCTGATCCGCGGCGGCCTCAAGGAACTGGCGCGGTGAGCGGCGAGCGCGTGGTTTCCAGTGCCCGGCGCGAGGAAGACATCCTCGAGGCGAGCCTGCGCCCGACCCGGCTCGTCGATTTCGTCGGCCAAGCCAAGGCGCGGGAGAACCTCAAGGTCTTCATCGAGGCGGCGCGGGTGCGGGGCGATGCCCTCGATCACGTCCTCTTCTTCGGGCCACCCGGCCTCGGCAAGACCACGCTGGCCCAGATCATGGCGCGTGAACTCGGCGTCGGCTTCAAGTCGACCTCCGGCCCGGTGATCGCCCGGGCCGGCGACCTCGCCGCCCTGCTGACCAATCTCGAGCCGCGCGACGTCCTCTTCATCGACGAGATCCACCGCCTCAACCCGGCGGTCGAGGAAGTGCTCTATCCGGCGATGGAGGATTACCAGCTCGACCTCATGATCGGCGAAGGGCCGGCGGCGCGTTCGGTGAAGATCGATCTGCCGCCCTTCACCCTGGTCGGCGCCACCACCCGCTCCGGCCTGTTGACCACGCCCTTGCGCGACCGTTTCGGCATTCCGGTCCGGCTCAATTTCTACGAGGTCGATGAGCTCGAACTGATCGTGCGCCGGGGCGCCCATATCCTCAACGTCGAGATGACGGTGGACGGTGCGCGCGAGATCGCCCGCCGCGCCCGCGGCACGCCCCGCATCGCCGGCCGCCTCTTGCGCCGGGTGCGCGACTTCGCCCTGGTCGCCAAGGCCCCGACGATCGATGCCAAGGTGGCCGACGCCGCCCTGACCCGCCTCGAAGTGGACGAGCGCGGGCTGGACGCCATGGACCACCGCTATCTCTCGGCCATCGCGCGCGACTATGGCGGCGGCCCCGTGGGGGTCGAGACCATGGCGGCCGCCCTGTCCGAACCGCGCGACGCGATCGAGGAGATCATCGAGCCCTATCTGATCCAGCAGGGCCTCCTGCAGCGGACGCCGCGGGGGCGGATGCTGACCCAGGCCGCCTTCCGCCACCTGGGACTGGCGGTGCCGGAACGGACCGACATCGCGCAACTGCCCCTGCTCGGAGAGGACGATGCCTGACTACGATGCGTTGCAGCCGGAGCAGGGTCGCCTGATCGAGGGGGCACATTGGCTGCCCATTCGGGTATTCTTCGAAGATACGGATGCCGGCGGCATCGTTTATCATGCGAATTATCTCAAGTTCATGGAGCGGGCGCGTTCCGATTTTGCCCGGCTCATCGGTATCGATCAGGTGACCATGATGGAAGGGGACGACCCCCTCGCGTTCGTCGTGAAGCGGATCGACATCGATTATGCCCGCCCTGCCCGCCTGGACGACTGCCTGGTCGTCGAGACCCGGCTCAAGGTGCTCAAGGGCGCCTCGATGGAGTCGATCCAGATCGTGCGCCGGGGTGTTGAAATCATGACACAGGCGACGGTCCGAATTGCCTGCCTCGACCGGAACGGCCGCGCGCGCCGCTTTCCCGAGGCGGTTCGCCACGCTTTTGCCCCCTTCGAGATCCAAGAACAGTCCGTTTGACGGGAAACGACGATGAATCCTGATACTGCGTCTTCGGCCTTGACCGCGCCGGTCGGCGATATTGCGGCAACCGGACTGGGTGGGGCGACCGCGCCCGACATGTCGATCCTCGGCCTCTTCATGCAGGCCGACTGGGTGGTGAAGCTGGTCGTGGTGCTGCTTCTGCTCGCCTCCTTCTGGTCCTGGGCCATCATCATCGACAAGCTGCGCCGGCTGCGCCGGGTGCAGACCCAGGCCGACCAGTTCGAGGAAGCCTTCTGGTCCGGCAATTCGATCGACGATCTCTACGAGCGGATCAACGGCCGCCCGGATCATCCCCTCGCGCTCATCTTCGTCGCCGCCATGCGCGAATGGCGTCGCGCCACCGACCGCCTGGCGACCCCGGCCGCGGCGCTGGCGACCGGGCTGCAGGAACGCATCTCCAAGGTCATGCGCGTCGCCCTCAATCGCGAGCTGGACGGGCTGGAGCGCTACCTCGGCTTCCTCGCCACCGTCGGTTCGACGGCGCCCTTCGTCGGCCTGTTCGGCACGGTCTGGGGCATCATGAATTCCTTCTCGTCGATCGCGGTCTCCAAGAACACCTCGCTCAACGTGGTGGCACCGGGTATCGCGGAAGCGCTCTTCGCTACGGCACTCGGCCTGGTCGCCGCCATCCCGGCCGTGATCGCCTACAACAAGCTGTCGTCCGACGTCGGCCGTTTCCAGGGCCGGCTCGAGAGTTTCGCCGATGAATTCTCGGCCATTCTCTCGCGCCAGCTCGACGAACGGAGGCACTGAGCCATGGGCGCTTCCCTCGGCGGCGGCGGGCGGCGCTCGGGCCGCAATCGCCAGCAGATGATGAGCCAGATCAACGTGACGCCGATGGTCGACGTCATGCTGGTGCTGCTGATCGTCTTCATGGTGGCGGCGCCGCTCTTGACCGTGGGCGTGCCGGTCGACCTGCCCACCACCCAGGCCGATACGCTGCCGCAGAACGACAAGCCAGTGATCGTCTCGGTCGACGGCCAGGGCCAGATCTTCATCGGCGACAAGCAGGTCTCGCCCACCAACCTGGTGGCGGAGCTCCAGGCCGCCGCCAAGGGCGGGCCGGAAACCCGGATCTATGTCCGCGGCGACCAGGCCATCAACTACGGCAAGGTGATGGAGACCATGGGCCTGATCAAGGCCGCCGGCTTCACCAAGGTGGCGCTGATCGCCCTGCCGCCGGCCAAATGATTGTAATGCGTTAGGACCAGAAGGCTCGTCTCGATCATGCGCCAGGGTGCAATCGCTTCCGGCATTTTCCATCTGCTGCTGATTGCCCTTCTGGTCTTCGGCCTGCCCCAGTTCGCCCAGCCCCTGCCGGACGTGGAGCCGATCTCGGTCGAGATCGTCGATGTCTTCAGCGACCGGGCCAATCCGCCGCCGCCGCTCCGCGCCAAGACGCCGATCCCGCCCGCCGCCACGACGAAACCTCTGCCGCCGGCAGAGACGCTGCACGAAGCGGCACCGCCGCCGTCCTCGCCGCCGACCCCGCCCGCGCCGACGCCGCCGACCCCGGCGCCCGAGTCCAAGCCGGTGGCCCCCCCGGTGGCCCAGACCAAGCCGTCGCCGCCCCAGGTCGCCCAGAACGTGCCGCCGCCCGATCCGGTGAAGAGCGAAGTGCCGGAACCGGCACCGGCCAAGCCCGTGCCCGAGAAGCCCAAGGAACCGGAAAAGCCGCCGGCCCCCGAAAAGCCGAAGGAGCCCGAGAAGCCGACTCCGGCCAAGCCGGCGCCCGACAAGCCGCAGCCGCAGAAACCGGCCAAGCCCGCCAAGCCGCGCGACGAGAAGGCGCTCGACCTGAACGACCTCGACGCCCTGCTGAACGACCATTCGGACACCAAGCCGGGCGCCCCGCCGCCCGCCAACGCCCGCGAGTCGGACAAGCCGAACCGCGAGACGACGAACAGCAACCGGCCGAACGAGCCCCTGAGCAATTCGGAAAAGGGCTTGATCATCGCCCAGCTCGCCCAATGCTGGCGCGTCGACGCCGGCATGGCCGGGTTCGACAAGATGTCGGTCACCTGGCGCGTCCAGCTCGACCAGACCGGGTCACTGATCGGCCAGCCCGTTTTCGTGGTCAAGTCGCCGTGGACCAGCAATGCCTTCGCAGACTCGGCTTACCGAGCCTTCTACAAATGCAGTCCGTTCAAGAATCTGCCGATCGCGAAATATGACGCCTGGCGCGACCTGCAGGTGACCTTCACGCCGCAGGGCTTCGCCTTCGGGGGCTGAGCCCCCGAAGGCGTGAGGCTCAGACCCGTTCGACGATGGCGGCGATGCCCTGGCCGCCGCCGATGCACATGGTGATCAGGCCGTAGCGGCCGCCCGTGCGCTGCAGTTCATAGACCGTCTTCACGGTGTTCATGGCACCGGTGGCGCCGACCGGATGGCCGAGCGAAATGCCCGAGCCGTTCGGATTGACCTTGGCCGGGTCGAGGCCCAGCTCCTTGGTCACGGCGCAAGCCTGGGCGGCGAAGGCTTCGTTCGACTCGACCACGTCGAGGTCGCCGGTCATCAGCCCGGCACGGGCCAGCGCCGCACGGGTCGCCGGCACCGGGCCGATCCCCATGTAGAGCGGCTCCACGCCGGCATGGGCGTAAGCGACCAGGCGCGCCAGCGGCTTCAGGCCCAGGCGCTCGACCGCCGCCTTGGACGCGAGGGTCACCGCCGCCGCGGCGTCGTTGATGCCGGAGGCATTGCCGGCGGTGACCGAACCATCCTTCTTGAAGACGGGACGCAGGCTGGTGAAATCCTCCGGCTTGGCGTCGGGACGGAAATGCTCGTCGGTGTCGAAGGCGACGGGCTTGCCCTTCACCTTCACTTCGATCGGCAGGATCTGGTCCTTGAAATAACCGGCCTTCACGGCATTGGCCGCGCGGCGATGGGATTCGAGGGCGAGCGCATCCTGGTCGTCGCGCGAGACGGCGTGGCGTTCCGCCACATTCTCGGCCGTGATGCCCATCAGCACGCGGTTGAAGGGATCGGTCAGGGCGCCGTTCAGCATGTCGCGCATGGCGACGTCGCCCATCTTGGTGCCGAAGCGCCCACCCGAAACCTGATGCGGGGCGCGGCTCATCACTTCGGCGCCACCGGCGACCGCGACGTCATAGTCGCCGAGGGCGATGCCCTGGGCCGCCGAAATGATCGCCTGCAGGCCCGAGCCGCACAGGCGGTTCAGGGTGAAGGCCGGGGTTTCGACGGGAATGCCGGCGTTCACGCCGGCGACGCGGGCCAGATACATATCCGCCGGCTCGGTCTGCACGACCTGGCCGAACACCACATGGCCGATCGTCTCGGGCGCCAGGCCGGCGCGCTTCAGGGCCTCGACCGTGACGGCCGTCGCCAGTTCGCCCGGGCTCTTGTCCTTCAGCGAGCCGCCGAAAGTGCCGATCGCCGTGCGCACGCCCGAAACGATATAGACTTCGTTCACCACTTGGATCCTCCGCTTGTTCGTGCGGCGGACTATACACGGCGAGGCGGCGGCGCCAACGTCCAAGGAGACGACGAAAAGCCGCCTATTTGTCGTGGCGGTTGGCGGTGGCGCCCGGCGGATCGTCGAAGGTGAAGATCTTGGGATCGAAGCTGCCGCCCTGCTTCATGTCGTCGAGCGTCACCACGGTGTTGATGCCCTGGGCATCCAGCACCTGCCACTGGCGGAACTCGAAGGGATTCTCCGTGAAGACCAGGGTCAGCTTGCCGTCGTCCTTGCGGTCGGGCGCGATCATCGAGATGCCGAAGGCCTGGCTGTCGCGCAGCACCTCGGTCACTTCGAGGCCGTCGGCGAAACTCACCTTGTCCCGCACCAGGACGCCGAGCGGGGTGCGGTAGAGGGGATAACGGTCGACCTGCTTGATCTCCTTGTCGAAGACGATGAGCCAGGTGCCGTCGGCGACGATGAGGAGCTGGGTCGGCGCTTCATATTCGAAGCGGAGCCGGCCGGGGCGTTGCAGGAAGAGTTTGCCCTGCGCCATGCCGCCGTTGGAATCGACCTGGGTGAAGCGCGCTTCCAGGGTACGGATGCCGTTGAACAGCGCTTCGACGCGGGCGACGTCGCCCTTGTCGCGGGTGGTCAGGGTGGCGGCCATCGCCCGCGGGGCGAAGGCGAGCGCGGCGAGACCGAGGGCGAGCAGCCCGCGGCGGTTCAAAGCACGGTCGGTCATGGCAGTCGACAGGGGTACCGAAATCATGGGCGCCAAAGTGGTACGGCAAGACGGCCAAAGCAAGGCCGCCGCCTGAAATAAGGAACCCCGGCCGCGCCGGCCCGTTCCCGCCCCACTTGGAACAAGGGCCGCAAGCCACCATTGTCTTGAGATCGGGACCCGGCCGCCGCATCCTGGCGGCCTGCCCCAGTGAGGGAGACCGTCATGAGCACTTCGGGCTTTTTTTCCGGCCTGCTGGAGACGATCACGAACCGCAGCCGCGAGGTTTTCGGCGGGCGCGACACACTCGCCCTGTCGGGGCCGAAGCGGCCGGATTTCGGGCCGCGCGTGGATGCCCTGCTGACGGGCCGGGGCGAAGCCTCCGGCGTCGCCCGGGCGCGCGAGATCCTGTCGCTCTGGCAGGCCGCGGACGAGGACGGCAAGCGCGACTTCCTGCTCATGCTGGCGCGCGCCTACGGCCCCCGGCTCGATGCCCTGGAAGCGGCGATCACCCGCTACCACCAGGAACCCTCGCCGGCCACCATCGCCGCCCTGTCCCGGGCCGCCGAACCCCGGCGCCAGGAAGTGCTGCGCCGGCTCAACCTGGCGCCCGGCGGGGTCGCCATGCTGGTCGCCATGCGCGCCCATCTCCTGACCATCCTGAAGCAGGACCCGGCACTCGACGCGCTCGACCAGGATTTCGTCCATCTCTTCTCGAGCTGGTTCAACCGCGGCTTCCTGGTCTTGCAGCGGATCGACTGGTCGACGCCGGCCAATATCCTGGAGCGCATCATCGCCTATGAGGCGGTGCACCGGATCCACGACTGGGACGAATTGCGCCGCCGCCTGGCACCGCCCGACCGGCGGCTCTATGCCTTTTTCCATCCCCAGCTGGTGGACGATCCGCTGATCTTCGTCGAAGTGGCACTGACCCGCGAGATCCCTTCGGCGATCGACCAGGTGCTGGCCGAACAGCGGGACCCGATCGACCCGGCGACGGCCACCACCGCCGTCTTCTATTCGATCTCCAACTGCCAGGAAGGGCTCCGCGGCATCTCCTTCGGCAATTTCCTGATCAAGCAGGTGGTCGAGGACCTGCACCGCGAACTGCCGTCGCTGACCACTTTCGTCACCCTGTCGCCGGCACCGGGCTTCGCCCGCTGGCTCGACGCCCGCCGGACCGAAGCGCCGGCCGAGGATCCGGAAACTTTCCCGACGGCCGACGAGCGCGCCGTCCTCCAAGCCCTCGACCGGGCCGACTGGGCACTGAACGGCGAGACGGCGGAAGCGGTGAACCGCGTGCTGGCGCGCGGCGCCGCCCATTATTTCCTGAAGGCGCGTAGCAAGGAGGGCCGCGTGGTCGATCCGGTGGCGCGCTTCCACCTCGGCAATGGTGCCCGGCTCGAAAGGGTGAACCCGCTGGGCGACCGCTCGATGAACGGAATGCGCCAGTCCCATGGCCTGATGGTCAACTACCTCTATGATCTCGCCGACATCGAGGCGAATCACGAAGCTCTGGCGACACGGGGCGAAGTGGTCGCCTCCGACGAGGTCCGCTCCCTGCTGGCGCTGCCGCCGGCCGGCGAGGACGCGGCCGGACGCAGCATGGGCGAGCGCCTGGGTCTCGGTGCGCTTCGCCTGTCGCGCCGGCGCAGCGGGGCCGGCGGCGGGGGGAAATGATGGCCAATCACCTGTTCGACCGCCTGACCGCGGGCGCGCCCGCGCCCGGGACGCCCTTCATCCAGGCGGGACCGGGGCCGGGCGTCAGCTACGGCGAACTGAAGCCGCTGTCCGGCCGGATCGCCAATGTCCTGGCCGGGATCGGCGTGAAGCCGGGCGACCGGGTCGCGGTCCAGGTCGAGAAGAGCGTCGATGCCCTGCTGCTCTATCTCGCCTGTGTGCGTGTGGGGGCCGTCATCCTGCCCTTGAACACCGGCTATACCGCGGCCGAGGTCGATTATTTCGTCGGCGATGCCGAACCCGCCCTGCTGGTGGTCGACCCTGCCAAAGCCGCCGCCCTGGCGCCCGTGGCCGCGGCCCATCACGCGAGGCTGGAAACCCTGGGACCGAGCGGCGAAGGCAGCCTGCCACGCCTCGCCGCCCATGCCGATCCCGAATTCCGCACGGTTTCGCGCGGGCCGGCCGATCTCGCCGCCATCCTCTACACCTCCGGCACCACCGGGCGTTCCAAGGGGGCGATGCTGAGCCACGACAATCTCGCCTCCAATGCCGAGATGCTGGTCGACTATTGGCGCTTCACCTCGAAGGACGTGCTGATCCACGCCCTGCCGATCTTCCATACCCACGGGCTCTTCGTTGCGACCAATGTGATCCTCTGCGCCGGCGCCTCGATGTTCTTCCTGCCGCGCTTCGATCCGGCCGAAGTGATCGCGCTGATGGCGAAGGCGACCTGCCTGATGGGCGTGCCGACCTTCTATACCCGCCTCCTGGCCCAGCCGGGCCTGACGCGGGAAGCCAGCGCTTCCATGCGCCTGTTCATTTCCGGCTCCGCCCCCCTGCTGGCGGAGACCCACCGCGACTTCGAAGCCCGCACCGGCCATGCCATTCTCGAGCGCTACGGCATGACCGAAACCAACATGAACACCTCGAACCCCTATGACGGCGACCGCGTGCCGGGCACCGTCGGCTTCCCCCTGCCCGGCGTCTCGCTCCGCGTGGTCGAGCCGGAGACGGGCGCACCGGTCGAGGCCGGCGCCATCGGCATGATCGAGGTGAAGGGGCCGAACGTCTTCCAGGGCTATTGGCGGATGCCGGAAAAGACCAAGGCGGAATTCCGCGCCGACGGCTATTTCATCACCGGCGACCTCGGCCGGATCGACGCGCGCGGTTACGTCCATATCGTCGGCCGCGGCAAGGACTTGGTGATCTCGGGCGGCTTCAACGTCTATCCGAAGGAAGTCGAGGGCGAGATCGACGCCCTGCCCGGCGTCGTCGAGAGCGCCGTGATCGGCGTGCCGCATCCCGATTTCGGCGAAGGCGTCACCGCCGTCGTGGTGCGGAAGCCCGGTGCCACCCTGGACGAAGCGGGCGTGCTCGCCGCCCTCGCCGAGCGGCTGGCCAAGTTCAAGCAGCCGAAGGCGGTGCTCTTCGTCGACGACCTGCCGCGCAACACCATGGGCAAGGTCCAGAAGAACCTGCTGCGCGAGACCTACAAGGGAATTTACGCGGCGGGATAGAGACTCTCCGTCATCGCCGGGCTTGACCCGGCGATCCACGTCTCTCGGCCCGGCGTGGTGTTCTCGTGGATGGCCGTGTCGAGCACGGCCATGACGATAGGGGGAGCCTATCGGCCTCTACATCCCGTCGGTGTCGTCGGGCGGCAGGATTTCGTCGTCAGAGTCGCTGTCTCTCTCCACCCGCAGGCGGTCGAGCTTGGCGTCGAGGGCCTGCACTTCAGCGCGCAGCGCGCGGAGTTCGGCGAGGATTTCGGTCAGGAGGCTGTCGGTACTCATCATTCACTCGCCGGGCGGGGTCAGAGGACCCGCTCGCCCGCTTCGTTGATCAAGACTTCACGTTTGCCGACATGGTTCGGCTTGCCGACGATGCCGGCGTCTTCCATCTGCTCGATGATGCGGGCAGCGCGGTTGTAGCCGATCTGCAGGTGGCGCTGGATGAAGCTGGTCGAGGCCTTGCCCTCGCGCGCCACCAGGGCGACCGCCTGGTCGTAGAGGTCGTCGCCGGTCGAGGCGCCGGCGGCACCGCCTTCGAGCGCCTCCATGCCCTCCGGCTCCTCGGTCACGGCGTCGATATAGTCCGGCTCGCCCTGGGCCTTCAGGAAGGCGATCACGGCTTCCACTTCCTGGTCGGAGCAGAAGGGACCGTGCACGCGGGTGATGCGGCCGCCGCCCGCCATATAGAGCATGTCGCCCTGGCCGAGCAGCTGTTCGGCGCCCTGTTCGCCCAGGATCGTGCGGCTGTCGATCTTGGAAGTGACCTGGAACGAGATGCGGGTCGGGAAATTGGCCTTGATCGTGCCGGTGATGACGTCGACCGAAGGCCGCTGGGTCGCCAGGATCAGGTGCATACCGGCGGCGCGTGCCATCTGGGCCAGGCGCTGGATCGCCCCTTCGATGTCCTTGCCGGCGACCATCATCAGGTCGGCGAATTCGTCGACGATGATGACGATGAAGGGCAGCGCCTCGAGCGCGATCGCCTGTTCCTCGAAGATCGGCTTGCCGGTCGAGGGCTCGAAGCCGGTCTGCACCGTGCGTTTCAATTCCTCGCCCTTGGCCCTGGCTTCGGCGATGCGGGCGTTGTAGCCGGCGATGTTGCGGACGCCGAGGCGCGACATCTTGCGATAGCGCTCCTCCATCTCGCGGACCGCCCATTTCAGCGCCACCACGGCCTTGCCCGGCTCGGTCACCACGGGTGCCAGCAGATGGGGAATGCCCTCGTAGACCGAGAGTTCGAGCATCTTGGGATCGACCATGATCAGCTTGCACTGGTCCGGCGGCAGCCGGTAGAGCAGCGACAGGATCATGGTGTTGACCGCGACCGACTTACCGGAACCCGTCGTACCGGCGACCAGCAGATGCGGCATGCGCGACAGATCGGCCACCACCGGCGCACCGCCGATGTCCTTGCCGAGGGCCAGTGTCAAGGCCGAAGCCGTCTTCTCGTATTCCTGCGACGACAGGATCTCGGAGAGCCACACCGTCTCGCGTTTGGCGTTGGGCAGTTCGATGCCGATCGCATTCCGCCCGGGCACCACCGAGACGCGGGCCGAAATAGCGCTCATGGAACGGGCGATGTCGTCGGCGAGGCCGATCACCCGGGCGGACTTGGTGCCCGGCGCCGGCTCGAGTTCATAGAGCGTGACCACCGGGCCGGGGCGCACCTTCACGATATGGCCGCGCACGCCGAAATCGTCGAGCACGGATTCGAGCAGCCGGGCGTTGGTTTCCAGGGCCGCCTCGTCGACCGCCGCCGCCTCGCGCTTGGGCGCGGGCTTCAACAGGGAGAGCGGGGGGAGCTGGTGCTGGTCGGCCGGGCCGAGGTCGAGGGCGGCCTGGCTTTCCTCGACCGCGCGCTTGCCGGGCTTGGGCGTCTTGGCCGGGGTCTCGACGATGCGGCGGCTGTCGGTCGCGGCGGGGGTCGCAATCTCGCCCGCGGCAGGCGTCGCAGGGGCCTCCGCTGCTTCCTCGCGCCGGGTGAAGCGGGGTTCCTGGCGGGAGCGAGCGGCACGGGCGGGACGCGGCGGGGCCGCCGCCTCCACCTCGTCGTCGCTCCGTTTCAGGCGGAGTTCGGGCGGTGCGCCGGGCCTGGGGTGCAGGCGGGCGGCGATCCCGGCAATCCAGCGCGTGCCGTCCCGCCCGGCGCGGCCGGCCCTTGCGGCGCCGCGACCGAGTGCGCGCCATTCGCCCAGGCTGAGGCCCATGGCCGTGACCAGGACCATGAGGCAGAGCAGGACGAGCACGAAGGAGAGCCCGCCGCCATCGAGCGAGAGGCCGACCTTGCCCAACATGCGTTGAGCCCAAGGCGCCACGACGGCGCCGACCATGCCGCCGAGCCCGCTGCGCAGCGGCCAGCCGGAACCGACCGTAAAGCCGTTGACCGCTGCGGCGCCGAGCGCCAAGCCGACAGGGGCCAGGGCCAGATTGAGCCACCACAGCCTGAGCCCGCGATGGGAGAACAGGCGCCAAGCCCAGGCGCCGAGCAGCAGCGGCATCAGCCCGGCGGCGATGCCGAGCCACTGGATCGCGAAATCGGCGACATAGGCGCCGGGCAGGCCGATCAGGTTGCGAGTCGGCGCATCGGTCTCGACATTCAGGCTGGCGTCGCCCGGCGAATAGGAGACCAGGGCGAGGCCGAGCACGGTCGCCCCCACGAAGAGTCCGAGGCCGGCGAATTCGACCACGCGAGCCCCCATCGCCCGGGCCAGCCCGTTGGGCAGCAGGCGGCTGGCGCGCACTTCGGACGACGTTCCGGCCGCTTGGGCCATGGGGACCTCATAGGCTGGCGGCCGGCGGAGCCGGCACGGGAACGAATCAACAACTGGAGGCTACACGTGCAGCCGCCCCCAAACAATGGGGGTCCAGCGCGGGTTCAGATCGCCGCTTCGCCCCGCTCGGAAGTGCGCACGCGGCAAGCGTCGACGAGTTCGAGGACGAAGAGCTTGCCGTCGCCGAGCTTACCCGTGCGGGCCGTGCGCTCGAGCGCCTCGAGCACGTCGGCCAGCCGCTCGTCGTCGACCGCGATGTCGATCCGGAGCTTGGGCACGAAGGCGATCTGATATTCGGCCGAACGGTAGATTTCGGTATGGCCGTGGGAGCGGCCGAAGCCGATCGCCTCGGTCACTGTCATGCCGCGCACCCCGAGCGGCTCCAGCGCGGCACGGACGGGTTCCAGCTTGAAGGGCTTGATGATCGCGATGACGAGCTTCATGGGGAGACTCTAGAGCATCGCGCCGATTCCGAACATCGCGATCATCGCCAAGATCCGCGACAGATCAGGCACCAGCCCCGCGGCGCCGGAGTTTCAGCCAACTGTCGAGCCCGACCGCGACGAGAGCCGCCACCACGAAGATGGTCACCGTCGGATCGACAGTGAGGCCGAGGCTGCGGAACAGGCCGCCCAGGGTGTCCTCCTCCATGCGGGCCAGGACGGCGATGCCGACCACGGCCGCGCCGATGGCCAGTGTGGCGAGCCGACCGCCGCCCGGGACCACAGCCCGGCCCGGCGCACCCGCGCCGAGCATGTGGTCGAGCGCCACGGCCGAGGCGGCGACCAGCACGAGGATGAAAGGCAGGGGATCCATCGGAAAGCCGAGACCGCGGATGACATCGTGGATTTCGCTCCGGCCCCAGGCCATGAGACCGACACCGATCAGGAAGAAGACGATCGTCCTCATCTCCAGCACCCCTGGTTGAAATCTCAGGCCCCTCGGCAACAGATTAGCGGCGGCGCGGAGGCCGGCAAGACAGCCCTTCGTCGCAGGGAACGCGGCGAAATTTCAGCACCTGTCACCGACCCGCGCTTTTCTCGGCGGAGCGGTTGTGCTCCCATGCGCGCGCCGCCAGCGGGGGAGCCGAAGGGATGCCGAACGTCAATCTCTGGTCCATGACCGGCCGTTACCTGGCATTCGGCATCTGTATCGCCTTCGCGGTCTTCTCGCTGCCCTACATCGGCACTTCGGCCTGGCTCGACCTCGCATCGTTGGTGGCCTGGATCCTGGTGGCGCTCGGCGTCTACGACCTGTGGCAGCCGCGTCATGCCGTGCTGCGCAATTATCCGGTCATCGGCCACCTGCGCTACATGTTCGAGGCGATCCGCCCCGAAATCCGCCAGTACCTGCTGGAAGACGACCGCGACAAGGTGCCCTTCTCGCGCGCCCAGCGGAGCCTGGTCTATGCCCGGGCCAAGAACGAGATCAGCGAACGGCCCTTCGGCACGCTCTCCGACGTCTATGACGACGGCTACGAATTCATCTCCCATTCGCTGCGCCCGGCGCCGCTGGCCGATCCCGGCAAGTTCCGCGTCACCGTGGGTGGGCCACAGTGCAGGCAGCCCTATTCGATCTCGGTCTTCAACATATCGGCCATGAGCTTCGGCGCGCTCAGCGCCAATGCGATCCGCGCCCTCAACCGCGGGGCCAAGATGGGCAATTTCGCCCATGACACCGGCGAAGGCTCGATCAGCCCCTATCACCGCGAGAACGGCGGCGACCTCGTCTGGGAACTGGGCAGCGGCTATTTCGGCTGCCGCACCGAGGACGGCCGCTTCGACCCGGAGAAATTCGCCAGGCAGGCGCGCGATCCCCAGGTCAAGATGATCGAGATCAAGATGAGCCAGGGCGCCAAGCCGGGCCACGGCGGCATCCTGCCGGCCCACAAGGTGAGCCCCGAGATCGCCGAGGCCCGCGGCGTCCCGATCGGCAAGGACTGCATCTCGCCGGCCCGCCATTCCGCCTTCTCGACCCCGGTCGAGATGATGCAGTTCATTGCCAAGCTGCGCGAACTGTCGGACGGCAAGCCGGTCGGCTTCAAGCTGTGCATCGGCCACCCCTGGGAATTCATGGGCATCGTGAAGGCGATGCTGGAGACCGGCGTCACGCCCGATTTCATCGTGGTCGACGGCAAGGAAGGCGGCACCGGCGCCGCCCCGGTCGAATTCACCGACCATCTGGGCGTGCCTCTGCGGGAAGGCCTGCTGTTCGTCCACAACACGCTGATCGGCGCGGGCCTCCGCGACAAGGTGAAGCTCGGCGTCGCCGGCAAGATCGTCTCCGGCTTCGATATCGCGCGCCTACTGGCGCTCGGCGCCGACTGGGCCAATGCGGCGCGCGGCTTCATGTTCGCGGTCGGCTGCATCCAGTCGCAGGCCTGCCACACCAACCGCTGCCCGACCGGCGTCGCGACCCAGGACCAGGTGCGCCAGCGCGCCCTGGTGGTGCCGGACAAGGCGGAACGGGTCTACAACTTCCACCGCAACACCCTGCGCGCGCTGGCCGAGATGCTGGCCGCCGCCGGCCTCGACCATCCCTCGAAGCTCGGGCCGCACCACTTGGCGCGGCGTGTCTCCTCCGGCGAGATCCGCCTGTTCTCGCAGATCAACTACGCGCTCGCGCCGGGTGCGCTCCTGGACGGCAGGATCGACAGCCGCTTCTACGGCTCGAGCTGGGCCATGGCGCAGGCCGAGAGTTTCGACGCCCGGCCGATGTGAGTCTTAAGGCCGGCGCAAGCCGGCCGATATGAGGTTTGCGGCCGGCGCGGGGCAGCCGAGCGCGGCGGAAAGACGCTGTTTACCCCGCGCGCCGGGCCGTGCTAGCGGTTTCCCCATGACCCGCAGCATCACACCCATCGTCGGCGTTCCCGCCTGTGCCCGCGTCATCGAAGGCCATCCCTTCAATGTCGTCGGCGAAAAATACATTGCCGCCGTGGCCGAGGCCGCCGGCTGCCTGCCCCTCTTGATCCCGAGCCTGCCCGTGCCCCTCGACCTCGAGGTGGTGCTGGGGGCCGTCGACGGATTGCTGGTGACCGGCAGCCCCTCGAACGTGCATCCCGCCCGCTACCAGGGCGAGGCGAGCCGACCCGGCACCCTGCACGACGAGCAGCGCGACGCCACCACCCTGCCCCTGATCGCCGCCGCGATCGCGCGCGGCATGCCGGTCTTCGCGATCTGCCGCGGCCATCAGGAACTCAATGTGACGCTGGGGGGCACGCTCTTCCAGCATGTCCAGGAACTGCCCGGCCGGCTCGACCACCGGGCGCCGGAGGGCGAGCCGATCGCGGTCAAATACGGCCCCGCCCACAAGGTGACGGTGACCCCGGGCGGCCTGCTCGCCCGCCTCACGGGGCTTACCGAATTCGAGGTGAATTCGCTGCATTCCCAGGCGATCGACCGTGTCGCCCCCGGCCTCGCGGTCGAAGCGGTGGCGCCGGACGGCACGATCGAAGCCGTCACCGCGCCGGATGCGCCGGGCCTCGTCATTGCTGTACAGTGGCATCCGGAGTGGCGTGCGCTGGAAAATCCGGTGTCGATGCGGCTCTTCGAGGCATTCGGCGAGGCGGCCCGGCAGTATGCGTCCCGGCCGCGGAGGGGATAGGGTTCATGTCACAGCTCGAGACTTGGCTGCGCGAGCGGCACATCACGGAAGTGGAATGCCTGGTCCCGGATATTTCCGGCGTCGCCCGCGGCAAGATCCTGCCGACCTCGAAATTCCTGAAGAGCCAGACCGACAATTCGCTGCGCCTGCCGGAATCGATCTTCTCCCAGACCGTGACCGGCGATTTCATCGACAGCGAAGTGACCGACCCGACCGAGCCGGACGTCGTCCTGAAGCCCGATCCGGACACGCTCTCGCTCGTGCCCTGGTACGACGATCCGACCGCCCAGGTGATCAACGACTGCTTCTACCGCGACGGCAAGCCGGTTGCGATCGCGCCACGCCAGGTGCTGCGCCGGGTGATCGACCTCTATGCCGAACGGGGCTGGAAGGCGATCGTGGCGCCGGAACTGGAATTCTATCTCTGCGCCAAGAACGTCGATCCCGACTATCCGCTGCAGCCGCCGGTAGGCCGCTCCGGCCGGGCCGAGACCGGCAGCCAGTCCTACGGCATCGATGCGGTCAATGAATTCGACCCGATCTTCGAGGACGTCTATCAGTACTGCGAGGCGCAGGAACTAGACGTCGATACGCTGATCCACGAGGCCGGCCGCGCCCAGTGCGAGATCAACTTCAACCACGCCGATCCGATGTCGATGGCCGACCAGGCCTTTCTGTTCAAGCGCACGGTGCGCCAGGCGGCGATGCGCCACGGCGTCTATGCGACCTTCATGGCCAAGCCCTATTCGGAAGAGCCGGGCAGCGCCATGCATCTGCACCAGTCGATCGTCGACATCAAGACCGGGCGCAACCTGTTCTCGGACGCGGACGGCAACGACACGCCGCTGTTCCTCTCCCATATCGCCGGCCTGCAGAAGTTCCTGCCGGCGGCCATGCCGCTGATCGCGCCCAACGTGAATTCCTATCGCCGCCTGACCCGCTTCATGTCGGCGCCGATCAACCTGCATTGGGCGCGGGAAAACCGCACGGCCGGGCTTCGCGTGCCGGAATCGGGCCCGGAAGCCCGCCGGGTCGAAAACCGGGTGCCGGGGGCGGATGCGAATCCCTATCTCGTCATCGCAGCGTCACTGGCGTGCGGCTATCTCGGTATGATAAACCAATTGGAGCCGACTGATCCGATCAGCGGCAGTGCTTACAGCCGCAAATTCGCCTTGCCCCGCTACCTGCCGGATGCCCTGAACAAGCTCAAGGGCGCCGACGAGCTGAGCGAGGTCCTGGGCGAGGATTTCGTCACCCTGCTCATGGAAGTGAAACAGGCGGAACACGACGCCTATCAACAGGTGATTTCGGCATGGGAACGAGAACATCTACTGCTGAACGTGTGAGCGACGACGTGGCCCTTCCCCAACAGGCCCTTCCTCGCCTCGACGTGCCGCTGCGCGAACGCCTGATTGTCGCCCTGGATGTCCCCAACGTCATCCAGGCGCGCAATATCGTGGCGGCGCTGGGCGACACGGTGGTGTTCTACAAGCTGGGCCTGCAGCAGGTCTTCGGCGGCGGTCTCTCGGTGGTCGCCGAATTGTTCCGGCTCGGCAAGAAGGTCTTCCTCGACGCCAAGCTGACCGACATCGCGGCGACCGTGGGCAATGCAACCACCAATATCGCCCGCACCGGCACGGCATTCCTGACCGTGACGGGCGATGCCCCGATCGTGCGCGCCGCGGTCGAGGCGCGCTCGCGTGCCGGGGCGCGGAAGCCGCTGATCCTGGCGGTCACCGTGCTCACCTCGCTCGACCAGAAGGACATCGAGGACATGGGCTTTGCCATGCCGCTCGAAGACCTCGTGGTGCACCGCGCGCTCAAGGCCAAGGAAGCGGGGGCCGACGGCGTCATCGCCTCCGGCTTCGAGGCGGCCAAGCTGCGCGCCCTGCTCGGCCCCTATATGCGCATCGTCACCCCCGGCATCCGTTCGGCCGACAGCCCGAAGGACGACCAGAAGCGGGTGATGACCCCGGCGGAAGCGATCGAGGCCGGCGCCGACCATATCGTGGTCGGCCGCGACATTCTGCGCAGCCCGGCGCCCGAGGCCAAGGCCCGCGCCATCCTGGACGAGATCGCCGGCGCGCTCTGAGCGCCGGCGCCTTCTTTCCGCTCAGCCCCGCCCGACGAAGGGCATGGCTGTCGCGGCGATCGTCAGGAAGCTCACGTCCGCCTCGGCCGGCTGGCTCGCCATGAAGACGACGGCATCGGCCGCGCGGGCGACATCCATGCGCGGCTCCGGCCTTATCGTACCATCGGCCTGGGGCATCCCCACCGCCATCTGCCCGGTCATGCCCGTCGCCGCATTGCCGATGTCGATCTGGCCGCAGGTGATGCCGAAGGGCCGGCCGTCCAGCGAGATCGACTTGGTGAGGCCGGTGATGGCATGTTTGGTCGCCGTATAGGCGGCCGAGAAGGGCCTCGGGTGGTGGGCCGAGATCGAGCCATTGTTGATGATCCGCCCGCCCTGGGGCACCTGCGCCTTCATGCGCCGGAACGCCTCCGCCGCGCAGAGGAAGGAGCCGGTCAGGTTGACCTCCACGAGGGCGCGCCATTCGGCGGGATCGATCAGGTCGACACTGCCGTTGGCACCGAAGGTCCCGGCATTGTTGAAGAGGACGTCGATCCGCCCGAAGGTGTCCACTGCTGCGGCAAACAGCATGGCGACCGATTTCTCGCTGGTGACATCGCTCGGCACCGGCAGCACGAGATCGGGAAAGGGGCAGAGGTCGCGCGTCTCGTCCAGCGCCGCGGCCCGGCGTCCGGCCAACACCACCTTGTCGCCCCGCGCCGAAAAAGCCAGCGCCGTCGCCCGGCCGATGCCGGAACCGGCGCCCGTGATGATCACGACCTTGCTCATGGCAGTCCTCATTCCTCGATCTGACCGACGGTCATGTCGCGCCGCCCGTGCAGGACGCGCAGAAGCTCGACCGCTGTTTCGGTGACGCGGTAGAGCGTGAGATAATGCCCCGTCACCAGATGGCGAACGCCGGGCATGATGTCGTCCCGGGCCGGCCCCGAAAAGGGGTTGCGGGCGAGCAACAACCAGCGCGCCTCGATGGCGTCGAGCATCCGGTCTGCTGCCGCGGGATTGTCGATCGCTATATGGTGCCAGATCTCGATCAGGTCTTCGTCGGCACGTCGGGTCCGCGCGATCGGCCGAGCAGTCACCGGCCCTCGCGGACCAGGCGGCGCCGTGCCTCGGCCTTGACCTCGTCCATGGTGGCATGCGGGCTCGGCCCGCTGGCGATCGACTCGACCACCAGGGCTGCCAGTTCGGCCGGATCGTAGCCGATCGGTTCGCGCCGCTCGCGCCATTCGCGAAGAGCCGCGCCGACCGCATCGCCGGCCGTGGCATAGGCCCCCGACTCGACGGCACGGCGAAGCGCGCCGGCCATCTCTGGGCTCAGATCGACGGTGATCTTTTCGGGCTTGCTCATGCACCGAGGATAGACACGTGGAGCCGAAACGAAAACCCCCCTCGCCCCGCGGGGGGGCGAGGGGGGCGAAGAGGAAACGCCTTACTTCAGCAGGTCGGCGACGCCTTCGGCTTCCGAGAGCAGCTCGTCGAGGGTGACCTTGAAGCGCTCCTTCGAGAAGTCGTCCATCTCGATGCCCTTCACGACCTTGTATTCGCCGTTCTCGCAGACGCAGGGCATGCCGAACATGATGCCTTCCGGCACGCCGTAGGAACCGTCGGAGGGCACGCCCATCGAGACCCAGCCGCCGTTGGTGCCCAGCACCCAGTCGTGGATGTGGTCGATCGCGGCATTGGCGGCCGAGGCGGCCGAGGACAGGCCGCGCGCCTCGATGATGGCGGCGCCGCGCTTGCCGACGGTCGGCAGGAAGACATCGCGGTTCCAGGCTTCGTCGTTGATCTTCGCCTTGATCGAGACGCCGCCCGAGGTGGTGGCGCGATAGTCGGCATACATGGTCGGCGAATGATTGCCCCAGACCGCCAGCTTCTCGAGCGAGGAGACGGCGACGCCGGCCTTGGCCGCGAGCTGCGAGAGTGCGCGGTTGTGGTCGAGGCGCAGCATGGCGGTGAAATTCTTCGCCGGCAGGTCGGGCGCCGACTTCATGGCGATATAGGCGTTGGTGTTGGCCGGATTGCCGACCACCAGCACCTTGACGTCGCGCGAGGCGACCTTGTTCAGGGCCGCGCCCTGGACCTTGAAGATGGCGGCATTGGCAGCCAGCAGGTCGGCGCGCTCCATGCCCTTCGAACGGGGACGGGCGCCGACCAGGATGGCGACGTCGGCATCCTTGAAGGCCACTTCCGGATCATCGGTGATGACCACGCCGGCGAGCGTCGGGAAGGCGCAGTCCTCGATTTCCATGACGACGCCGTTCACGGCGTTGAGCGCCTGCGGCAGGTCGAGAAGCTGAAGGATGACAGGCGTGTCCTTGCCGAGAAGGTCGCCGTTGGCGATGCGGAACAGCAGCGAATAGGCGATCTGGCCGGCGGCGCCGGTCACTGCAACGCGGACGGGGGATTTTGCCATGATGGTCTCCAGGACGCTGGGAAGGCGGGGAGTCGGCCCCCGCAAGAACGAAGCATCAGGCAGCACACTAGCGCCCGTTTCGCAACCTTCAATCTCGCGTTTGCACGAAGTCCCCGACCAATGTCGAGGGAAATCGCGCCGGGTTCCTGCCGCGTTGCGCTAATCCTTTCGGCGCTGCATTCTGTCCCCGGGGGGCGAGCCTGCCCCTGCGTCACCCGGCAGAAACGGAACTGCGCGACAATGAGCAAAAAGGTCTATCCCGATGCGGTCACCGCCCTCGCCGGGCTGCTCCGCGACGACATGGTCATCATGGCCGGCGGCTTCGGCCTGTGCGGCATCCCGGAAAATCTGATCGACGGCATCCGCCTGTCGGGCGTGAAGGGCCTCACCTTCATCTCGAACAATGCGGGCGTCGACGGTTTCGGCCTGGGCGTCCTTCTGGAGACGCGGCAGGTCCGCAAGATGATCAGCTCCTATGTCGGCGAGAACAAGCTGTTCGCCCAGCAATATCTCTCGGGCGAACTCGAGCTCGAATTCAACCCGCAGGGCACGCTGGCAGAACGCTGCCGTGCCGGCGGCGCCGGCATCCCGGCCTTCTTCACCAAGACCGGCGTCGGCACCCTGGTGGCCGAGGGCAAGGAAACCCGCGTCTTCAACGGCGAGACCTATGTGATGGAGACGGGCCTCGTCGCCGACCTCTCGATCGTGAAGGCCCATTGCGGCGATACCGCCGGCAATCTCGTCTACCGGAAGACGGCGCGGAACTTCAACCCGATGATGGCGACCGCCGGCAAGGTCACCGTGGCCGAGGTCGAGCAACTGGTCGAGCCCGGCACGATCGATCCGGACCATATCCACACGCCCGGCATCTTCGTCCAGCGCATCATCAAGGGCGAGAATTACGAGAAGCGCATCGAGCAGCGCACGACCCGGAAGAAGATCTGAGGAGCCCCGCCATGGCTTGGACCCGTGAACAGATGGCCGCCCGCGCGGCCAAGGAGCTGCAGGACGGCTTCTACGTGAACCTCGGCATCGGCATTCCGACGCTGGTCGCCAACTACATCCCCGAAGGCGTGCATGTCACCCTGCAGTCGGAGAACGGCATGCTGGGCATGGGTCCCTTCCCCTTCGAGGGTGAAGAGGACGCGGACCTGATCAACGCCGGCAAGCAGACCATCACCGAACTGCCCGATTCGAGCTTCTTCTCCTCGGCCGACAGTTTCGCCATGATCCGCGGCGGCCATATCGACCTCTCGGTCCTGGGCGCCATGCAGGTCGCGGAGAACGGCGACCTCGCCAACTGGATGATCCCGGGCAAGATGGTGAAGGGCATGGGCGGCGCCATGGACCTGGTCGCCGGGGTGAAGAAGGTCGTGGTGGTGATGGAACACACGGCCGGCAATTCGCCCAAGCTGCTGAAGGCCTGCAACCTGCCGCTGACCGGCACCCGCGTCGTCGACATGGTGATCACCGACCTCGGCGTCTTTACGATCGACAAGCATGGCGACGGCGGCCTGACCTTGATCGAAGTGGCCGAGGGCGTACCCCTGGCCGAGATCGAGGCGAAGACCGAAGCCTCGTTCGACGTCGCCCTCTAACCCCGGGCGAGCTGGAACACTGCCTGCTCGCCGAGAAGGTTGGGCAGGCGGCCGGCCACCCGGCGCCAGCGGCCGCTCCGTCCGACCGCCAGGCCGCGCTCGATGGTGATGCCCATCTCCTGCGTCAGCTCGACGAAGTCGCGGATGGTGCAGAGGTGGATATTGGGCGTCGCCCACCAGGGCTCGGCCAGGCAGGAGGTCACGGGCATGGTGCCGCGCATCAGAAGATGGGTGCGCACCCGCCAATAGCCGA
>NZ_JBAZKR010000028.1:0-46429 GCF_041650655.1 Zavarzinia sp.
CGGTATCGTCAATAGTCTCTTCGTCGCCATCATCCGCGACGGCGGCAACCTTGGCCACCTCGTCGGCGCCCGGCGGCAGCAGCGTGCCCTTCAGGCTGGCGGCGATCAGATCGTCGGTCAGCACGAGGCGCGCCTCGCCGATCAGCGGGAAGGGCAGGCGGTAATCCTGGCCATCGACCGTGATCAGCACATCCTCGCCGTCGATGCCGACCAGACGGCCGCGGTAGCGCTTGCGCCCCTCGACCGGCATCACCGTCTCGACCTTGGCTTCATAGCCGGCGAAACGGCGGAAATCGTCCAGCTTCATCAGCGGCCGGTCGATGCCGGGCGACGAGACTTCGAGGACATATTCGCTGCTGATCGGGTCTTCGACATCGAGAATGGCGGAGACCGCGCGGCTGACGTCGGCGCAATCCTCGACGGTCATGGTGCCGTCGGGCCGCTCGGCCATGATCTGAAGCACGGGACGCTTGGCCCCGCCGAAACGCACGCGCACGAGAAGGAAGCCCATCGCGAGAAGCGACGGCTCGATCATGGCGGCGATGCGGTTGGTGAGTTCCATTCCTGTCCTCAAACGACGAAGCGGGCCATCGGGCCCGCTTCGATCTCATCCCGAGGGTACCGTCGGGCTATGTGAGCTGTGATGTACAGCGCGGGGGCGAGACTTTCAAGTCCTAACCGCAACGCCCTGGCCCCGCCGTGTCGCCGCGTGACCGGAATCCGGTCACGCCTGTCCGACGTGACCAGAGCCCGGACATCGGACCTTGCCGCCGGACACGGCCCGTTTCGGCGCTTTTCCGCGCTTTCGCGCCCCGGCGGGGCCCGCGGGCCGGGCTGGCACGGCGCTTGCCCCTGTCGTCCGGCGCGGTCGGGAAAAAAAGCGGCCGCCGGAAAACGGGAGGAACCATGCAAAGCCAAGACAGCACCGTTCAGGTGATGGGCATCGACGCCGGCGGCACGATGACCGACACATTCTTCGTCCGGGCCGACGGCCGTTTCGTCGTCGGCAAGGCCCAGAGCAATCCGGGCGACGAATCCCTCGCCATCCTCGAATCCTCGCACGATGCGCTGGCCCAATGGGGCCGGGAGGTCGACGAGGTCTATCCGGAACTCGTGACCTGCGTCTATTCGGGCACGGCCATGCTGAACCGCGTCGTGCAGCGCAAGGGGCTCGACGTCGGCCTGATCTGCAACAAGGGCTTCGAGCAGATCCATTCCATGGGCCGGGCGATCCAGTCCTATCTCGGCTATGCCCTCGAGGAGCGGCTGCACCTCAACACCCATCGCTACGACGAGCCGCTGGTGCCCTATTCGAGGACGCGCGGCGTGACCGAGCGCACCGACGTCCAGGGCGAGATCGTCATTCCCCTGCGCGAGGATGAAGTGCGCCAGGCGACGCGCGAGCTGGTCGCCGCCGGCTCGAAGGCGATCGCCATCGTCCTCCTCCAGTCCCACAAGAACGAAGCCAGCGAGAAGCGCGCCCGCGACGTCTGCCGTGACGAGCTGAAGGCGATCGGCGCCGACATTCCCGTCTTCGCCTCGGTCGACTACTACCCGTCGCGGAAGGAAAGCCATCGCACCAACACGACGATCCTCGAGGCCTATGCCGCCGAGCCGTCGCGCCAGACCCTGAAGAAGGTCTCCGACCGCTTCAAGGCGCATGGCGCCAAATTCGACCTTCGCGTGATGGCGACCCACGGCGGCACCATCTCGTGGAAGGCGAAGGAACTGGCGCGCACCATCGTCTCCGGACCGATCGGCGGCGTCATCGGCTCGAAACTGCTGGGCGAGCGGCTGGGCTACGAGAATATCGCCTGTTCCGACATCGGCGGCACCTCCTTCGACATGGCCCTGATCACCAAGGGCAATTTCGCCATCGCCTCCGATCCGGACATGGCGCGCCTCGTGCTGTCCCTGCCCCTCGTCGCCATGGACTCGGTCGGCGCCGGCGCCGGCTCCTTCGTCCGGCTCGATCCCTATTCGGGCTCGATCAAGCTGGGGCCGGATTCGGCGGGCTACCGCGTCGGCACCTGCTGGGAAGGCAGCGGGCTCGACACCGTCTCGGTCTCCGATTGCCATGTCGTGCTCGGCTACCTCAACCCGGACAATTTCCTGGGCGGGGCGATCAAGCTCGACGTCGAACGCGCGCGCAAGCACATCAAGGCCCAGATCGCCGATCCCCTCGGCCTCTCGGTCGAGGATGCGGCGGCGGGCGTGATCGAACTGCTCGACCTGAACCTGCACGAATATCTTCGCTCGAACATCAGCGCCAAGGGCTACAACCCGACCGACTTCGTCTGCTTCTCCTACGGCGGCGCCGGTCCCGTGCACACCTATGGTTACACGGAAGGTCTGGGCTTCAAGGACGTCATCGTGCCGGCCTGGGCCGCGGGCTTCTCGGCCTTCGGCTGCGCCTGCGCCGATTTCGAATATCGCTACGACAAGAGCGTCGATATCGCGGTCGGCCCCGAGTCGGGTGACGAGGTCAAGGTCGAAGCCTGCAAGACCGTGCAGGAAGCCTGGGCCGAACTGGCGGCCAAGGTGATCGACGAATTCGTCATCAACGGCTTCCGGCCGGAGGACATCACCCTGCTGCCCGGCTACCGGATGCAGTACATGGGCCAGCTCAACGACCTCGAGATCACCTCGCCGATCACCGCGGCCTCGACCGCGGAAGACTGGCAGAAGATCACCGAGGCCTTCGAGGAGACCTATGCCAGGGTCTATGCCTCCTCCGCCAAGTCGCCCGAACTCGGCTTCTCGGCGACCGGCGTGATCATGCGCGGCCTCGTTGCCACGCAGAAGCCCGTGCTGCCGGAAGATCCCGACGGCGGGCCGGTGCCGCCCCAGGAAGCCTTCCTCGGCAAGCGGCCGTTCTACCGCCACAAGCGCTGGGTCGAGGCCGAGGTCTGGCAGATGGAAGCCCTGCTCGCCGGCAACGAGATCACCGGCCCCGCCATCATCGAATCCGCCTCCACCACCTTCGTGGTGCCGGACGGTTTCGCCACGACCCTCGACAAGCACCGCCTGTTCCACCTGCGGGAAGTGAAATAAGCACAAGGGAGGACGAGAGATGAACAAGATCCTGAACAAGGGTGCCGACCTCAACATCGGCCTGCTCGGCAACGGCAAGACGCTGAAGCAGTTCCGCGCCGAGGTGATGGCGCGCACCGCGACGAACGGGCATTACAACGGCCTCGAAAGGCTCGAGCTGCGCGAGAAGGACCCGATCGGTTACGAGAAGCTGTTCTCGAAGATCCGCGGCGGCCTCGTCCATGCCCGCGAGACGGCGAAGAAGATCGCCGCCTCGCCCATCGTGGAGCAGGAGGGCGAACTCTGCTTCACCCTCTACAACGCGGTCGGCGACTGCATCCTGACCTCGACCGGCATCATCATCCATGTCGGCACCATGGGTGCGGCGATCAAATACATGATCGAGAACAATTGGGAGGACAACCCGGGCATCAATCCCGGCGACATGTTCACCAACAACGACTGCTCGATCGGCAACGTCCACCCCTGCGACATCGCCACCATCGTGCCGATCTTCTGGGCCGGCAAGCTGATCGGCTGGGTCGGCGGCGTCACCCATGTCATCGATACCGGCGCGGTCACTCCGGGCTCGATGTCGACCGGCCAGGTCCAGCGCTTCGGCGACGGCTATCAGGTCACCTGCCGCAAGACCGGCGTGAACGACACCCCGCTGCGCGACTGGCTGCACGAGAGCCAGCGTTCGGTGCGGACGCCGAAATACTGGATCCTGGACGAGCGCACCCGCATCGCCGGCTGCCACATGATCCGTTCCATGGTCGAGGAGATCATCGAGGCCGAAGGGCTGGAGGCTTACGAGAAATTCGGCTTCGAGGTGATCGAGGAAGGCCGCCGCGGCCTGCAAAGCCGGCTGAAGGCCATGACCCTGCCGGGCAAATACCGGAAGGTGGCCTTCGTCGATGTGCCCTACGCCCATCCCGACGTGCAGACGCCGTCGGCCTTCGCCAAGATCGACACGATCATGCATTCGCCGGTCGAGATGACGATCCGGCCGGACGCGAGCTGGCGCCTCGATTTCGAGGGCGCGAGCCGCTGGGGCTGGCACAGCTACAACGCCCATCATGTCGCCTTCACCTCGGGCATCTGGGTGATGATGACCCAGACCCTGGTGCCGACCCAGCGCATCAACGACGGCGCCTATTTCGGCACCGAATTCAGGCTGCCCAAGGGCACCTGGATGAACCCGGACGACCGGCGCACGGGCCATGCCTATGCCTGGCACTTCCTGGTCTCGGGTTGGAGCGCCATGTGGCGGGGCCTCGGCCAGGCCTATTTCAGCCGGGGCTATCTCGAGGAGGTGAACGCGGGCAACGCCAATACCTCGAACTGGCTGCAGGGCGGCGGCATCAATCAGGACGGTGAAGTCCATGCCGTGAATTCCTTCGAAGCCTCGTCCTGCGGCACCGGCGCCGGCGCGATCAAGGACGGCCTGAACCATGCCGCCGCGATCTGGAACCCGGAAGGCGACATGGGCGACATCGAGATCTGGGAGATGGCCGAGCCGCTTCTCTATCTCGGGCGCAACGTGAAGGCCAATTCGGGCGGCTACGGCAAGTACCGGGGCGGTTGCGGCTTCGAGACCCTGCGCATGGTCTGGAAGGCGCAGGACTGGACCATGTTCTTCATGGGCAATGGCTACATGAACTCCGACTGGGGCTTCATGGGCGGCTATCCGTCCGCGACCGGCTATCGCTTCGAAGCCCATGACACCGGCCTGAAGGAAGCCATCGCGGAAGGCCGGCCGCTGCCGCTGGGCGGCGATCTCGACCCCTCGCATCCGACCTATGAGGCCTATCTCGCGGCCAAGGCGCGGGTAAAGCGCGACAAGCAGTGCATGACGACGGAGGACTGCTACGACAATTACGATCTCTATCTCAACTACCTGCGCGGTGGTCCCGGCTTCGGCGATCCGCTGGAGCGCGAGACCGACGCCATCGCCAAGGACCTGAACGAGGGCTGCCTGCTGCCCGAATTCGCCGCCAAGGTCCATGGCGCGGTGGTCGCCAAGGGGGCCGACGGGGCCTGGACGGTGGACGAGGTCGCGACCACCGAGCGGCGCGCCCATATCCGCAAGGAACGCCTCGCCCGCGCCAAGCCGGTGAAGCAGTGGATGGCCGAGGAACGCGAACGCATCCTGGCCAAGGATGCCTCGGTCCAGGTCCGGCACATGTTCGCCACCTCCTTCTCGCTCTCGGAGAAGTTCCTGAACGAGTTCCGCAGTTTCTGGAACCTGCCGGCCGACTGGACGGTGACCGAGGACGAGCTCGGCGTGCCGTCCTACGGCGCCAAATACCGCATGGACCTCTCCCTGATGCCGGATGTCACCACCGTCGTCCAGGTCGAGGAATGAGATCAGAGGAACAGGGAGAGTTACGATGTCCACCTATACCCGTGAACAGGTCGCCAATCTGGTCGACGGCAAGCTCGACTGGGACACCACGACCCGCATGCTGACCATGCCCAAGGACCAGGAGAGGTTCGAACTCTACCTCTCCGTCCTGCAGGGACGCGTGAAGTGGCACGACCGCATCGTCCTGCCGCTCGGCCCGCATCTCTACATCGTGCAGCAGGCCGCGACCAAGCGCTGGGTCACGAAGTGCGGCTGCGGCCATGTCTTCTGCGACTGGAAGGAGAACTGGAAGCTTCACGCCGCGGTCTATGTCCGCGACTCGGCGGAAGCGATGGCCGACGTCTATCCGGCCCTGATGGCGCCGGATACCGCCTGGCAGGTCTACCGCGAATACTACTGCCCCGAATGCGGCACCCAGCACGACGTCGAGGCACCGACCCCCTGGTACCCGGTGATCCACGACTTCGAGCCGGACATCGACGCCTTCTATGGCGACTGGCTCGGCCTGCCGGTGCCCGAACGGGTCGGCTGACGAAGCGAGACGAAGCGGTCGCCCCGGTGAAAGCCGGGGCGATCTTCTTTTGGGGGAGAGGGATCAGCCGCGCCCCTGGCGGGGCCGTGGAACGCCGTATTCGGCCAGGCGGACGTAGAGGGTGGAGCGGGCGATGCCGAGCAGGCGGGCCGCTTCGGCGCAATTGCCGCCGGTCTTTTCCAGGCAGGCGATCACCGCCGCCCGTTCGACGGCGCGGAGATCGCCGTCCGCGCTCTGGGTCGCCGGGCTGGCCGGCACGGGGGCGGCATATTCTGGCGGAATATCGTCGGCGCCGATGCGGTCGCCCCTGGTCAGCACCACCAGGGTGTCGACCATGTTGCGGAGTTCCCGCACATTGCCGGGCCAGGGATAGCGGAGCAGGAGGTCGAGCGCGCGGGGCTCGAAGCCGGTCGCCGGCAAGCCGAGGCGCGTTGCCGCCTTGGCCGCGAAATGCTCGGCCAGCAGGGCGATGTCGTCGCCGCGGGCGCGCAGCGGCGGCACCTGGATGCGGGCGGCGGCGACGCGGTAGTAGAGGTCGCGGCGGAAACGGCCGGCCTCCACCTCGTCGGCCAGGTTGCGGTTGGTCATGGAGACCAGGCGCATGTCGACCGGCCGGCCCTCGTGGGCGCCAACGGGGAAGACTTCGCCGTCCTCGAGCACGCGCAGCAGATAGGGCTGGAGGTCGAGCGGCATTTCGCCGATCTCGTCGAGGCAGAGGGTGCCCTGGTCGGCCGCCACGATCTTGCCGGTACGGCCCCGCTCGTCCGCCCCGGTGAAGGCGCCCTTGGCATAGCCGAAGAGTTCGCTGGCGATCAGGTCGCGCGGCATGCCGCCGCAATTGACGGGCACGAAGGGCTTGCCCGCGTCGCGGCTGGCGGCGTGGATGGCGCGGGCGAAGAGTTCCTTGCCGACCCCGGTTTCCCCCTCGATCAGGATGGGCAGGCCGCTCGCCGCCAGGCGGGCCGCCTTGTCGCGCTTGCGCCGCATGATCTCGCTCTCGCCCAGGATCTCGGCGAAATCGACGCGGCGGGGTTCCCGGCTGTTGCTGATTACGGCCGGGGCCGCGGGTTCGGCCGGGCGGCGGCGGGCGGCGCCGCGCGCCGCCATGACGACGATGGCGCCCAGCGCCTCCTCGCCCTCGCGCACGATTTCGGTGCGGGCGCCGGGCAGGCTGCGTTGCAGGATCTCGGGCCAGAGTTCGATCGGCACCGATTTGACCAGCTCGACCCGGTTGCCGATCACCAGCCCGCCGCCCGGCTTGCCCGCGGCATGGACCAGGAAGCCGCGCGGGTCCAGCACCAGCATGTCCTCGCTCGCCCAGGCCGGGCGCTTGGCGATGAAGCGGCGGAGCAGGGCCTCGTGGCGCATGCGCACGGCCCGGTCGAGGGCGGCGTTGACTTCCTGGGCGAGGGTGCCGGCCAGTGCCAGGCTCTGCGGATTGAAATGCTGAGCGGGACCGGAAATGTCGATCACGCCCATCACGTCGCCGCCGAGCGGGTCGCGCACCGGCACGGCGGCGCAGGTCCAGCGCTGCGCGCCCTCGCAGAAATGCTCCTCGCCGTGGATCTGGATCGGCCGGCCCTCGGCCAGGGCGGTGCCGATCGCATTGGTGCCGATGACGTCTTCCGACCAGCGGCCGCCACGTTCGAGGTGGTTTTCCCGCCCGCTGTCGATCACCCGGGGATCGCCTTCGGTCGCGATGATCGTCCCGCCCGCATCGGTCAGCACCATCATGGAGCGGGCGCCGCTCAGGAACAGGCGGGAGCGGTCCAAGGCCGCGCCGGCGGCTTCGAGCAGGGCCAGATTCTCGTGGCGGCGGCGATGCACCTCGGCCTCGCTGGCGAGCGGGGCCGTGCGCTTGTCGCTCTCGATCCGGAAGGCGGACGAACGGCGCCACGAGGCGGCCACCAGGCGGCGCACGCCTTCCTGCGGCTGTTCTCCCGTTTCGACGAAGGCTTCCCAGGCTTGCCTGACACGGCTTGCTTCCATCACGCCCTTCCCCCATCACGCCCTTCTCCGGGCCGTGGAGTTGTCGTGTTCAAAGCTCGAGTAAGCGGGATACGGTGCCGGTGCCGGGCCCTCTGCGGGCGGCGCGGGAAACATCTCGTTTCCCTCGCGGAATCCTGGCGTTACGGCCTCGAGCTCCTCCCATTTTTATGACCGAAATCTATCACGGGAGTTTCCGGGGCGCCAACCGGATTGCGCCGGCTCAGCGCCGACGGAAGCGCAGATAGGCGGGCTTGCGACCGGCGGCGATCGCCTTGGCTTCGTAGCGGGTGGGCGGCCAGTCTTCGGTGCGCGCCTGCCAGTCGGCCGGGCGTTCCGCCGTCCATTCGAAGGCGGGGTGGCGCATCACCTCGGCCAGGGTCCACTGGATGTAACCCATGATGTCCGACGCGACGCGGAATTCGCCGCCGGGGCGGAGTGCCCGGGCGATCAGGTCCAGGGTCTCCTGCTGGACGAAGCGGCGCTTGTGGTGCCGGCTCTTGGGCCAGGGATCGGGGAAGAGCAGGAAGACGCGGCCGAGGCTGCCCTCGGGCAAAGCGGCGAGCAGCAGGCGGGCGTCGTCCGCCAGCACCCGGACATTGCCGAGATTCTTTTCGTCGACATGGCGGAGCAGGCTGGCCATGCCGTTGACGAAGGGCTCGGCGCCGATCAGGCCGATCTCGGGATGGGCTTCGGCCTGGGCCGCCAGATGCTCGCCGCCGCCGAAGCCGATCTCGAACCAGACGTCTTCGACCGGAGCCGGGAACAGCGTCTTGGGGTCGAGGATGGTGCCGGCGGGCGGCAGCGGTACGGCCAGCCGGGCGAGGCCGGTTTCCAGGATGTCGGCCTGGCGGGCGCGCAGCTTGTGGCCACTGCGCCGGCCGAAGACCTTGCGGCGAAGCGCCGGCGCTTCGCCCGACGCTTCGTCCGCGTCGCTCATGTCAGGCGCCGAGCGCCGTCTTCAGGGCGGCGACGAGGTCGAGCTTCTCCCAGGAGAAGCCGCCGTCGGCTTCGGGCTCGCGGCCGAAATGGCCGTAGGACGAGGTCCTGGCATAGATCGGCTTATTGAGCTGCAGATGGGTGCGGATGCCGCGGGGCGAGAGGTCGATCACATCCATGATCGCCTTGCCGAGCTTGTCCTCGTCGACAGTGCCGGTGCCATGCAGGTCGACATAGAGGGCGAGCGGCTTGGAGACGCCGATGGCATAGGCGACCTGGAGGGTGCAGCGGTCGGCGAGCCCGGCGGCGACCACATTCTTCGCGACATAGCGCGCGGCATAGGCGGCCGAACGGTCCACCTTGGTCGGGTCCTTGCCCGAGAAGGCGCCGCCGCCATGGGGTGCTGCACCGCCGTAAGTGTCGACGATGATCTTGCGGCCGGTCAGGCCGGCGTCGCCGTCCGGGCCGCCGATGACGAATTTGCCCGTCGGGTTCACATAGAATTCCGCCTCGGGGCACATCCAGCCTTCGGGCAGGACCGCGAGCACATGCGGGCGCACGATCTCGCGCACTTCTTCCTGGCTCAGCGCCTCGTCGTGCTGGGTCGAGACCACGACCGAGGTGGCGCGCACCGGCTTGCCGTTTTCATAGGCGAGCGTCACCTGGCTCTTGGCGTCCGGGCCGAGGCCCGACTTCGGGTCGGCATGGCGGAGGTCGGCCAGGCGCTTCAGGATGCGGTGGGAATAGACGATGGGCGCCGGCATCAGTACGTCGGTCTCGCGGCAGGCGTAACCGAACATGATGCCTTGGTCGCCCGCGCCCTCGTCCTTGTTGCCGGCGGCGTCGACGCCCTGGGCGATGTCGGCCGACTGACCGTGCACGCGGCAGACCACTTCGGCGTTCTTCCAGTGGAAGCCGTCCTGCTCGTAGCCGATCTCCTTGATGGCCTGGCGGGCCTTTTCGATCAGCGTGTCGTGGGCGACCGGGCTGGCGCTCCGCACTTCGCCGGCGAGGACGACAAAATTGGTCGTCGCCAGGGTCTCGACCGCGACCCGGGCCTGCGGATCGGCGGCGAGGAAAGTATCGACGATGGTATCGGAGATGCGATCGCAGACCTTGTCGGGGTGGCCTTCCGAGACCGACTCCGACGTGAACAGGTAGTTAGAGCGCGCCACAATCAACCCCTGAAATTTGGGAAAACGGCCGATAGGCCGTCCAAGAAGGTCGATTTATTGGCAGGTGCGCGCGCCCCGGTCAAGCGCCGCCAGGATCATTCGGCGGCACTGCGCGCCGTTTCGGCCAGCGTGCGGATGAGGTCGATCACCTTGCGGCGCAGTTTGGGATCGTCGATTTCATAATAGGCTTTCAGGAGATCGATCGATTCCTTGCGGCTCAACTGCTCGTGTTCGAAAGCGGGGGCCGCCGGTTCCGCCAGGCCGGTGGCCGGTACCTCGCCGTCGCCGGCATAGCCGTCGAAGAAATAGGAGATCGGCACGTCCAGCACTTCGGCGATACGATGCAGCTTCGATGCTGAGACGCGGTTGGCGCCGCGTTCGTATTTCTGGACTTGCTGAAAGGTCAGGCCCAGAGCCTCACCCAGGCGTTCTTGACTCATGCCCATCAGGGTACGGCGCAATTTCACCCTGGCGCCGACATAAACGTCCACAGGATTAGGCATCGTCACTCCCGGTCCCCCTGCGTCACCTACTGATTTAGATGCGCATATTCTTGTATGCCGGTTGTGACGGGTGGCGGTCAAGCGGTGCCGCGGCGGAAGGCGAGGCCCGCGGCGATCAGGATTGCCGATAGGAGAAGCGGCAGCCACAGGCCGAAGCGAGCATAGGGCGTCGGCGGCAGGGCGGCGGGGAGTTCCCCGTCGATGATCCCCGCGACGCCGAGGCCGAGGGATTGCTCGACCCGGCCGTAAGGATCGACCAGGGCGGAAATGCCCGTATTGGCGGCGCGCGCCAGGGGCAGGCCCTGCTCGATGGCACGCAGCCGCGCCTGGGCCAGGTGCTGGGGCGGGCCGTTGGACGTGCCGAACCAAGCATCATTGGTGACATTGACCAGCAGTCCGGGCCGTTCGCCGGCCACCGCGGCCGCTTCCGGGAAGATCGCCTCGTAGCAGATCATGGGCAGCACGCGGGGCAGGCCGTCGCCGATGGTCAGCACGCGGGGCCCGGGGCCGGGGCTGAAATCGACCGGGCCGGCGGCCAGTTTGTCGAGGCCGACGAGGCCGAGCAGGCCGCGCAACGGCAGATATTCACCGAAGGGCACAAGGTGATGCTTGTCGTAGACCTCGGCCACCGTGCCATCATGTCGCAGGGCGTAGAGGGCGTTCCAGGCCAGGAACTCGTCTGCCATCCGGACCACGCGCACGGCGCCGATCAGGGCGATGCCGTTCTCCGCCACGATCGAGCCGAGAATGCCCGGCAATTGGGGCGAGGCGTCGAGCAGATAGGGCAGGGCCGACTCGGGCCAGACGACGATGCGCGGCCGCTTGCCGTCGGCCGTCGGCTGCAGGGAAAGGTCCATGTGGCGGCGGAAATTGTCCGCCCGCTCACCGTCGGCATGTTTCAGCTTCTGGTCGATCGCGGCCTGCACCAGGCGGATGGTCACCGCCGGCTCGAGCCGGGCCGCCGGCCCGCCGGGCAGCCGCCCGTAGCCATAGAAGGCGACGGCGAAGGCGGCACCGAGGCCGAGCACCAGCACGGCCAGCCGGGCCGCCATGAGATCCCGCGGCCGGCCGAGGAAGAGGGCGGGCAGGCCGCCCAGAAGGACGGTGAGACCGGACATTCCATAGGCGCCCAGCAGCGCGGCACCCTGGGCCATGACGGGCTCGTCGATCCAGGCGACCGCCAGGGGATTCCAGGGAAAGCCGGTGAGCACATGGCCGCGGGCGATTTCGAGCAGGGCCCAGCAACCGGCCAGGGCGAGCAACAGGCCGGGGCCGCGGCGCAGCAGGAGGCGGGCCAGACCGGCGGCCACGGCGGGGAACAGGGCGAAGACGGTGGGCAGGCCGAAGACGGCGAAGGGCAGCATCCAGCCGAACTGGGCGATGTCGACCAGCAAGGCCTCGCCGATCCAGTAGCAGCCGGCGACGAAATGGCCGTAAGCCCACCACCAGCCGGCGGTCGCGGCACGCCAGGGCGAGCCCGCCCCTTCGACCAGCAGGAAGAGCACCGGCAGGCCGACGAAAAGCGCCGGCCAGAAGCCATAGGGCGGCAGCGCCAGGACGGTGACGGCACCGGCGGCGGCGGCCAACAGGGCGCGCCGCCAGCCGGCGAGGCCGGCGATCTTCGCGACGGAGAGGGCCATGACGGGGGTCCGTTAATCCTCGACGGCGTCGGGGGCGATGCTGCGATAGATGCGCAGGCGCCGGATCAGGCGCGGATCGGCATCCACCACTTCGAATTCGAGGCCGGGGCTGAGGCCGATGCGCTCGCCCGCCTCGGGCACGCGGCCGGCCAGCGAGACCACGAGGCCACCCACGGTGTCGACTTCCTCCTCGAGGTCGTCGGGCACGAAGTGGAGGCCCAGCGCGGCCTCGACTTCGTCGAGCGGGGCCCTGCCGTCGGCGTCCAGCACGCCGTCCGGGCCGATCGAGAACATCGGTTCTTCGTGGATGTCGTGCTCGTCCTCGATGTCGCCGACGATCTCTTCGACCAGGTCTTCCATGGTCACCAAGCCGTCGGTGCCGCCGTATTCGTCGACCACGATGGCGAGATGGGAGCGTTCCGCCTGAATCCGTTCCAGGACGTCGCGGAGCGAGAGCGACGGCGGCACGAAGAGCACGGGGCGCAGGATCGCCGCGACGCTGAATTTCTCACGCGAGTTCCAGAAGCGCAGGACGTCGCGGACATGGACCATGCCGATCACGTCGTCGAGCGAATCGCGATAGACCACGAGGCGGGAATGGGCGCTGTCGAGGAACAACTCGATCAGTTTGTCGAGGCCGATGGTCTCGGGCACGCTGTGGATGTCCGCCCGCGGCACCATGACGTCGTCGACCGTCATCTCGCCGAATTCGAGCAGGTTGCGGATCATCTCCCGCTCGCCCTGGTCGGGGCCGTCGTCGTCGGCCGCGTCCTCGTGTTCCTCGATGATGTCTTCGAGGCTCTCGCGCAAGCTCTGCTCGGGCTTGCTGCGGGCCAGGTTCTTCAGCCAGCTCAGCCAATTGGCCGAGCCGGCATCGCGCGGAGATCGGCTGCTGCCGTTTTCGCTCATGGCAGGGCCTCCGCGCCGGGGGCATCGCCCGCCGCGTAAGGATCGGCAATGCCGAGCCCCGCCAGAATACGCACTTCGAGGGTCTCCATCTCCGCCGCCTCGGCCTCTTCCTCGTGATCATAACCGAGGAGATGCAGGACGCCATGCACGACGAGATGCTGCACATGGTCGCCCAGGCTCTTGCCCTGGTCCTGGGCTTCCTTGGCGCAGGTTTCGTAGGCCAGCACGATGTCGCCCAGCGGGCGCGGCGCCTCGGGCGGCAGCAGGCCGGCGACGGCGCCTTCGAGCCCGGGGAAGGAGAGCACGTTGGTCGGCTTGTCCTTGCCGCGGTAGTCGCGGTTCAGCGCGCGCACGGCGGCATCGTCGGACAGGCAGAGATCGATTTCGACCGGGCCGGCGGCGCCGGCCAGTGCCGCGCAACGGGAACGGCCCGCCGCCAGGGCCGCCTTGGCGGCTCGCGGCAGCGACTTGCGCAACTCAGGAAGCGCGGGCGCCCAGGCCCGGCTTTCGCTCCGCAGGCTCAGCTTCGGGCGAAGCGGCCTGGCCGGTGGTTTGACCGGCGCCGATCGGTGTCGGCTCCGCGGGGCGGGGGACATCGGGCGCGCCCTTGGCGGCGTTGGCGTCGTCATGGCGGCGTTCCGGGGTCGGCTCCTTCTTGGGGCTGGGCAGCGGCGGATATTCGATACGGGTGTGATAGACGCCGAGGGTGAGCACGCGCACGAAGGCGGCCTCGACCGTGGCGAGATCTTTCATGGTCAGGGCGCAGTCGTCGAGCTGGCGGTCGGCGATCTTCTCGGCGATCACTTTGGCGACGCGCTCGCGCACATCGGCCGGTTTCGGGTCCTTCAGGGCGCGGGTCGCCGCCTCGACCGTGTCGGCCAGCATGAGGATGCCGGATTCCTTGGTCCGCGGCCGGGGGCCGGGATAGCGGAATTCTTCCTCGTTCACCGTCTCGCCCGTGGTCTTGGCACGGTCCAGGGCGCGCTGGTGGAAGACGCGGAGCAGGGTGGTGCCCTGGTGCTGGGTCACGGCGTCGAGCACGGGGCGGCCCAGGCGATGCTTCCGGGCGATGTCGATGCCGTCCTTGATGTGGGCGAAGATGATGCGGGCGGACAACTCGGGCGGCAGGCGGTCGTGGACGTTGCCGCTGTGCTGGTTCTCGGCGAAATAGCTCGGCCGTTCCATCTTGCCGAGGTCGTGGTAGAGCGCCATCACGCGGGCCTGCAGCCCGTTGGCGCCGATCGCCTCGGCCGCCGCCTCGGCCAGGTTGGCCATCATGACGGAATGGTAATAGGTGCCGGGCGTGCGCAGCGCGAGCTGCTTCAGCAGGGCGTTGTCGGCCGAGGCGAGCTCGAGCAGGCGCATGTCCGTGGTCTCGTCGAACAGCCATTCGAGCAGCGGCAGGCCGGCCGTGGTAAAGGCCGAGATCAGCAAGGCGCCGACCGCGCCGGCGATCGCCGTGGCGATGAAATAAGACACTTCGTCCGGCGGCACGGTCGTGTCCAGCACCACCATGATGGGCACCAGGACGAGCTGTGCCGCGGCGATCGAAAGACCGATCTTGATGATGTCGGAACGGCGCCGGCAACGCCTGGCGGTCATGCCCGCAGCGAGCACGCCGACCAGGTAATGGGCCACGACCCAGATGTCGCCGTCGACCCGATAGGCCATGAGCAGCGACAGGCCGATACCGACCAGCAGGCTGGTCCTGGTGTCGATCACCAGGGCGACGATCACGGTCGCCAGGGCGACCGGCGGCAGGAAGGCCGCCGCGTCGTCCGGCACGCCGAGGCCGAGGGCGACGCCGCGTGCCGCATACCAGCAGGCCAGTGTGATCGTCGACGTGCCGAGCAGCACGGCCAGGGTGATGTAGATCTGCTTCCGGCCCAGGAAGGACGAGCCCCGGTTGGCCCGGAAGAAGGAGCCGCCGAGCAGGGTGAGGCCGAGCACCAGGGCGCCGACCGCCAGCGTCTCCGAGATGAAGGAGCGCTGGGCGCCGCCCTCGTTCAGCAGGCGCAGCCGGTCCTGGGCCGCCTTGGTCACGCGGTCGCCCTCGCGGATCACCACTTCGCCGATCGCGATGCGCACCACCACGGGTTCCACCGCGGCGGCGGCCTTGGCGCGCAGCGCCTCGGTCTTGGCTGGGTCGGCGGTCAGGTTGGGCACGGCGAGGGCCAGTGCCGTCTCGACCACGAAGGCGCGCAGCGCCCGGGCGCTGCCATAGGGCGCGTCGCCCGCGCGGGCCTGGACCAGGCGGCGGAACTGGGTGCTGTCCATGATGCCGGCGACCAGCGCGCGGTCCATGCGGTCACGGCCGGCGTCCTGCACGTTGACCGGGCCTTCCGGCGGCAGATCGCCCTTGTCGTCGATGATCATGCGGTCGAGGCCGAGGTTCAGCAGATAGCCGATGGCGCCCCCGACGTCGGCCGGATTGTCGAGCTTTTCGAGGGCGTCGAAAGTCGACTGGGGCACCGGCCGTCCGAGCGCTTCCTGGAAGGCGGCGCGGCGCTGGGCCGGCGCCAGGGTCATGTCGCGGGCGCGTACGGCCATGGTCTCGATCGCGTCGGTCACCCGCTTGGAGAGGCCGAGGTAGAGATCGGGATCATAGTCGAAGACCGGCAGGCTGGCCGCGGCGGCGGCGGCCCGGCGGGCCTCGGTCGCCGCCTTGTCCTCGACCGCGACGGCGCGTTCGGCGCGCACGGTCTCGGAGGCGATCGAATCGAGCGGCGGGATCGGCCGCTCCTTCTGCCCGGCCGGGGCATAGATCAGGGTGATGGCGATCACCACCAGGGCGAACAGCGGCGCATCCAGCCAGGGGCGCCAGCGCGTCCAGCGGTCTTCGGCCAGGGCCCGGATCGCGGTCGCGGAAAGCAGGGCGCGGGCACGTTGCAGGTCGGAGGCTTCGGTGCCCTCGGCGGCAGTCGGGGAAATCGTGGAGGCCATCAGCGGCCACCCTCCTCACGCAGGCGATAGGCGCGCACGATCCGGGTCACCAGCGGATGCCGTACCACGTCGCCCTCGCCGAAGCGGCAGAGGCCGATGCCTTCGACACCGTCCAGGGTTTCGATCGCTTCGACCAGGCCCGAGCGCACGCCGGGCGGCAGGTCGATCTGGCTCGGGTCGCCCGTCACCGCCATGCGGCCATTCTCGCCGAGGCGGGTTAAAAACATCTTCATCTGGCCTGTCGTGGTGTTCTGCGCCTCGTCCAGGATGACGAAGGAATTGGCCAGGGTACGGCCGCGCATGAAGGCGAGGGGGGCGATCTCGATCTCGCCCGTCTCGATCCGGCGCTGGACTTCGCCTTGCGGCAGCATGTCGTAGAGCGCGTCGTAGAGCGGGCGGAGATAGGGGTCGACCTTCTCCTTCATGTCGCCGGGCAGGAAGCCCAGGCGCTCGCCCGCTTCGACGGCGGGGCGCGACAGGACCAGGCGATCGACCCGCCGGTCGAGCAGCATGGCGACCGCGACGGCGACCGCGAGATAGGTCTTGCCGGTGCCGGCCGGGCCGAGGCCGAACACCAGTTCGTTCCGGCCGAGCGCCTCGAGATAGGCCGCCTGGGCCTGGGTCCGGGCCAGGATGGTGCGCCGCCCGGTGCGGATGCCGGGCAGGGGGGCGTTGGCCGGGATCTCCTCGCCCTCGGCCGCTTCGGCCAGGCGGACGGCGCCGTCGACGTCGCCCGGGCCGATGTCGTGGCCGCTCTCCAGCCGGCGGTAGAGATCGCGCAGCGCCCGCTTGGTGATTGCCGCCTGGGTGGGATCGCCGGTGATGGCGATCCGGTTGCCGCGCGACGAGACCGAAACGCCGAGAGCGCGTTCGATCCGGGCGAGGTGCAGGTCGTGTTCGCCGAACAGGCGCGACAGCAGACGGTTGTCGGGAAAGTCGATGATCAGCGGCCGGCGGTTGTCACCGGCGACGGAGGTTGTTTTCAGGCCTGCCATGGGCGCTCGATGCGGGCTCAGGCCGCCGCCTCGGCGGGATCCGTCAGGCGGCCCCCCAGGCTGTTCGGGTGGGCCGAGGTGATCGTCACCTCGACGATCTGGCCGGTGAAATGCGCCGGGACTTCGGCATGGACCGCCTGCATATAGGGGCTGCGGCCGACCATCTGGCCGGCATGGCGGCCCGGACGGTCGAACAGCACGGGCAGGGTGCGGCCGATGCAGGCATCGTTGAAGCGGCGCTGGCCCTCGGCGATCACGGCCTGGAGCCGGGCCAGGCGTTCCGCCTTCACCGCCTCGGGCAGGGAATCCGCCATGCCGCTGGCCGGCGTGCCGGGGCGCGGGCTGTATTTGAAGCTATAGGCCTGGGCGAAGCCGATCTCGGCAGCCAGCGCCAGCGTCGCCTCGAATTCCCGCTCGCTCTCGCCCGGGAAGCCGACGATGAAATCGGACGACAGCGCCAGATCCGGCCGGGCGGCGCGCAGGCGCTCGATGATGCGGCGATAGTCGTCGGCCGTGTGGCGCCGGTTCATCGCTTCGAGGATACGGTCGGCGCCGGACTGCACGGGAAGGTGCAGGAAGGGCATCAATTGCGGCAGGTCGCGGTGGGCGGCGATCAGCTCGTCGTCCATGTCTCGCGGGTGCGAGGTGGTATAGCGGATCCGCTCGATCCCCGGGATCTCGGCGATGGCATGGACCAGACGGCCGAGCGACCAGGTGCCGCCCTCCGCCGTTTCGCCGTGATAGGCGTTCACATTCTGGCCGAGCAGGGTGATTTCGAGCGCGCCGAGGCCGGCCAAGTGGCGCGCCTCTTCGAGCACCGCGGCGACCGGGCGCGAGGTCTCGGCACCCCTGGTATAGGGCACGACGCAGAAGGTGCAGAACTTGTCGCAGCCTTCCTGAATGGTCAGGAAGGCGGCCGATGCCTCGACCTGCTGCTGGCGGGGCAAGTGGTCGAATTTGGACTCGACCGGGAAATCGGTATCCAGTGCTTCGCCCCGGCTGCGATGGGCGCGGGCGATCAGCTCGGGCAGGCGGTGGTAGGCCTGGGGCCCGACCACGAGATCGACGGCCGGCGCCCGCCGCATGATCTCCGCCCCTTCGGCCTGGGCGACGCAGCCGGCGACCGCGATGGTCATGGGCGCACCGCCACCGGCTTCCCGTTCGGACCGGAGGTCGCGCAGGCGGCCGACGTCGGAATAGACCTTCTCGGCCGCTTTCTCACGGATATGGCAGGTGTTCAGGATGACCAGATCGGCTTCGGCCGCGTCTTCCGTCGTGGCGTAACCGATCGGGGCCAGGAGATCGGCCATACGACCGGAGTCGTAGACGTTCATCTGACAGCCGTACGTCTTGATACAGAGCTTTTTGGCCACTGAGAGCCTGTTCCCTGGGCAAATACCCGCGCCGCCCTACCCATGATCGCGCAGGACGTCGCGGCGGCTTTCCGCCTGCGGGCCTGCCGTGCCGACCTGGCGGCGGGGTGCAATCCAACAGCCCAAACAATTAAGGTTGCGGCGCGGAAGAGTCAAGGTTGGCGGCCCCGCCGGGGCCGGCGTTTCAGTCGAAGCGGCCCTGGATCTGGCGGGCGTGGCCGGCGCGGATCGCACTCTCGCAATGTCTGGCCAGGGCTTTGCGGCTGCCCGCCTCGGTCACGGTCAGGGGGGCGTGGAACTCGATCTCGGCGGTGATCGGGCCGAAGCCCAGGGCCTGGACCAGGTGGGGCGCCAATTCCATGTCGCCGAACCAGGTGAAGAAGGGCCGGTAGTCGCGCCCGATCGGCATCCCCTGGAGCTTGGTATAGCTGACCGTCACCGGCTGCACCACCACGGGGCCCAAGCTGCCGTCGCGCCGCGGCACTTCGATCTCGGCGGCGCCGAACAGCGCGCTCTTGAACGGCAGCACGCGGTTGCCGTCCGACGAGGTGCCTTCGGGGAAGAGGATCAGGTTGTCGCCGCCGCGCAGGCGCTCGACCAGCACGTCCCGGCTCTCGGCCGTGCGGGTGCGCTTCTCGCGCTGGACGAAGACGGTGCGCTGGAGCTTGGCCAGGAAGCCGAAGATCGGCCAGCCCTCGATCTCGCTCTTGGCCACGAAGGAACCGGGGATGACCGCCGACATCACCGGAATGTCGAGCCAGGACGAATGATTGGCGATGAAGAGAACGGCGCCCTTCTTGTGCCGCTTGCCATGGATCACAAGGCGGATGCCGAGCACCCGGCACAGCAGCTTGTGGAAGAAGAAGGGCAGCATGACCGACAGCCGGCGATCGACCACCAGGGCGAAGAGCTGGAGCGGCACCATGGTGAGCAACAGCAGGACGAAGAGGGTCAGCCGGAAGGTGGCACGCAGGCGGGCGGCCCGGCCGCGGCCCGGGGCCGCGGCGGCCGGCAGGTCGGGCAGCGGCCCGTCGGTGAATTCGAAAGGATTGCGGCGCGTGCGCTGGCCACCGAAACGGCGGGCCCGGCGCAGCGGCTTCGCGGTGCCCGCCTCGCCCGAGGTCGGCAGGGCGGCCTCGCTCATGGACGGCGCATCCCGCGCGCCAGGATGTCGGCCGCGCGGTCGAGTTCGCGTTTGTCGGCCCGGTCGAGCGGCACGCCGTAGAGTTCGAGGCGGTGATCGACCAGTCGGAAGCCCAGTTCGCGGGCGACGAATTCCTGCAGCTTCTCGATGTCTTCATTGCGGAATTCGACCACCCGGCCAGTCGAAAGATCGATCAGGTGGTCGTGATGGGCGTCCGGCACTTCTTCGTAGCGGGAACGGCCGTCACGGAAATCGTGGCGCTCCAGGATGCCCGCCTCTTCGAACAGGCGAACGGTGCGATAGACGGTGGCGATGGAAATCTTGGGATCGATCGCGATGGCGCGACGATAGAGTTCCTCGACATCCGGATGGTCGGCCGCCTCCGACAGCACGCGGGCGATCACCCGGCGCTGGTCCGTCATGCGCATACCTTTGGCGAGGCAGATGTTTTCGATACGGTCGGGCATCGTGTCGGGCATGGTCGATGGCTGTGACGGCGAACGGTGAATCGTCCGCAGTATGACCCGGCCCGCCGCCCGCGTCACCCTGCGCTGCGAATAATTCGCCGCTGCGGGCCGGCCGGGCGGCCCCGCGGACATCATGCCGCGGGGCTTCGGCGTATAAATCAGGCGCGGCGGGTGCGTTTGCGCCGTGCCGTGCCGAGGCCGATCTTCTTCGCGAGGTCGCGGCGCTGTTCGGCGTAGTTCGGTGCCACCATCGGATATTCGGGCGGCAGATCCCAGCGCTGACGATATTCTTCCGGAGTCATGTCGTAAGCGGTCTTGAGGTGGCGTTTCAGCATCTTCAGCTTCTTGCCGTCCTCGAGACAGATGATGTATTCGGGCGTCACCGACTTCTTGATCGGCACGGCAGGCTGCGGCCGCACCGGCACCGGTTCTTCTTTCGGCGCACCGATACCTGCCAGGGTAGCATAGACCTGCTGAATCAACTGGGGCAGGTCGGAAACGGGCACCGAATTGTTGGAAACGTGAGATGCCACAATATCCGCCGTCAAAGACAGCAGTTCACTGTGGGCGGCTTTTTCGTCACTCATTACCGTGGTCCCTTTCCCGCGCAACCCGATTTATCTCGATTCATGAGAATCACATTTGTTCTATAAGGCGCCGTTTTAAGGAAATCAATTCAATCTGCGCGCTTTTCAAGAAGACACGCTTTATTCCGCGCCAATTAGGGCAAGTGATCAGGAATTGGACAAGATTTGCCGGAAGAACCGGGCGCGGAGTCTCCAGCCATCATGTATGCAAGAGCGGGCGCGACATGATCAACGCATCGATCGCGCTGCCGTCGGCCCGGCGGTAATAGCGCCGGCGCCGCCCCACTTCGGAAAAGCCGCTACGCCGATAGAGCGAAAGGGCCGCTTCGTTGTCGATGGCGACTTCGAGAAAGGCGGTGGCGGCACCCGCCGCCGCCGCCGCGGCGAGGCCCGCTTCCAACAGGCGACGGCCGAGGCCGGCCCGGCGCGCCGCCGGCAGTACCGCCAGTGTCACCACCTCGGTCTCGTCCGCGGCCCGGCTCAGCAGGATGAAGCCGGCCGCCGCCGCCAGGACGATGGCGCCCGGCATGGCGGCCAGTCTGGCCAGTTCGCCGGCATCGAGGGGGGCGTCGGGAAAGGCCGCGCCATGGATGGCGGCGAGCGCTTCCATCTCCTCCGGGCCGGCCGGGAAGATGGTCTCGGCGCTCACGAGGCCGCCGGCAGCTTGGCGTCCGGCGCGCGCAGGTAGATGGGCTCGGGCGGGGGCGGCATCGCGTCGGGCCGCGCGGCGACCAGGGCGGCCAGCACCGCGGCGTCGGGGGCCGCGATCTCGACCATCGCGAGGTCGTGGCGGCCCGTCCGCTCGGCCACCAGGGGGGCGCCGCTGCCGGCGAGGCGGAGCGGGCCCGCGGGCAGCAGATTCTCGATTCCGTCGAGCGAACGCGCCTGGGGCGGCCCCATGGGGCTGCCGTCGGGGGCGAAGAGCTGGGCATAGACTTCGCCGCGGCGGGCGTCGATGGCGACCAGGGTCGGTCGCTCGTCGGGGGCGAGACAGGCCGCCATCACTTCGAGCGTGGAGAGCCCGAAGACCGGCCGCCCGGTGGCGAGGCCGAGGCCCCGCGCCGCCGAGACGGCGATGCGCACACCGGTGAAGGAGCCGGGGCCGAGGGTGACGGCGATGCGGTCGACGCCCACGGGGGCGATGCCGCCGCGCGTCAGCACGCCGCCGATCATGGGCACCAGCGCTTCGGCCTGGCCCTGGGGGCGGGCGTCGTCGGCGCGGGCGGCGAGAACGCCGTCACGCCACAGGGCGACCGAGGTCGGCCCCACGGCACAGTCGAAAGCCAATACGTTCACGGGCGGCGTTTCCGCCGGTCACCCTCAAGCGAGGGTGACCGCCTCCTCGAAGGGCAGGCGCGGACTGCGCGGGAACAGGCCCGCGGGGTCGCCATAGCCGAGGTTGACCAGGAAGTTCGACTTGATCCGCGTGCCGGCGAAGAAGGCTTCGTCGACCTTGGCATTGTCGAAGCCCGACATCGGGCCGGCGTCGAGGCCGAGCGCCCGGGCCGCCAGGATCAGATAGGCGCCTTGCAGGGTGCCGTTCCGGAAGGCGGTCGCCTGCTGCACCTCGGGGGCGGCGAACCAGTCCTTGGCGCCCGGCGCATGGGGGAACAGGAAGGGCAGCTTTTCGCCGAAGTCGAGGTCGTGGGCGACGATAACGGTGACCGGCGCGGCCATCGTCTTGTCCAGGTTGCCGGCCGACAGCGCGGGCTTCAGCTTCTCCTTGCCGGCGGGCGAGGTGACGAAGACGAAGCGGGCGGGCGAGGCGTTGGCGCTGGTCGGGCCCCATTTCACCAGGTCGTAGAGGGCGCGCAGGGTCGCCTCCGGGACCGGCTTGTTTGCCCATGCGTTATGGGTGCGGGCCTCGCGGAAAAGCTGGTCGAGGCTCGCGTCGTTCAAGGCTTCGCTCATGGGACCTCACGCGCAACAGAGGGTCAGACGGCCCGGACTTCGGTGACTTCCGGGATATAGTGGCGGAGCATGTTTTCGATGCCCGATTTCAGGGTCGCGGTCGAGCTGGGGCAGCCCGCGCAGGAGCCCTGCATGTGCAGATAGACGACGCCGTCCTCGAAATCGTGGAAGACGATGTCGCCGCCGTCCTGGGCCACGGCGGGGCGCACACGGGTTTCCAGCAGTTCCTTGATCTGTTCCACGATCTCGGAATCGGGGCCTTCCGCCTTGGCTTCGGCGGCCGCGGGGGCGGCATCGGCCAGCACCGGCTCGCCGCTCGCGAAGAATTCGACGATGGCGCCGAGGATGGCCGGCTTCAGGCCGTCCCAGCCGCTCTCGTCCTTGGTCACGGTGACGAAATCGGCGCCGAAGAAGACGCCGACCACGCCGTCGATGGCGAACAGACGTTTGGCCAGGGGCGAGCGGCCGGCGGCATCGGCATTAGGGAAATTCACCGTACCGGCGGCCATCACGTCGCGCCCGGGCAGGAATTTCAGCGTCGCCGGATTGGGGGTCGATTCCGTCTGGATGAACATGGCAAGCTCCTCATGCGTCCGGTCAAGGCGGACGATTACGGGCGATATAGTGCTCTACATGGCTGAAGCCTGACTTAAGATCAAGGAAACAGGAAGCCCTGCAAGGCAGCCATGCCGAAGTCGTCCGACGCCCCCCTGCCGCTCGACCAGATCTGGGACGAGACGATCGCCGCCGCGGCCGAAATCGCCCGTTTCGACCCGCTGCCTCCGCTCGCCCCGCCGGCCGGCTTGGCGGGCGACCCCGTCGCCGCCTTCCTGCTCGATCCCGCCGCCGCGGGCCAGACCCCGGCCCAGCTCATCGCCAGTCTGGGCGAACGCCTGGTGGCTGATGGACTGCCCATGCTCCGCGTCACGTCGGGCCTGCTCGCCATGCACCCACAGGTCTATGCAAGGACCTTCGTCTGGACCCGGGGGCAGGGGCTCGAGGATATTCCGCGCGGCTTCGGCATCGAGAATTCGGACTTCTACCGGGCGAGCCCGGTCCGCCTGATCCATCAGGGAGCGGACGGTTTCCGCCGCCGCCTGGAAGGGCCGGGCGCCCGCCTCGACTTTCCTGTGCTCTACGATCTGAAGGCGATCGGGGCCACGGACTACCTGATCCGGCCGCTCGATTTCGCCGCTCTACGGCGCTCCTTCGTGGCTTTCGCCAGCGATCGCCCGGGCGGCTTTTCAGGGGCGGAAGTGGCGCGGCTCGACGGCTTGGTGCCGCTCTTCGGGTTGCGCTTCGAGACGGCGATGCGGCGCCAGCTCGCCGATACTCTGCTCGGCCTCTATCTCGGGCGGGATGCGGCCCGCCGGGTCGCCACCGGCGGGGTCCGGCGGGGCGACGGCAAGGTGATCCGCGCTGCCATCCTGACCTGCGACATGCGCGGCTTCACCCGCCTCTCGGACATGGCGAGTCCGGGCGAGGTCATCGCTTTGCTCGATTCCTATCTCGACGCGGTCACCCTGGCGGTCCATGGCGCCGGCGGCGAAGTGCTGAAATTCATCGGCGACGGCTGTCTCGCCATCTTCCCGGCCGACGAGGGCACGGGCGCGGGCCCCGCCGGGCGCGACGCCTGTCGCCGGGCGCTGGGGGCCGCCTGCCGCGCCCTCGAGGCGATCGCCGCGATCGAGGACCTGCCGGAGGCGCTGGGCGCGGCCGGGCTCAAGGTCGGCTTCGCACTCAATTTCGGCGATGTCGTCTATGGCAACATCGGCTCGACCGAACGGCTCGACTTCACCGTGATCGGGCCGGCCGTGAACGAGGTCGCCCGGGTCGAGGCGCTGTGCAAGGTGCTCGACCGCCGTCTGCTGGCGACCAGCGCCTTCGCCCGCCAGCTCGATGCGCCGGACAAGCTCCGCTCCCTCGGCCTCCACGTGCTCCGCGGCAAGCGCGAGCCGACCGAGATCTTCACGACAGGCGACTGACGGGGCGAGTGATCAGGCGAGGTCGTCCACTTCGGCCGGCGTCAGCTTGCCGGGGACGAGGGTGATGGGAACCCGAAAACTGCCCGACATCTGGCCGGCCAGGGCCGAAACCAGGGGGCCCGGCCCTTCGCTGCCAGTGCCGGCGCCGAGCACCAGGATGCGGACCGAGGGATCCTCCTCGATCAGGCGGAGCAGCTCCTCCCGGCGCTGGCCTTCGCGGATGATCAGCTCGGGCGTCAGCGAGGCGATCTTCTGCACCTCGTCGGCGAGGTCGTGCAGGATCGACTCCGCTTCTTCGCGCGCTTCCTCGCGCATGATGTGCCGGACACCCAGCCACTGCGGCCCGTCCATCGGCTCGATGACATAGAGGAGGGCGACCTGGCCCTTGGTCTTGAGCGCGCGGCGCGCGGCATAGCGCAACGCCAGCCGGCATTCCGGCGTGTCGTCGACGACGACCAGGAATTTGCGCGTCGTCTCGGGGCGGGTCGCGATCTCGCTCATCGAGGTCCGGTACTTGAAGGAAGACCGGGAAATCGTGCCAAGGAGCGCCTCACTTGTCGAGGACTGCGGTGATTTCACGCAGCTGGGTGCGGGCGCGCAGCAGGAAGAAGCCCTGGGCCAACAGATGATTGGGCAGGAGCTGGCCGTCCGGCGCGCCGTTCCAGACCAGCCAGGGATTGAACGAGGCGACCTCGGCGAAGGAGGACACAGTCTCGTCCCACAGCGGCGCCAGGCCGCGCTCGGTCAGGATCGGATCGAAGTCGGCGCGCAATGCCTTCATCAGCAGGAAGTAGCCATAGGCCTCGCCCTTCACCCGATAGAAGAGGTCGTCGCAGGTGGTGTCGAAGACGTCGCCGCCCTTGTCGCGCACCTGCTTGTCGATCGCCGCCGAAATCGAGCCGATGTCGAGGGCGAAGCGCGAGACCATGGCCTGGAGATTGTCGGCCCGCTTGTCGAACACCGCCTTACCGGCGCCGACCGCCTCGTTGTAGGCGCGGAGCGCCTTCACGCCCTTGCGGTACTGCGCCTCCGACGTCGCGGTCGGCAGGATCGAGGTCGAGAGGTCGAAGACCCATTTCGTGCCCGAATATTGCAGCGTCGACAGAGCCTCGGCCAGGTTGGCGTCGACCTCGCCCGAGCCGCGTACCCGGCCGAGCTGGTCGCGCAGCTCGATCGCGAAGGTGGACACGGCGTCGACGATGCCCTGCTGGAAATTCGGCATGTTGTCGAGCACGCCGGAGGGGAAGAAGAAGGGATCGTTGGCGACCCAGCCGTTCTGATCGACCTCGCGCTCGACCAGGGCGGCGGCGATGGCGACGGCCTGCGACGCACCCGCTGGGACCGATGATGTTGCAGGTGCGAAGGCCGGATCGTCGTCGATCTTGTTCGCGAGCAACATGCCGATCGGATAATAGAGCAGCAGGACGACGGCGAGGAAGACGCCGAGCCCGCGCCACAGCCAGCGCCGTTTCAGCAGACCTCCAACCCTACCCGTCTCGCCTAGGAAGACCTTGCTCGCGGCCATGACCTGCTCCTGCTTGCAGCGCTGATGCGGATTCTTCGGCGCCGGAACATTGGCCCATCCCGCATTATTTCGGCAAGCGATTACTTGTGTAACTCAAATGGTCTATGCAACGGCGACTATTCGTGGTTACCTTGGCAGGCCGTCATGAGGGACGGCGGCGAAGCCATGTCGTCAGTTCCGGCGGTCCCGAGTTCGGACCGTCGCCGCGGCAGGGCATCGATTTCCACTTGGCACTGCGCGAGATGCGCCGAGTCCCGACACGAGGCATATCGGGGGGACGCGACAGGGGACATAACAATGGCCGCAAAAGGCAAGGCAGCGATCGCCGGTCCCGCCCACCCGGGCGTCGGTATCGCCGAGACCATCCTGACCAAACTCGGGCTGACCCAGGATCAGCTCGCGAAGCTGACCGGCGTGTCGCGCCGGACCATCAATCAGCTCGTCAATTTCCGCCGCAATCTGACCGCGGACATGGCGCTGCGCATCGCCAAGGTGACGGGGACCGACGCCCGCCATTGGCTGGAGCAGCAGATCACCTACGATCTGCACAAGACCGAGCAGGCCCTGGGCAAGATCCTGTCCAAGCTGCCGCATCACGCCTCGAAGCCGGCGACCCCGGTGGCCAAGGCCGCGCCCAAGGCCGAGCCGAAGAAGGCCGCCCCCAAGACCGCCAAGGCCCCGGCGGCCAAGAAGGCCGAGCCGGCGCCCAAGGTCGAGGCCCCCAAGGCCGAGCCGAAGAAGGCCGCCGCCAAGGCTCCGGCCGCCAAGAAGGCCGCTGCCAAGCCCGAGGCTGCTCCCAAGGCCCCGGCCAAGAAGGCCGCCGCCAAGGCCGAAGCCGCGCCCAAGGCGCCGGTGAAGAAGGCCCCGGCGGCCAAGAAGCCGGCCGAGAAGAAGGCGGCCCCGAAGGCCAAGAAGAAGTAACGCGGCGGCGCGAAACCCGCGCCGTTCCGTCATGCCCGGTCTGTCCCTGCGGTGTCATGGCCGGGCGTGATCTGCACCAGCGCATCCCCCCTTTATCGTCATGGCTGTGCTTGACGCGGCCATCCACGATCGCTCGTTGTTGACGGTGTTCGCGTGGATGCCCAGGACAAGCCCGGGCATGACGTGGCGGGGTGGTCCGGCCGGCCTTCAGTGGTGGCCGGCCATGTAGCTGCCGATCACCGAGATGTCGACGTTCTGGTTCGGCGTCTCATAGGCGATCCTGCCTTCCGACATGACCAGGATGCGGTCGGCCAGTTCGATCAGCTCGTCGAGATCTTCACTGATCAGCAGAACGGCAGCGCCGGCATTGCGCGCCGCCAGGATGCGCGAGCGGATCTCGGCCACGGCGGCGAAGTCGAGGCCGAAGCAGGGATTGGCGACGATCAGCAGGTCCACCGCGCCGGTCAGCTCGCGCGCCAGCACGGCACGCTGCACGTTGCCGCCCGACAGCGTCGCGATCGGCGCTGCGGGCGATGTGGTCTTCACTTTGTAGCCCGCGATCATGGCGACCGCGTTTTCCGCGATGCGGCGGGCATTGAGCAGCAGGGCCGGTCCCTTCGGCCCCTCGTCGAAGATGCGGAAGGCCAAGTTTTCGGCGACCGACATCTTGGGCGCGCAGGCATTGCGGAGCGGCTCCTCCGGCAGCAGGCGGACCTTGTGGGCCTTGGTCTCGGCCCGCGTCGCCCCGTAAGCCACGCCGTGGACCAGGACTTCGCCCGCGGCCGGCGGGCGCTGGCCGCCCAGCACTTCGACCAACTCGCGCTGGCCGTTGCCCGAAATGCCGGCGATGCCGACGATCTCATGGCGGTGCACGTCCAAGACATCGAGATCGACCTGACGCAGCCCCGTCCGCCCGATCACTTCGAGCTGGCGGAGCGAGAGCACGGGCGGGCCGTCGTCCGGCGCGCCTTCGCGGGCCCCTGCGGTGCGCGGCACCGCGGCACCCACCATCATGGACGCCATGTCCTCGACCGCGAGATCGGCGACCAGGCCGCCCCCGGCGAGCTTGCCCCGGCGCAGCACCGTGACCCGGTCGGCATATTTGGTCACCTCGCGGAACTTGTGGGTGATCATCAGGATCGACAGGCCCTGTTCGCGCGTCATCTGGCCGAGCAGGGTCAGCACCTCGTCCGCCTCGTCCGGGGTGAGCACGGACGTGGGCTCGTCCAGGATCAGGACCCTTCGGTCGAGATAGAGCTGCTTCAGGATCTCGGTCTTCTGCCGTTCGCCGGCCGACAGGCGCTCGACCGGCTGGTCGATCGGCACCCGGAACGGCATGCGCTCCAGGAATTCGGCGATCGCGGCACGTTCCTTCTTCCAGTCGATCACGGCGGGCACGTCGACCCTGGACATCACCAGGTTCTCGGCCACGGTCATCGAGGGCACCAGGGTGAAATGCTGGTAGACCATGCCGATGCCGAGCTTGTGGGCGTCGCGCGGGTTCTTCATCTCGCGCTCGATGCCGTCGACCAGGATGGCGCCCTCGTCGATCCCCTGGTAGCCGATGACGCATTTGACCAGGGTCGACTTGCCGGCGCCGTTCTCGCCCAGCAGGGCGTGGACCTCGCCCTTTTCGAGCCGCATCGAGACTTTTTCGAGGGCGGTGAAGGTGCCGAAGCGCTTGGTGATCTCGAAGGCTTCGACGGCCGCCTCGGGCCGGGCCTGGTCCGGCGGCGTGCTCATGGCAGGCCCGCCAACAGGGCGGCCGAGGTGGCGACCGCACCGAAGACACCGCCCTGCATCTTCACCATGGAAAGGGCGGCCAGGTGGTTCTCGTATTTCGTGGCGCCGCAGCAATCCTCGACCAGCAGGCATTCGAAGCCGAGGTCGTTGCCTTCGCGCATCGTCGTGTGGACGCAGACGTCGGTGGTGATGCCGGTCAGGATCAGGTTGTCGATCTTCTTCTGCTTCAGGATCAGGGCGAGGTCGGTCGCGCAGAAGGAACCCTTGCCCGGCTTGTCGATGATCACTTCGCCGGGCAGGGGCGCCAGTTCGGGGATGATCTCCCAGCCCGGCTCGCCCCGGACCAGGATCCGGCCGCAGGGGCCGGGATCACCGATGCCGGCGCCGATCCGCTGCGAGCGCCAGCGCTTGTTGGCGGGAAGATCGGCGAGGTCCGGCCGGTGGCCTTCCCGCGTATGGAACACATGGTATCCCTTGGCGCGGAAGGCTTCGAGCAGCTTCGAAATGGGCTCGATCGGCGCCCGGGTGAGCGACAGGTCGTAACCCATGCAGTCGACATAGCCGCCTTTGCCACAGAAGTCGGTCTGCATGTCGATCACGATCAGGGCCGTATTGTCCGGACGGAGATCGCCGTTCCAGGGCCAGGGATAGGGATCGGCGTCGATATGGGCCATGGACGGGCTCCGTTACTTGGTGATCGACAGTTCGCCGGGGGCGCCTGCGAGGGAGCGCGTGGGCGAGGCGGTGGCGATCATGATGGCGAGGGTCAGCACATAGGGGGCGGCATAGAAGAGGTAATAGCCCTGGGTGACGCCGACCGATTGCAGCGCCGGGCCGAGGGCGCCGGCACCGCCGAACAGCAGGGCGGCGAAGAAGCAGGTGAGCGGATTCCAGCGCGCGAAAATGACCAGGGCGACCGCCATCAGCCCCTGGCCCGAGGAAATCCCCTCGTTCCACGAGCCGGGGTAGAAGAGCGACAGATAGGCGCCGCCGACGCCTGCCAGCATGGAACCGAAGGCGGTGCAGAGAACGCGGATCGCATTGACGTTGTAACCCATGGCGCGGGCGGCATCGGCACTGTCGCCGACCATGCGGACAACCAGGCCGAGGCGGCTGTTGCGCAGGCCCCACCAGAGCAGCAGGGTGACCGCGATGCCGATCAGGAACAGGACGTTGATCCTGAGCGCCGCCTGGAGCTGCGGCAGGTCCGACCAGGTACCGAAGTCGATCGCCGGCAGGGGCGGCGCGCTCGGCTGGATGAAGGGTTTGCCGAAGAAGAAGGCGAGCCCGGTGCCGAGCAGCATGAGCGCGATGCCGAGGGCGATGTCGTTCACCTTGGGCAGCGAACAGACGAGGCCGTGGAACAGGCCGAACAGAACGCCCGCGAAACCGCCGGCGAGCAGGCCGATCCAGGGCGAACCCGAGAGATAGGCGGAACCATAGGCGGCCATGGCGCCGAACACGAGGGTGCCTTCGAGGCCCAGATTGATGCGGCCCGATTTCTCGGTCACGCATTCGCCGAGGCTGACGAAGAGGAAGGGGGTCGATACCCGGATCGCCCCGCCCAGCACGGCGATGGGCACGGACCAGAGACCGATGTCGTCACTCATGCGGTCTTCTCCTTGAACAGGCGAAGCCGGCCATAGACCGTCTCGCTCAACAGGATCACCACGAACAACATGCCCTGCAGCACCAGGACGGTGGCGTCCGGCAGGCCCATGCGCCGCTGGACGAGGCCGCCCGCCGCCGCGATGCCGCCCAGCAGGATGGCGACCGGGATGACGGCGAGCGGATTGTGGCGCGCCAGGAAGGCGACCAGGATCCCCGTATAGCCGTAACCGATGGCGAGCGAAGCATTGGCGCTGCCCTGCACGGCGGCGACCTCGAACATGCCGGCGAGGCCGGCGCAGGCGCCGCCCAGTCCGGTCATGGTCAGGATCAGCCGGCCGACGGGCAGGCCCTGGATCTGCGCCGCCCGGACATTGGCGCCGGTGACGCGCGCACCGAAGCCGAAGGTGGTGCGCTCGATCAGGAACCAGGCCAGCACGCAGGCGATCAGGCCGGCGACCAGGCCCCAGTGCACGTCCATGCCCGGGATCGGGCCGATCCGGAAGGCCTCGTCGATCGGCCGTGTCGAGGGCTTGTTCAGCGAGGCGGGATCGCGCAGCGGCCCTTCGACCAGATGGTTCATCAGGGCGACGGCGATATAGGCCATGAGCAGGCTGGAGATCGTCTCGTTCACGCCGCGGTAGTGGCGGAGGGCGCCGATCGCGCCGATCCAGAAACCGCCCACCGCCATGGCGGCGAGCCCCATGGCGGGCAGGCCGACCACGGCGGGCGCCCCGCTCACGACGTCGGCCATGGCGGCGGCGGCGAGACCGCCCAGCACCACGGCACCCTCGCCCCCGATGATGACGAGGCCGAGGCGGGCCGGCAAAGCGACGCAGAGCCCGGCCAGCAGCAGCGGGGCGGCGCGCAGCAGGCTGTTCTGCAGCGAGAACCAGCTCCCGAAGCCGCCCTTGTACATGAGGCCGTAGAACTCGAACGGCGATTTGCCGAGGGCGAGCAGGAACAGCCCGAAGAGGGCGAGGCCGAGGATCAGGGCGGCGACCGGGATCGCCACCCCCTCCAGCCTGGCTGCGTATTTCGCCAAGACCGGAGCCTCCTTACGACGTCGAGCCGATCACGCCTTCCACGAGATAATTCATGCTCTCCAGCTCGACCGCGGTCTCGACATAGGATTTGCCGGCGGCGACCACCTCGTTGCCCTTGTTGTCCTTGAGCGGGCCCTTGATCACCGAATAGCCGCCCTTCAGGATTTCGGCCTTCACGGCGTCGGCATTCTTCTTGGCGGCATCGCTCACCGCCGGGCCATAGGCCGACATCTTGATGAAGCTGTCGGACAGGCCGCCGCGCACGAAATTGGGCAGGGCCTCGCCCTTCAGGGCCTTTTCCGCGAACATCTTGTAGACCGTGGCCCAGTTCCATTCGGCGCCGGTCAGATATTTCTCGGGCGCCAGCGCCGCCTGGCTGGCGTGATAGCCGCAGACATAGGCGCCGCGCCGTGCCGCCGTCTCGACGACGACCTTCGGCCCGTCGACATGGCAGGTGATGACGTCGGCGCCCTGGTCGGCCAGGGCGTTGGTGGCCTCGGCTTCCTTCACCGCCAGCGACCATTCGCCGGTGAAGATCACCTGGCAGGTGATCGACGGGTCGACCGAGCGGGCGCCCAGGCAGAAGGAATTGATGTTCAGCAGGACCTGGGGAATCGGCTTTGCCGCGACGAAGCCGATCTTCTTCGACTTGGTCGTATGGGCGGCGACGATGCCGTTCAGATATTGCCCCATGCCGATATAGCCGAAGTAGGAACCGGCGTTCATCGGGTGCTTGGCCTTGTCCCACAGGCCGCCGCAATGGCGGAACTGCACGTCCGGGAACTTGGCGCACATGGCCAGCATATGGGGGTCGAAATAGCCGAAGGAGGTCGGGAAGATCAGCGAGGCGCCGTCGAGCTGGATCATGCTCTCCATCGTCTTCTGGACGGAGACGGTCTCGGGTACATTCTCTTCCTCGACCACGGTGATGCCGTCCATCGACTTCAGCACGGCGGCACCCTCGGCATGGGCCTGGTTGTAACCGAAGTCGTCCTTGGCGCCGACATAGATGAAGCCGATGGTCAGGCCGGCCGCACGGGCCGGGCGAAGGGGCAGGCCGGCACCGACGACGCCAAGGGCCGCTGCACTGGCGCCGGCGGCGAGAATGCCGCGCCGGGTGATCGGATTGCCGCTGCTCATCACACTTCCTCCTGTTGCGCCAGACCCGCTCCGGGGCCGCAGGGGGAATTGTATGCAATGCATGTGCCAGCGAAATCGCCCGGAAAGGCGCGGCTTTTCGCGCAAACCTGCGCCATTGCCGCGCGTCGATCGTGAGCAGGATGATTAAATTTTAGGCGAGTTTATGCAAATGGCGGCCGGGCGGGCAATGGTGCCGGCGGACGCCGACTGTAGCCATCGCGAACGGTCGCCGCGGACTTCCTGTCCCCATGCCGTCATGCCCGGGCTCGTCCCGGGCATCCACGTCGGGACGAGTCTCAGTCGTCGACGGGGGAGGCAACTTGACGGCGTGGATGGCCGGGTCACGCCCGGCCATGACGAATTCAAGATGTTGGGGGGCGCGCCGGGAGAAACCCAGGACCTCGCCCGAAGGCCAGCCGCCGCCCTAGAGGAAGCCGACGATCCGCTTGGTCTCGGCCAAGATCGGGGCGGCGATGGCGTTGGCCCGTTCGGCGCCGTCGGCCAGGATGCGGTCGATATGGCCGGGGTCGGCGAGCAGGCGGCGCATTTCGGTCGAGAGCGGCGAGAGCACGGCGATCGCCCGTTCGGTCAGCGCCTTCTTGAAGTCCGAAAACTGCTTGCCGGCGAAATCGGCGACCGATTTGGCCAGCGGCTCGTCGCCGAGGGCGGCATAGATGGTCAGCAGGTTGGCGGCTTCCGGCCGGGCACCCAGTTCCTCGACCGTCTCCGGCAGGGGCAGGGGATCGGTCTTGGCGCGGCGGATCTTCTGGTCGATGTCGTCGGCGCCGTCGGTCAGGTTGATGCGCGACTGGTCGGAAGCATCCGACTTCGACATTTTCTTGGTGCCGTCGCGGAGCGACATCACGCGCGTGGCTTCGCCCAGGATCAGCGGCTCGGGCAGGGGGAAATGCTCGACCTCGTAATCGTGGTTGAACTTGATCGCGATGTCGCGCGCCAGTTCGAGGTGCTGCTTCTGGTCCTCGCCCACGGGGACATGGGTCGCCTTATAGGCGAGGATGTCGGCCGCCATCAGGTTCGGATAGGCATAGAGGCCGACCGAGACATTCTCCCGGTCCTTGCCCGCCTTCTCCTTGAACTGGGTCATGCGGTTGAGCCAGCCCATGCGGGCGACGCAATTGAAGATCCAGGCGGTCTCGGCATGGGCCGGGACCTTGCTCTGGTTGAACAATATGTGGTTGACCGGGTCGATGCCGGCGGCGATCAGGCTGGCCGTCACCTCGCGGGTCGCCCGGGACAGGTCGGCCGGGTCCTGCCACACCGTGATCGCATGCATGTCGACGACGCAATAGATGCACTCGTGGCCGTCCTGCAGCTTCACCCAATTGCGGATGGCGCCCAGGTAATTGCCGAGATGGAGGTTGCCGGTGGGCTGGACGCCGGAGAAGACGCGGGGCTGGGACATGGCTCGAGGCTCTGTTGCTGGGTCGCCCCTTATGGCGCTTGGCCGGCCTATGGTCAACCGCGGCGGATCAGGCGGCGGAGGTCGTCCCGGTCGATCGCCCCGGTGAGCAGCGAGGCGAGCAGGAAGGAGAGCCCGCCCGCCCCGACCAGGGCGACCAGGGCGCCGATCCGCCACAGCAGCGTGCCAGCGAAATAGGGCGCCAGCAGCCAGTCGAGGGTGAGCAGCACGGCGACCATGATGGCCGTCGCGACGACCAGTCGGATGCCGCGCCGGATCAGCCGGGCGTCCGGGCTGAAGTTGCCGCGCTTGCGCAGGATGTGGACGAGCTGGAACATGTTGAGCCAGGCCGCCACCGTCGAGGCGAGGGAAAGGCCGGCCTGCTGCATCGGCCCCATCAGGCTGAGCGCGACCACGAGATTGACCCCGAGCGCGATGGCGGCGAGGCGCATCGGCGTCCGCGTGTCTTCCCTTGCATGGAAGGCGGGGGTGAAGACCTTGGTCGCCGTGAAGGCGGGCAGGCCCAGTGCCAGCATGGCCAGGGCCCGCGCCGTCTGTTCGGTATCGTGGGCGTTGAAGGCGCCGTGCTGAAAGAGGACGCCGATGATCGTCTGCGGGATGGTCGCCAGGGCGGCAGCGGCCGGCAGGGTCATGAACATGGCGCCTTCGAGGGCGCGGTTCTGCGAGGTCAGGGCCGAGCCGATGTCGCCCGCCGCGAGCTGGCGCGAGAGGAGCGGCAGCAGCGCCGTCGAAATGGCGATGCCGATCACCGCGAGCGGCAACTGATTCAGTCGGTCGGCATAGAAGAGATAGGAGACCGCACCCGAGGGCAGCAGGGAGGCGATCATCGTGTCGATCAGCACGTTCACCTGATAGATGCCGGCGCCGATCACGGCCGGCATCAGCAGGCGGAAGAAGCGCCGCACATGCTCGTCCAGCCGGGGCATGAAGAGATAGAGCTTGATGCCGATGCGGCGCAGGTGAATGGCCAGCCAGATGAATTGCGCCATGCCGGCGACCGTGATGGCGACCGCCTGGTTATGCGCCGGATCGAGATATTTGAAGGGTAGCAGCAGGGCGCCGCAGAGCACGAGATTGAGCAGGATCGGCGTCGCCGCCGGGGCCGCGAAACGCTGGTGGGCATTGAGGATCGCGCCCAGCAGCGAGACCAGGCTGATATAGCCGAGATAGGGAAAGGCGAGCTGGGTCAGGACGACCGCGAGGTTGAATTTCTCCGGCTCGTCGACGAAGCCGGGCGCCAGCACATGCATGAGCTGCGGCATGAAGACGATCGCCAGGGTGACGAAACTGGTCACCGTGAGGACCAGGAGGGTGGCGATCTCGCCGGCGAAATGGGCGGCACGCTTCGGCCCGTCCGGTCCCACCAGGATGCGGGAATAGAGCGGCACGAAGGCCGCACTGAAGGCGCCTTCCGCGAACAGGGCGCGGAAGAAATTGGGCAAGCGGAAGGCGATCATGAAACAGTCGGCCGCCATGCCGGCGCCCAGGATCGCCGCGAACAGCGTGTCGCGCAGGAAGCCGAGCAGCCGGCTCACCATGGTCACGCCACCGATGGTGGCGACCGAACGCATCAGGGCCATGAAGGGGGCCTATTTCGCGGCGCTGCGCTTGGCCGGGCGGACGGGGTCGGCGCCGGCCGCCGCCGGCACGCCGGTATAGGCCAGCACTTCGGTGAGCCGCCGTTCGATCGCCTTCAGCTTGCCGCCGTGCCGGACCTTGTGGCCGAACAGGTCGGAGACATAGAAGACGTCGACCGCCCGTTCGCCATAGGTGGCGATATGGGCGGAGCGGATGGTCAGGTTCAGGCTGAACAGGGCGCGCGTCAGTTCGAACAGGAGGCCCGGGCGGTCGCGCCCATTGACTTCGATCACGGTGAGCCGGCTCGAGGCGTTGTTGTCGATCAGCACGCGGGGCACGACCTTGAAGGCCATGGTGCGCTTCGACGGCGGGGTCCGGTTTTCCAGCACTTCGCGCGGGCGGACCCGGCCCATCAGCACCTGCTCGATGGTGGTCGACAGTTTGGCCAGCCGCTCTGGCCGGTCGAAGGGTCCGCCCTCTGCGTCCTGCAAGGTGAAGACGTCGAGCGCCATGCCGTCGTTGGTGGTGAAGATCTTGGCGTCCATGATCGAGGCGCCGCACACCAGGATGGCGCCGGTCACCCGGGCGAACAGGCCCGGATGGTCCGCGGTATAGAGGGTGACCTCGGTCACCGCGCGGAAGCGGTCGATCCTCGTCGCCAGGGTCAGCGGCGCCTCCTCACGGTCGGCCTCGCGGATCAGGCGGGCGTGGCGCTCGGCGCAGGCGGGGTCGGTCGACAGGAAATAGGATTCGGTGCAGCGCCGGAAGAAGGCATCCAGGTCGTCCTGGCTCCAGTCCTTCAGGCGGGCGGCGATCTCGCCCTTGAGGCGGCTCAGGCGTTCGCGGCTGGCGGCGGCATGGCCGCCCGAGAGCAGCGGCTCGGTCTCGTAATAGAGGGTGCGGAGCAACTGGCCCTTCCAGGCGTTCCAGATGCCGGGGCCGACGGCGCGGATGTCGGCCACGGTGAGCACGGTCAGCAACCGCAGGCGTTCCGGACTCTGCACCAGCTCGGCGAAATCCTGCACCGTCTTGGGGTCGGAGAGGTCGCGTTTCAGGGCGGTGTTGGACATCGCCAGGTGATGGCGCACGAGCCAGGCCACCATCTCGGTCTCGGCATCGCTCAGGCCGAAGCGCGGGCACAGGCGCTGCGCCACTTCGGCGCCGATCACCGAATGGTCGCCACCGCGCCCCTTGGCGATGTCGTGGATCAGCACCGCGCAATAGAGCGTTCGGCGCGAGACGAGCTTGTGGATGATGTCGTTGGCCAGCGGCAATTCCTCGGCCAGGACGCCGCGTTCGATGTCGGCCAGAACGCCGATCGCCTGGATGGTGTGCTCGTCGACCGTATAGACATGGTACATGTCGTATTGCATCTGGGCGACGACACGGCCGAAATCCGGCACGAGGCGGCCGAACACGCCGGCCTCGTTCAGGCGGCGCAGCGCCGTCTCGGGATCCTTGCGGCTGGTCAGGATCTGCAGGAACAGGGCGTTCGCCTGCGCATCGGTGCGCAAGGCCGCGCCGATACGCTTCAGGTTCTTGGTGATCAGCCACAGCGCATGGGGATGGATGTCCAGCTCGTGGCGTTGGGCGACCTCGAAGAGGCGGATCATGTCGATCGGCGCCACTTCGAACTGCTGTTCCGCGGCGACCGACAGGCGGTTGCCTTCGACCAGGAAGCCTTCCAGCGTTTTCGCCCGGCGCGACAGGTTCAGGAGTTTCAGTTTGGTCGGCTTGCGCCGCGCTTCTTCCTCCAGGTTCGCACAGAAGATGCGGGTCAGCGCGCCGACATCCTTGGCGAAGAGGAAATAGTGCTTCATGAAGCGCTCGACGCCCCTGGTGCCGGCGTGGTCGGTATAGCCGAGGCGGCGGGCGAGTTCGGGCTGGACGTCGAAGGTCAGGCGTTCCTCCGGCCGGCCGGTCAGGAAGTGCAGGTGACAGCGCACGTTCCAGAGGAAATTTTCCGCCTTCACGAAGCGGCGGTATTCGTCGGCCGAGAGGACGCCCTTGGTGACGAGTTCGGCGGCGTCGTCCACCCGGTGGACATATTTGGCGATCCACCAGAGGGTGTGCAGGTCGCGCAGCCCCCCCTTGCCCTCTTTCACGTTGGGCTCGACCGTGTAACGCGAGTCGCCCAGGCGGCGGTGGCGCTCGTCGCGTTCCTTGAGCTTTGCCTCGGCGAAGGCGGCGCCTGTGCCGGCCATCACTTCGCGGCCGAAGCGCTCCTTCAATTCGGTGTAGAGCTTCTGGTCGCCCCACAGCCAGCGCATCTCGAGCAGCGCGGTGCAGATCGTCTGGTCCTGGCGGGCGAGGCGGATGCAGTCGTCGACCGAGCGGGTGGCATGGCCGACCTTCAGCCCCAGATCCCACAGGGTATAGAGCATGTATTCGATGACCTGCTCGTGCCAGGGCGTCTGCTTATAGGGGAGCAGGAACAGGATATCGACGTCCGAGCCCGGCGCCAGCTCGCCCCGTCCATAGCCGCCGAGAGCGACGAGGTCGAGCCGCTCGCCCGCGGTCGGATTGACCAGGGGATAGATATGGCCGAGCACGAAGTCATAGAGCGTGCGCACGATCTGATCGACCAGATGGCAGAGGCCGGCCGCGGTCTCGCGCCCACTCGCCTCGTCCGCCTCCAGCCGGCGCCGGCATTCCGCCCGTCCGTCCGCCAATGCCTTCTTGAGGCGTTGCACCAGGCCGGCCCGCATCGCTTCCGGCGTCGCCGCTTCGGCGGCAATGGCCTCCAGCGCTTCGATCAGTTCCTTCCGGTCGACGATCGCTCGGCGGTGCTTGACGGTGATGTCCATTCGGTCCTCGGGCTCCTCGACCCCTATAGGTAAGGCAGGGAGGGCTGGAAGTCGATACGGCGACCAGTCGCGGCAGCCTACCGGCGCCGGGTTTCCCGTCGCTTAATGCGGCCCGCCTGTCGCGATTCCCTTCAGGCGATAGAGCGCGTCCAGCGCTTCCCGGGGGCTCATGTCGTCCGGGTTCAGCGCTTTCACCGCCTCGGCCAGCGCCGCCGCCTTGGGGTCGGCGGGGGCTGCGGCCGGTTTCGGGCGCGCTGCGACGGCGGCGAAGAGGGGCAGGTCGGCGGCCAGCGCGGCCATGTCGGGCCGGCCTCCAGCGGGGCCGGCGGCACCCGATTCGAGGCGGTGCAGGACGTCTTCGGCGCGGGCGATCACGGCGGGCGGCAGACCGGCCAGCTTGGCGACCTGGATGCCATAGGAACGGTCGGCCGTGCCTTTGACGACTTCGTGCAGGAAGACGACATCGCCCTTCCATTCCCGGACCTTCACGGTATGGGCGGCGACATCGGCCAGTTTCTCGGCCAGCACGGTCAGCTCGTGGTAATGGGTGGCGAAGAGGGCGCGGGTGCGGTTCACGTCGTGCAGATGTTCGATCGCGGCCCAGGCGATCGAGAGCCCGTCGTAGGTCGCGGTGCCGCGGCCGAGCTCGTCCAGGATCACCAGGCTCCGCGCGGTGGCCTGGTTCAGGATCGCCGCCGCCTCGACCATCTCGACCATGAAGGTGGAGCGCCCGCGGGCGAGGTCGTCGGCCGCGCCGACGCGGCTGAACAGCCGGTCGACCGCGCCGATCTCGGCCCGCGCCGCGGGCACGAAACTGCCCATCTGGGCCATCACCGCGATCAGCGCGTTCTGGCGCAGGAAGGTGCTCTTACCCGCCATATTGGGGCCGGTCAGCAGCCAGAGCCGAGAGCCTTCGCCGAGGTCGCAATCATTGGCGACGAAATCGCCCTCCCGTCCCGGGCCGAAGCCGGCTTCGACGACGGGATGGCGGCCGGCCTCGATCGAGAAGCCGGTGCCGTCGTCGACATGGGGGCGGGTGTAGCGCCGCCGCTCGGCGAGTTCGGCCAGGCCGGCGGCGACGTCGATCTCGGCGAGGCCGGCCGCGGCATCGCCGATCGTGCCCGCCGCCGCCATCACCTGTGCGACCAGGCCGTCGAAGATTTCGACTTCGAGGGCGATCGCCTTGTCGCCCGCGCGGGCGATGCGGTCGGCCAATTCGCTGAGCTCTACCGTGGTGAAGCGGACGGCGCTGCCGAGGGTCTGGCGATGGATGAAGCGGGCATCCGCCGCCATTTTGTCGGCATGCAGCGGCGTCACCTCGATGTGATAGCCGAGGACATTGTTGTGGCGGATCTTGAGGGCGCCGATCCCGGTATCGGCCCGGAGCCGGCCTTCGAGGGCGGCGACCAGGCGGCGGCCCTCGTCCCGCAGGCTCCGTTCCTCGTCGAGGCCGGGGTGCCAGCCGGGGGCGACGAAGCCGCCGTCGCGGGCCAGCGCCGGCGGCTCGGCCACCAGGGCTTCGGTCAGGCGCGCGGCCAAGTCGCCATGATCGCCGAAGCGGTCGAGCGCCGCTTCGAGCCCTTCGGGTGGCGGCGCCAGGTCGGCGGTGGCGAAGAGCGCCGCCACCTCGGGCAGCAGGGCGAGGCCCTGGCCGATGGCGGCGAGATCGCGCGGCCCGCCGCGGCCGAGGGCGAGGCGGGCGAGCGCCCGTTCGAGATCCGGCAGGCGGCGCAGCGCTGTCCGGAGATCGCGGCGGAGCTGGTCCTGGCGGAGCAGGTGGTCGACCATGTCGAGCCGGCGGTCGATCGCCGCCGCCTCGGTCAAGGGGGCGGAGAGATATTGGCGGAGCAGGCGGGCGCCGGCCCCGGTCACCGTCTCGTCCATCACCGCGAGCAGGCTGCCGCTTCGGCCGCCGTCCGGCCCCTGGATCAACTCGAGGCTCCGCCTTGTGGCCGCGTCGATCGCCATGGTCGAGCCGGCGGCGACCCGGCGGGGTGGGCGCAGGCGGGCCAGTTTGCCCTTCTGTGTGAGCTCGACATAGGCGAGCAGGGCGCCCAGCGCTGACAGTTCGGCCCGTCCGAAGGGACCGAAGCCGTCGAGCGTGCCAACCCCGAAAATCTCCTTGAGCCGGCGTTCGGCGGCCCCTGAATCGAAGCGGGCGGCGGGCAGGGGGGTGACGCGGTCGTCGAAGGCGCCGTCCAGCGCCCGGATCGCCGGATCGTCCAGCCGCCGGTCCGACAGCAGCAGTTCGCCCGGGGCGAGACGGGCCAGTTCGGCGCCGATCTGCTCGGGCGGCACCGCCATCACCTCGAACAGTCCGGTCGAGACGTCGGCCCAGGCCAGCGCCCATTTGCCCTCCGCCCCGCCCAGGGCGGCCAGCAGGTTGTTGGCGCGGGCGTCGAGCAATGTCTCTTCGGTCAGGGTGCCGGGGGTGACGATGCGCGTCACCTCGCGGCGGACCAGGGTCTTGCCGGCGCGCTTGCGGGCTTCGGCCGGGTCTTCCGCCTGCTCGCAGATGGCGACCTTGAAGCCCTTGCGGATCAAGCGTGAGAGATAGGCGTCCGCGGCATGGACCGGCACGCCGCACATGGCGATGTCCTGGCCGAGGTGCTTGCCCCGCTTGGTCAGGGTGATGTCCAGCGCGGCCGAGGCGGCTTCGGCATCTTCGAAGAAGAGTTCGTAGAAATCGCCCATGCGATAGAACAGCAGGCAGCCCGGATGGGCCGCCTTGATGGCCAGATATTGCGCCATCATGGGCGTCGCGCCGCTCAGGTCGAGGGCGTCGGCGGCATCCGATTCGGGAAGGGCGTCGATCGACATGGCGGCACTTTAGGGGGCTGCCGCGATGACGGCCAGAGGCATGAATCAGCCCTGCGCGGGCCGCTTACGCCCCGTCGGCCCGGCTCCTGAGTCGCGTCGGCGTGGTTCAAGGAAATCGGGTGGTTTCATAACATCTCGGCCGCCTCCCGATCGTCATGGCCGGGCTCGTCCCGGCCATGACAGGTTTACTTAGGGAGGACGGAAGGAAAACCGCCCAGAGGCCATGGCGTAGCTCGCTCGTTTCCGTGACCAGGCAGTCCTGCCCTAGGCTTGGATGACGAAGATCGGGTATGCCCAAACGCATGCTACCGGGCGGCGAAGAAGGCCTCGATGTTGCGGGCCGCGGTTTCGACATGGCGGGTCACGATCGCGCTGGCCCCGGCGGCGTCGCCGGCGCGGGCGGCGGCTAGCAGGGCGGTGTGTTCGTCCTGGGCCATGTGGTCGCGGCCGAGGGCCGTGAAATGGAAGCGCAGGTAGCGGTCCGCGGCGGCCAGATGCTGCTCGACCAGGGCGAGCAGGCGGGGCCGCCCGGCCCTGGCATAGAGAGTCAGGTGGAAGCGGCGGTTGAGCTCGCCCAGGCGGGCGATGTCTTCCTCCGAGTCCATCTCGGCGATCAGGGCCTCGGCCCGGTCGAAATCCGCCGCGGTCAGATGGGGCAGGGAGAGGCGGAGTGCCGCCGGCTCCAGCGCCGCGCGGATGGCGTAATGGTCGGCCGCGTCCTCGGCCGAAATATCGGTCACCACGGCACCCTTGTGGGGCGCGAAATCGATCAGGGCCTGGGCTTCGAGCTGGCGCAGCGCCTCCCTGACCGGCATGCGCGAGACGTCGAAGGCGGCCGCCAGTTCCTCCTGCCGAAGGGCAGTACCGCCGGGCAGCGCCCCGGTCAGGATCGCTTCCCGCAATACCGCTTCGACGAAGGCGGTGGCGGTTCTGAAGCGCGGGCGGTCGCGCTCGATCAGGCGGGTGATGTCCATGGCGGCACGAGACCATGGGGGCGTGCCGGATTCAAGCAGATTGTCGATTGGATCCAATCCTGTTAGGAAGAGCCCCTGTTTTCGAGATCTCTTGTGCCGGGGATGGCGATGGTCGAGCGGCGGGAATGGGTGCGGCCCCTGACGGCGGGGCTGATGGCGGCGGTGGTCGGCTTCGCTTCCTCCTTCGCCGTGGTGCTGGAGGGCTTGCGGGCCATGGGGGCGAGCCCCGGGCAGGCGGCTTCCGGTCTGCTCGCCCTCTGCCTCGCCATGGGGCTGCTCGGAGCGGTGCTGAGCGCCCGATTGCGCCTGCCGGTCTCGATCGCCTGGTCGACCCCGGGGGCGGCGCTGCTCGCCACCACGGCGGCGCCGGCGGGTGGCTTCGCCACGGCCGCCGGTGCCTTCCTGGTCGCCGGGCTGCTGGTCGTGGTGGCCGGGCTGTGGAAGCCGTTCGGGCGGGCGGTTGCGGCGATTCCGGGGACGATCGCCGGGGCCATGCTGGCCGGCGTGCTGCTCGGCCTCTGCCTCGCGCCCTTCAAGGCGATCGGGGCGATGCCGGCGCTGGCCCTGCCGATCGTGATCGCCTGGGGCGTCATGATGCGGCTCAACCGGCTCTGGGCCATGCCGGTCGCCCTGCTGGTCACGGTGGCGGCGGTGCTGATCGACGGCTCGGCCGCGGCCGAACTGCCGGCGGGTGCGCCCCTGCTGCCCCATCTCGAAGTCCTGATGCCGGTCTTCGACGGCCAAGCCATCGTCGGCATCGGCCTGCCCCTGTTCCTGGTCACCATGGCGTCGCAGAACGTGCCCGGCCTCGCCGTGCTCAGGGCCAACGGCTATCACCCGGTGCCCGGGCCGCTGTTCGTCGCCACCGGCGCGGTTTCCATGTTGGCGGCGCCGCTGGGCGGCCATGCGGTCAACCTGGCCGCGATCACCGCCGCCCTCTGCGCCGGGCCGGAGGCGGCGGAAGATCCGCGCCGGCGCTGGCTCGCCGCGGTGGTCGCCGGTCTCGCCTATGTGGTGATCGGGGCGGCGGCGACCGTCGCCACAGTGATCGCCGCAACGGCCCCGCCGGTGTTGATCCAGGCGGTCGCCGGCCTCGCCCTGGTCGGTGCTTTCGGCGGTGCCCTGACCGCGGCGCTGGCGGTGCCGGCTGAGCGCGAGCCGGCCCTGATCACCTTCCTGGTGACCGCTTCCGGCATCTCGTTCTGGGGTATCGGCGGGGCCTTTTGGGGCTTGCTGGCGGGCGGCGTGTTCTGGGTCTGGCTGCGCCGCTGATGACAAGAAATGAAAAGTTTTTGTGTCCCTCTAGACAATAAATGGAAAGGATAGGATAGTCCGCTCCCGCCGCGCCGCCGGCTGAGCCATTCCAGGGAGCAAGGCACCCCCTTCGGGTGCCGTCGAAAAAGACATGAGCACCAAGCGTACCGCCGTCTCGGACCAGGAAGCCCTGCTGTTCCACGCCCAGGGCCGCCCGGGCAAGCTCGAGATCGTCGCCACCAAGCCGATGGCGACCCAGCGCGATCTGAGCCTCGCCTATTCGCCGGGCGTCGCGGTACCCGTGCACGCGATCGCCGCCGATCCCTCGACTGCCTATGACTACACGTCGAAGGGCAATCTGGTCGCCGTGATCTCGAACGGCACGGCGATCCTCGGCCTCGGCAACCTGGGCGCGCTCGCCTCGAAGCCGGTGATGGAAGGCAAGGCGGTGCTGTTCAAGCGCTTCGCCGACGTCGATGCGATCGACCTCGAGGTCGACACCGAAGAGGTCGAGGAATTCATCAATGCGGTGAAATACCTGGGGCCCAGCTTCGGCGGCATCAACCTCGAGGACATCAAGGCGCCCGAGTGCTTCATCATCGAGAGCCGCCTGCGCGAGATGATGGACATCCCGGTCTTCCACGACGACCAGCACGGCACGGCGATCATCGCCGCCGCCGGCCTGATCAACGCCCTCGACCTCGCGGGCAAGTCGATCAAGGACGTGCGGGTCGTGGTGAACGGCGCCGGCGCCGCCTCGATCGCCTGCATCGAGCTGATCAAGCGCCTCGGTCTGCCGCACGAGAACGCGATTCTCTGCGATTCCAAGGGCGTCATCTACAAGGGCCGCACCGAGGGCATGAACCAGTGGAAATCGGCCCATGCCGTGACCACCGACCGGCGCACGCTCGAAGAAGCCATGAAGGGGGCCGATGTCTTCCTCGGCCTTTCGGTCAAGGGCGCCGTGACCTCGGCGATGGTCGCCGGGATGGCGCCCCAGCCGATCATCTTTGCCATGGCCAACCCGGATCCCGAGATCACGCCGGAAGAGGTCGAGGCGGTGCGCGGCGATGCCATCGTGGCGACCGGCCGCTCCGACTATCCGAACCAGGTGAACAACGTCCTGGGCTTCCCCTATATCTTCCGCGGTGCCCTCGATGTCCGCGCCCGCACCATCAATGACGAGATGAAGATGGCCGCCGCCAAGGCGCTGGCCGAACTCGCCCGCGAAGACGTGCCGGACGAAGTCGCCGCGGCCTATGCCGGCACCCGCCCGCAATATGGTCCCAAATACATCATCCCGGTGCCCTTCGATCCCCGCCTGATCAGCCGGGTGCCGCCGGCCGTGGCCAAGGCGGCGATGGATTCCGGCGTGGCGCGCCGCCCGATCATCGACATGGACGCCTATGGCAACGAGCTGAAGGCCCGGCTCGATCCCGCCGTCGCGCTGTTCCAGCGTGTCTTCGACGAGGTGCGCCAACAGCCCAAGCGCGTCGTCTTCGCCGAGGGCGAGGAAGAGAAGACGATCCGCGCCGCTCTCGCCTTCCGCAACTCGGGCTATGGCACCCCGGTGCTGGTCGGCCGCGAGGACCGGATCAACGCCGCCCTCGAAGCCATGGGACTCGACGCGGAGGCGGGGCTGGAGATCCACAACGCGCGGAACTCCACTCATAACGTCCGCTATACCGAATTCCTCTATGCCCGCCAGCAGCGCCGCGGCCTGATGCACCGCGACTGCCAGCGCCTGGTCAACAACGACCGCAACATCTTCGCCGCCTGCATGGTGGCGAATGGCGATGCGGATGCCATGGTGACCGGCCTGACGCGCGGCTATGCGGCCGCGCTCGAGGACGTGCGGCGGGTGATCGACCCGCTGCCGGGCCGGCGCGTCTTCGGCCTCTCCGTGGTGATCGCCAAGGGCCGCACGATCTATCTCGCCGATACCGCGGTCGACGAGCAGCCCTCGCCCCAGGCGCTGGCCGATATCGCGCGCCAGTCGGCCGATGCCGTGCGCCGCTTCGGCCGCGTGCCGCGCGTCGCCTTCCTGTCCTATTCCAACTTCGGCAACCGGCCGCGCACCTCGTCCAACACGGTGCGGGAGGCGGTCGCCCTGCTGGACCAGGAGGAGACGGATTTCGAATACGACGGCGAGATGATGGCCGATGTCGCGCTCAACCGCGAACTGATGGCGCTCTATCCCTTCAGCCGGCTGACCGAACCGGCCAACGTCCTGATCATGCCCTCGCTCTCGACCTCCATCACGGTCGCCAAGATGATGAAGGAAGTGGGCGGCGCCACGGTGATCGGGCCGCTGCTGCTCGGCATGTCGCAGGCGGTGCAGATCGTTCCGCTGGGTACGGCGGTCTCGGACCTGGTCAATCTCGCGGCGCTCACCGCCTATATGGCGCGGTGAGCGGAGCCTCGGTCCGGCCATGGCGCTGATCCGGCGCCCGTTCGCTATCATCCTGCCGGCGGCCGGCCTCGGCCTGGCCGCCGTGCTGTGGCAGACCGGCGACCTTTCGGGGCGGGGCTTCGTGGTCGCGGGCGCCGGCCTGGCGCTCGCCGCCGTCGCCGGCACGCGCTGGCGTCCGCGCCGGCCAGGTGGTGCCGCACCGCTGGCGCCGGAGAACGCACCCGACGAATCGGCCGAAGCCCTGGCCCGCCTCGAGGAACGGCTCAAAGCCGCGAGCCGGGAGTTGAAGGAAGCGGTGGCCGGCCACCGTGCCGTGCTCGACCTGCTGCCCGACCCGCTGATTCTGATCGATGCCGAACATCAGGTCAGGCTGGCCAATCGCGCCGCCCGCGCCATGTTCGGCGAAGAGCCTGTGGGCCGGCCGCTGGCCGCCATGCTGCGCCATCCCGAGATCCTGGAATCGGTGGACGATGTGATCGCGGGCGACGAGCCGGCGGCCGAGATCGAGATTTCCCTGCCCGTTCCGGTCGCCCGCGAGCTGATCTGCCGGGTCGTCGCCTTCGACAAGGTGCGGCCCGAAGGCGTGGTCGCCGCCCTGGTCTTCCGCGATCTCACCCAGTCGAAGCGGGTCGAGCGCATGCGGGCGGATTTCGTCGCCAACGCGAGCCA
>NZ_JBAZKR010000029.1:0-45656 GCF_041650655.1 Zavarzinia sp.
AGGCCGCCACTCTTGTGGCGAAGGTCGAGGCATTCAACTCGTGATCGGCCATCAGGACGAGGGCAAGGCGCAGCCGCTCGGCGGCCGCCTCGCCGCAGCCCCAACCCCGGGCCAGGCGATGGTGAATGGCGTCCACGCCCGGGCCGGCGCCGCAGAAGCCGGCGATGGCACCGACCAGCGTCTCGCCGTCGCGGAACAGGGCGTCGCCACCTCGGCCCAGCAGCGGCTCGCCCGTCGCGGCCAGATCGGCGACGGTGGTGAAGACATCGCCCGCCGGCGTGGCGCTTTCGGGGAAGCGGATCGGGCGAGGGGCCGACCAGAGGAGCTGCGCGACCTCTACCAGCGTGGCGCTGCGCGCGAGTTCGACCGCGTCGTGACCGCGATAGATCAATCGGCCCCGCTGCACGGTGGAAATCCCGGTCGGCAGGGCGGGCTCGCCCCAGGCCAAGGCGCTGGCCGCGATCGCCGCCGGCTTGCGGCCGCGGGCCCGTCGCCCGGCCAGGCCCGCGATGTCTTCGGCGTGGTAGAGACTGCGGCGTGAATCCGCCGGGTCCGGCTCCATCCGCACCTGGCCGCGGCTGACATAGGCATAGAGCGTCTGCGGCTTCACCCGCAGCAGCGCCAAGGCTTCGTCCCGGTCCAGCCATGTCTTCATATTGATCATATCTATCAAGATTGATCGGCTTTGGGCAGGGGGCTTAAGCAGGTGGGGCGACCGAGGAGACACGCCATGCCCGATCAGACCGCCCCCGCCCTGTTGCAGGAGATCGCCGCCGCCCTGGCGCTGCCGCCGGGTGCCGGGGCACGGGCCGTCTTCGCGGGCGACCAGCATCTGGCTTCCTGCTTCCCGGTCACCGAACTGGCGGCGGCATCGATCGCCGCGGCCGGCCTCGCCCTGTCGGATCTGGCGGGGCTCGGTCCGGTCACGGTCGATCGGCGCCTCGCCTCCTTCTGGTTCGGCTTCTCGCTCCGGCCGGAGGGCTGGGCCCTGCCGTCGCCCTGGGACCCGATCGCCGGCGACTACGAAACCCGGGATGGCTGGATCAAGCTGCACACCAATGCCCGGCATCACCGGGCCGTGGCCCTTGCCGTGCTCCGCTGCGGCGATGGCCGCGCCGCCGTGGCCGAAGCGGTACGGCAGTGGGCGGGCGACGAGCTCGAAGCCGCGGTGGTCGCGGCCGGGGGGTGCGCCGCCCGCCTGCGCAGCAGGGCAGAATGGGCCGCGCATCCCCAGGGCCGGGCGGTGGCGGCGGAACCGCTGATCCTGTGGGACGGGGAGGGGGCCGGTACCACCTGGCGCCCGGCCGGGCCACGGCCCCTGTCCGGGCTTCGGGTGCTGGACCTGACCCGCGTGCTGGCCGGGCCGGTCGCGACCCGTTTCCTGGCCGGCTACGGCGCCGAGGTGCTGCGCCTCGACCCGCCGGGCTGGGACGAGCCCGGGGTGGTGCCGGAGGTCACGGCGGGCAAGCGCTGCGCCCGCCTGGACCTGAAGACGGCGGCGGGGCGCACCGTCTTCAAGCGGTTGCTGGCGGGGGCGGACGTGCTCATCCACGGCTACCGCGCCGATGCCCTGGCGGCGCTCGGCTTCGGGGCTTCGGTCCGGCGGGCGATAGGGCCCGGCCTGGTCGATGTCTCGCTCGACGCCTATGGCCACCAGGGGCCTTGGGCTTGCCGCCGCGGCTTCGACAGCCTGGTGCAATTCTCGACCGGCATCGCCGCGGCGGGGATGGAATGGCGGCGTGCGTCGAAGCCCGTTTCGCTGCCGGTCCAGGCCCTCGACCACGCGACCGGCTATCTGATCGCGGCGGCGGCGCTGCGGGCCTTGCGCCTGGGCGGCGGCCGCGCCCGCTTGTCGCTGGCCCGGACGGCCAAGCTCCTGGCCGACCAGGCCGGCACGCCGAGCGAAGACAATCTGACCCCCGAGAGCGCCGAGGACCTGGCGCCGGGCATCGAGGCCACGGCCTGGGGGCCGGCCCGCCGGCTGCGCCCGCCCCTCACGGTCGAGGGGGCGGCGCTGGGCTTTACGTTGCCGGCCGCCGCCCTCGGCCAGCATCCGCCAGCCTGGGGCTGAGCACCCGTGCCTGTTGCACCGGGCCGGCCGTCGTGGCGACTATCGTCCGTCCTGTCGGGACGGGGGGAACGATAATGGCCGTGATCGAAGCACAGCCGATGACGGTGCGCATGGAAGGCGATTTCGTCGTCTTCCTGATCGGCATGCGCATCAACCGCTTTCGCAGCCTGCGCCGCTGGTGGCCGGTGTTCACGGCGATGCCGCGCATGATCAAGGAGCTGGAGGCCGATCCTTCGCTCGGCCTGCTCCACGCCCGCTTCCACCCGGGCATCCGCAATTTCGTGCTGGTGCAATATTGGCGAAGCCTGGAGCATTTGCAGCGCTTCGCCCATGCCCGCGAGCACGAGCACCAGACGGCCTGGAACGCCTTCTATAAGGCCGGCGGCAACGACGGCGCGGTCGGCATCTGGCACGAGACCTATGTCGTCAGGGCCGGGGATTACGAGTGTATCTATGCCGGGATGCCGGCCTATGGCCTCGGCCTCGCCGGCACGCGGGTGCCGGCGGAAGGCAGGCTGCGCTCGGCCAAGGGCCGGCTCGGCGCCTGAGGGGGGCGTCGGGGATCAGGCGGCGTGGGCGAGCTGCTGGCGCGCCCAGGCGACGATCTGGTCAGCGGTGATGGCGCCCGAATGCTGGGCGATCCGCTTGCCGCCGGCGAACAGCAGCAGGGTCGGGATGCTGCGGATGCCGAGACGGCCGGACAGTTCCGGCTCGGCGTCGCTGTTCAGTTTCAGCAGGCGGAAATCCGGTTCCAGGCGCGCGGCGGCGCTGGCGAAGGCCGGCCCCATGACCCGGCACGGCCCGCACCAGGGCGCCCAGACATCGACCAGCACGGGGGCCGAGCCGCGCGTCACATGGCGCTCGAAACCGGCGGCATCCACTTCGGCCGGGTGGCCGTCGAACAGGGCGCCCTTGCACTGGCCGCAGCGGCCCTCGCTCGCCGGCTTGTCGGCCGGCAGGCGGTTCACGGCGGCGCAATGGGGGCAGACGGTGAAACTGCCGCCGGGTTTTTGACCGGACATCGCTCTTCTCCTTCGGCACGCCGCTGGGGCGGCCCTTTCCGGAGATATGGTGTGGCCCCCCCGTTTCGGCTAGACGGGTGTCTGCGGGAGGGGAAGGGCGCTATGGCGAGCGGTCACCGGGCGGCGCGCCGTTCAGGCCGTGGGGCCGGGCCAGGCCACGGTGCGGCCGTCGAACAGCTTCAGGATCTCGTCCGGTACGGCGATCGCCTTGCGGGCCTTCATGTCGAAATAGACGGCGACGATTTCGACCGTGGCGACCGCCTCGCCGCTCGCCTCGTCCAGCATCCAGTGGAAGAAGCGCAGGGTCCGGCCGACCGTGCCCGAGGCGCCGGAGCGCAGCACGACGACGTCGCCCGCCTCGACCGGGGCCGCCCAGCGGATCTTGTAGTCGAGGGCCGCCGAGCCGATGTGGCGGGCGCGGAGCGCCTCGGACGACAGGCTGTCGGCCGCGATCAGGTGGCCGACAGCCTCCGACAGGCGGCCGATGAAGGCCTTCCGCCCGAGGAAGCCGCCGGGGCGAAGCTCGTCTGCACCGGCCGCGGAAATCCCGGTCTCGACCAGGCCGAGGGTCTTGGCCCGCTCCAGGCTGACGCCGTCGGCCGGTGCCGGCAGTTCCGGCAGGGCGGGGGCGCCGACCGCTTCGGGGTCGAGCAGCAGGGCTTCGCCCGCGGCCAGCACGGCGGGCGGCAGGTGGCCCACGGTGGCATCGACCGTGGCCGCGACATCGCCGCTCGGGGCGTGATGCATGACGTGGCGAAGGCGAAGTGCTGCACCGGCATGGTCGACCCCGATCACCGCACTCTGCACCCAGAGGGCGGCGCCGACGCGGGCTTCCTTGCGGAAGGTGATCTGGTCGGTCAGCGCGCGCCGCGGGTGCGCCACCACGTCGAGCCCCAGGCGGCGCAGCAGCACGGTTTCCGCGGCATCGAACTTGGCGCCGTAGAACTGCACGTTCATGTGACCCATCTGGTCGCATTCCCAGGCGTCGGTGCCGCCGCGCCAGGTGACGGCGAATTCGGGTGTGATGGTCATGGTTCCAGTCCGAACAGGCCGGGCAGGTCGGCCATATGGGAAAAGGTCTCGGCCCCGGTGGCGACCAGCAGGGCGGCGTCGATCTCGCGCGTGAAGCCGAGGGCGCGCATGCCGGCGGCGACCGCGGCAGTGGCGCCGGGCACGCTGTCCTCGACCACGGCGCAAAGCGCCGGATCATGGCCCATGCGCGCCGCGGCATGGAGGAAGAGGTCGGGTGCCGGCTTGCCCCGCGCCACTTCGACGGCGGAGAACACCCGCCCGTCGAACAGGGGCGCGAGGCCGGTGAGGCCGAGCGTCAGCGCCATCTTGTCCGGCGTGCCGGAGGAGGCGACGCAGGTTTCGATGCCGGCCGCCTGGATCGCCTCGACCGCGGCGCGGACCCCGGGTACGGGGCCGAGGCCGGCGCGGAATTCGGCATAGGTCTCGGCCTGCAGATCGGCGAGCCAGGCGGGCGGCAGGGCGCGGCCGAGCGCCTCCTCGATCAGGGCGACGACCGATTTCATCGAGAGGCCGACGAAGCGCCGCCGGCTCTCCCCCTCGTCGATGGCGAGGCCCTGGGCGCGCGCCGCCCGGGCCAGCGTGCGGTTGGCGATGGCTTCGGAATCGACCAATACGCCGTCGCAGTCGAAGATCACCAGGGAAGGTCGCAACAAGTCACCCGTAACGTCTCACGCGGGGATCACAGCCCCAGTTGGCGCGCGGCGAGGTCGCGCATGATTTCTTCCGAGCCGCCGCCGATCGCATTGACGCGGACTTCGCGGTAGATCCGCTCGGTCTTCACGCCGCGCATGTAACCGGCACCGCCCAGGATCTGCATCGCCTCGCGGGCGCAGAATTCCATGGTGGTGGTGGCCTGGTTCTTCAGCATGCAGATTTCGGCGATCGGCGCATCCCCTTGTTCGACGCGCCAGGCCAGATTTTCCAGCATGGCCTGGGTCGCGGTGATGCGTTGCGCCATATCGACGATCTTGTGGCGGATCACCTGGTGGTCGGCCAGGCGCTTGCCGAAAGTCACGCGCTGGCGCGCCCAGGCGATCGCCTCCTCGAGGGCGACGCGGGCGAAGGCGTTGGCGCCGGCCGCCAGCGCGATGCGCTCGCCGTTGAAATTGCGCACGATGCCCAGGAAGCCCGCATTCTCCGGCCCGATCAGGTTTTCGGCCGGCACCTTCACGTCGGCGAAATGGATCGCCGCGGTATCCGACATCCACCAGCCCATTTTCTTCAGGGGCGTGCGGGTGACGCCCTCGCTCGCCATTTCGATCAGCAGGAGGGAGAGGCCGCCGAAGCCCTTGCCCCCGGTGCGCACGGCGGTGGTCAGGTAATCGGCCCGCATGCCGGAGGTGATGAAGACCTTCTCGCCGTTGACCACATAATGCTCGCCCTCGCGCCGCGCCGTGGTCTTCAGGTTGGCGACGTCCGAACCGCCGGAGGGTTCGGTGATGCCGAGGGCCGAAATCTTCTCGCCCGCGAGAATGCCGGGCAGCACCCGGGCCTTCATCTCGTCGGAACCCAGCGCCGCGATCGGCGGCGCGCCGATGCCATGGCTCATCAGGCTGGCGATCAAGCCGCCGGAACCGGCCCGGGCCAATTCCTCGGTCGCCACGATCATATGGAACAGGTCGGTTCCCTCGATGCCGCCGTATTCTTCCGGAAAGCCGAGGCGCAGCAAGCCGATCTCCGACGCCTTGCCATAGAGTTCGCGCGGAAACGCCCCCGCCTCGTCCCATTCATCGACGAAAGGCGCCACCTCGGCCTCGACCCATTGCCGCAACGTGGCCCGAAACGCCCGATGCGCCACCCGTTAATAGGGGCTCGGCACCGGCCGCAACAAGGCATCGAACAAGGGCATATCGGTCATCGCCTCTCCTCCCGCCGGCTTGGCCGACGATTTGTCATTTTGAGGCAGGGTGCATGGAATGGGAGGCGGGGGCAAGGGGAGAGGGAATAACTAGCGTGCACGGCACATCTACGGGAGGGGCTGTCTGAGTCCCAGCTTCCTGTCACATTTGCGTTCGTTCATTTTTCTACGAGTTGCAGTAGATCCAGCGCTGTTATGCCCACATAAATGCGTCAACGGTGCCAATTTGTCGTAAAATCCAAAACTTCGATCATTTCGTAAAGTGAGCAGCACGGTACGCCGAAATCGCGACAGACGTCGGGCACTTTGCGGTTGGCCCCTCGCTTGCCGGGTTTCGAGACCTCAAAGGTAACGACAGTCCGCTCGCCCGGCACAGCTCGTCCGTACGCAATGAGGAACGGGTCGCGTCCGACCTGTTCGACGCCATTCTCGTCAAGGACCCCGTAGCCCGTGAGTGTCGTATCGGCAATCAGAGCTGGATCAAGTTCCTCATTTAATATTAGTGCGGCTCGACTCTCGGCAGAGCATAGCCAATCAACAAGCTCACCGCGGCCAACGACAATTTCTTCAAATTGCTCCAGCGGTATTTTGACATTCCCGATCGTCCCCTGGTGCTGCAACCACTCCCAAAAGACGGGGAAACGGCGCAGTGGGTAGGCCTTGCGGTCTCCGGTGATCAACGTGTCGGCGTCCAGGAGGTACAACAATCCAGAGCCTCTAAGCTGCGCGTTCAGTCATGCGGCTGACCGCGGTCGCCTTAACGCCAAGGACCTTACTTGCCTTTGTGGTTGAGAGTGCCCCTTCGGCAAGCATTCGGTTGACAAGCCGAAGGAGCCCCTGACCAACACGGTGCCGACGCACTACATAGTAATCTGGGGCGCCACCGCTTGTCGCACGTCGAGCAAACTCCAGACGGTCTGCATCAAAGCGAGTAGCGAGGTTCTGATAGAGCGCTATCGATATGAACCCGGCACGCAATAGGTTATAAGCCACCATTTTGCGGCTGACCTTCCGCACACTGGCGAACGTCCCAATTTCGTCGACAAGTGCGTCGACATGCGCTGTACGGGGGATCGTCCGAAGTTCGTCTCGGTCGAGTAAGAGTCGCCCGGCGGCGTCATCGCATAGCCGTTCGATTGTTTGGTCGCTGTCGTAGCCGCTGATCCCGCTCTCGCCCATCAGGATATGCCCGAACTCGTGGAGCAAGGTGAAGGGCCAAGCAGACCGGGAGTCTGTCTCGTTGATTACAATGAAAGGAGCTATCGGATCCGCGATCGCCATTCCTCGGAACACGCCCGGGCTCAGATTAGACGTGTGATGTCCAAGATTGCCTACCAAAAGGACAAAAACGCCTACTGCCTCGACTGCATCTCGCAGCACTTTAAAGGCATCGTCGATTGACCGTGCCCGCCGATAAGAGGTGCGATCAAACGCGAGTACGCCTTGCATCGCGGCCACGAGTGCGTTGACCCCTTGATCGGGTTGCACCGAAGCGACGAATGAGAGTGGTTCGGCTTCGTCCGCATCCTCTAGAGCGCCGCGAACCAATGCTTGGCGTGTTTTGACGTCGCGGATAAGCGCTTCAATGATCGCCTCGGAGCCGGTCTCTTGATCTCCTAAAGTCCGAAAATCGTGTGTGCGTGGCGCCGGCGGTGGGGGCGCCGACAGATAAAAGGCCAGAAGCGGGCGCCTGTAACGTTCAGACATTTTGAGCAATTGTGGACGGCTGGGGCTCCGCTCCCCGGCCTCCATCTCTGCCAGCCGCGCAGATGCGTGCTCTCCGCTGAGGCCAATAGCGCGTGCCGCATCCTCAAGCGTGAAGCCTGCGCTCTCGCGCGCCCATATCAAAATCTTGGGGTTGACCTTAGGCATAGACCTGCACGTACATCCCTAGGCGCTCACCTGGAGCATTCCTCATTTTTGCAGAAGATCATGGCGTTGTCATGTGAGCATGCCGCAGATGACGATCGCGGCGCGGCTAGAGTTGGCGGTCGCTCCTGCGAATTTGCGAGGGATCCTAATGCGTGCGAATAGCCCCTGCGCGGCTGCACCTGCGGTTTCATTTGGATTGAACCATGTGGTCTGGATTGGACCGCTCGTTTCCGATAGGTGCTCCAACCTAGCGTGACCACCGTCACCGCACCTCCGCCGCCTTCCATGCCATCCTCCCGCCAGAATTCGACGTGAGGATGAAGATGCGTTTCTTGGTGAGTCTGATGGCTGCGGTGCTGGCGCTGGGTGTTTCCGGTCTGGGGTCCGTTTCGCCGGCGCTGGCGCGGGAGATGTTGGCGCCGCGGGTGGACTATGTCGCGTCCTACCGGCTCGATCCGGACGGGGAGACCATGCGGATGGCGCATCATGGCGGCAAGATCCGGATGGAGACCACGGCGGAGGGGCAGACGGCGGTGATCTTGATGGATCCGGCGGCGCAGCAGATCCTGATGCTGCTCCAGGGCATGGCGATGCGGATGGACATGCGGCGGCCGATGCCGGGCGGGGCGTCGTTCAAGGATGGTGCGGCGGGGCTCGCCACCGATGTCGCGGTCGAGCCGCAGCCGCTCGGCACCAAGGTGATCGCCGGGCTCACCTGCACCGTCTACGAGGCGGTCTGTGAATCGTCCAGCGGGGCGCCGGTGCATTCCCGCGTGTGCCTGACCGAGGATCGCGTGCTGCTCGAATCGGTGTCGCAGGACCGCGGCAAGCCCTTCGTGCTGACCGCCACCGCGGTCGAGATCGGGCCGCAGGACCCGGCCCTCTTCGCTCTGCCGCCGGGTGTCCAGGTGATGGACATGCCGTCGATGCCGTGACTTTGTCTTCACTGGCCGGCCGTGGCAGGGTCGGCCGCAAATCAGGAGGAAATGACATGGCTCGCGCCGCTTCGATCGCCCTCGCCCTTGCCGGGCTCTGGAGCCTGCCGGCGGCGGCGGACCAGATGCCCCTGCCCAGGGTCGATTACGCCATCACCTACCAGATGCAGCCGGGCGGCCATGTCATGGACATGGCCCATCACGCCGGTTGGACCCGGGTCGACATGCACGAGCAGGGCCAGGCCATGACCGGCATCATGGACCTGCACAGCGACCGCATGATCATGCTGATGGAAACCCCGATGCCCATGGCCTTCGAGGTCGACATGAGCCAGCCCATGCCCGGCCTGCCCGGGGCGCCCGGCGCCGGCATGAGCCCGCAGCAGATGATGACGGAGGCCGACGTGAAGCTGACCGCGATCGGCGCCAAGACGGTGGCCGGGGTCGGCTGCACGCTCTATGACGCGGTCGGCACCATCGGCAAGGATTCGGCCCGTTCCAAGGTCTGCCTCACGGCCGACAACGTGATGCTCTATTCGGAGACGGTCGAACAGGGCGAAACCTATGTCCTGACCGCGACCAAGGTTTCCTTCGCGGCGCAGGACCCGGCCCGCTTCAAGGTGCCGCCGGGTGTCCGGGTGATCCCGATGCAGCAGATGCTCCAGGGCATGGGCGGCCTGCCCGGCATGCCCGTGCAATAGGGTTCAGAATTCGATTTCGACCACCCGGGCGGCCGCATTGGCGGCCATCCGCACGGTCCGGCTGAGGGAACAGCGCCCCTCGCCGGTGGCGGTCAGGTTGCGGCCACCGTCGACCCGCGCCACGGCGACGCAACTCCGCGCCGTCGTGCAGTCGACGCCGATCTGGGCGGCCTGATCCGTGGCGCCCAGCGCCGAGACGCCGCAGCGCGGCTCGACCTGGGCTTCGACGCGCAGGGTGGCGATGCGGAAGCGGCCATTCGGCCCGGGTTCGGCCGTGCCCAACTGGTCCGCCGGGGCGGCGACCGCCGGCAGGCAGAGCAGGGCGGCGAACGCCAGCAGGCGGCGGAACGGGCGCCTGGCCCCAGGGCTCGTCATGTCGTTCCTCAATAGTTGAAACTCCAGACCAGCGTATCGGTGAAGGTGCCGGGGGCCAGGGTCGACTGGCCGAAGGGCACCCTGCCGTAATAGTTGAAATTGGCGACGCAGCCGCCCTGGAGGCCGAGCAGGCCGATCGAACAGGTGTAGGAATAGACGCCGCTCGATCCCGTGCCGTCGCCCATCACGGTCGCGTAGCCGCTGTCTTTGTAGATGTTGTAGGTCGCCTGGCCGCCGCCCGCGGACGGGTTCATCTTGCGCGCCGCGAAACTGCCCGAACTGCCCGCGGTCAGGTGAATCTCGTAGCTGACCCCGCCCGAGATCACGCCGAAGCTGGTGCAGGTGACCGAGACCGTGCCGGAGACCGTGGCATCCGTGCTGCCGAAGGGATCATAGACGCCGAAATTGATCGAACTCGGGGCCGTCATGGTGCAGGTGCAGGTGGCGAGCAGGCCGCAATAGATGGTGGTCGAGGCCCGGGCCGGCGGCGCCTCGCGCAGGAAGAGCCCGCAGGCGAGCAGGAGGGCGAGCAGGACGAGCCGTCTCATGGCGCTTCCTCCCGGCAGGCCACGGGACCGAGGCGGGGCAGGGCTTCGCTGTCCGCCGGCTTGGCCGGGGCTTCGAAGCGGCAGAGGATGCCGTTGAAGGCGATGGTGCCGGTCACCGGCTGCGACAGGTCGGAGACGAAGACCTCGCCGTCATAGCCGGTGAAGGAAGGATCGACGCCGCCCTCGAAAGTCACGGTGGCGCCGGCCGGCGGGTAACTGCCGTCGGCCCTGGTGACCACGACGACGGCGCTCGCCTGGCGCTTCACCGGGAAGCGGGCGACCACGGCACCGCGCGCCCGCGGCACGATCAGCACCCGGTCGGAGGAGACGGTGGCGTCGATCGGCAGGTCGCTCGGCTCCAGGCGGATCTCGTTTTCTTCGTAGGCGCGGACATTGGGGATGAGCAGGCGGCCGTCCTCGCCGGTCTTGCCGACCGGCTGGTTGTCCTTGTAGACGGTGACGCCCGGATAGTCCGGCACGGTGACGACGGCGGCGGCATCATAGATGCGCTCGCTCGGGAACAGCCCGCCGCCGGCCGCGACCAACCCGCCGCTGGCCGAGAGTTGGAGCGCTTCGCGGGTACTGTCGGCACTGCCGATCGCCGCGAAGTCGCCGAAATGGGTGGCGAGGTCGAGCCGGCCGATCGCCCGGTTCAGCGTATCCTCGTCGCCGAAATCGCCGCGCACCGTATAGTCGAAGCCATAGAGGCCGTCGCGCTGCTGATGATAGTCGACCGAGCCCGTGGTGGTGCCGCCGCTCTGCTGGACTTGCAGGTTGGTGCTGCGCCGGGGCGCCAGCACCGTGGTCCAGGTGAGGGCCACGCTGCGCCGGCGCTCGTCGGTGCCGGTGGCGCCGCTGTGGGTTTCGGCGCCGATCAGGTTGATCGTGGTGCGGTCGGTCAGGCGCACCGAATAGGTCGCGGTGGCGACTTCGGGCGTCGTCCCGTCGGAATAGCGGAGCCTGCCGTAGCCGACCGAGAGATTGCCGAGCCGGCCGAAGGTGAGGCCGGCATTGGCCTGGGCGCGGCCGATCAGGCGGGCGTCCTCGGGATCGATCAGGTCGCTGTCGAACTGGCTGAAGCCGTCGCTCGCCCGTTCCCACAGGAGCGAGAGCGAGCCGAGCGAGCCGAGGCGCTGAAAACCGGCGTTCCAGAGCCAGCCCTCGCCCAGTTGCTCGCTGTCGGAGCGCGCGTAAGTGCCGGAGAGCTGGCCGACACGGGGCAGAACGACGACGCCGGTCAGGCCGGCCTGCCAGCGGTCGCTCTCCCATTCGCCGTGCGCTTCGGCGGTCAGCCAGTCGGTCAGGCCGAGGCGGTGGGTGGCGGCGGCGAAGGCGGCGCCGTAATCGTCGCTGGCGCTGCCGTAATTCTTCCGCCGGGCGCCGAATTCGTAGGAGAACTCCCGCTTGCCGGCGGCGAGCGAATCCGCGCTCACGTAATAGGACGAAGTCACCACCTGCTCGCGGCCCAGGAGATCGGTGACGACGAGGCGCGTCTCCCCCGCCCCGGTGGTCACCGGCAGGTCGGCGAAGGAGAAGGGCCCGGCCGGCAGATCGCCGGTATAGCGCAGGACGTTGTCGATATAGAGGGCGACGGTCGAGGCATTGTCGAGATAGCCCGAAAGCCCCGGGGCGGCGAAGGTGAACTGGCCGGGCCGCAGGTCGAAATCCGAGCTGAACTGCACGCCGCCGAAGCGGATCTGCCGCCCGAAGGTGGAATAGCCCGAGATACTGTCGCCCAGGCGGAAGCGGGTCTGCGCGGCCGGGTCGTCGTAGGTGTAGCTGGTCTCGAGGCGGAGGCCGTGGTCCTCGCTCCGGCTGTCGCCGCCGCCGTCGAGGCGGAGTTGGCCGAGGCCGCTGGTCAGGAAGGTGCCATAGGGGCCGGCCAGCGCGGCTTCGACAGCCCCGCTGCCCACCGTGCCGGTGTCGGTCGAGTTCACGGTGGAATCGTAATTCAGGAACAGCGACCAGTCGGACGAGGTCGGCAGGGCGCCCATCCGGCGGCCCAGGTTGACGGCGCTCGCCTGCATGGCGGCGGGCGGCACCTCGAGGATCAGCACCTGGCGCGTCTCGTCCAGCGTCACCTTGGCCGGATGCAGGGCGGAGAGGGGGCGGAAGATGTCGCCGTCGATCTCGATCCCCGGGCCTTCGGGCACGATCAGGCGGAGTGCCGCCAGGTCGGCGTCGCGGATCAGATAGTCGCCGTTCCGCCGATGCACCACGGCGGCGAGATCCGCCGTGCGGCCGTTGACTTCGAAGCTGACGAAAAGAACGTCGTCGCCGGTTCCCTGGGCATGGCCCTGCTGCGGCGCCCCGACGAGGGAGAGCGCCAGGCCCGCCGCCAGGGCGGGCAGCAGGTCACGGGGGCGTGACGGACTGGTCCACCGCACCGGCATCGCTCTCTGCGACGACATGCGCACCGGCCGGCAGGGCGCCGAGACCGGAGAGCTGCCAGTCGTGGCTCTGCCCCGCCAGGACGTAGCCGCCGACATCGATCGTGGCCAGCGTCTTGGCGCCTGAGACCACGCGCATCTTGCCGAGCTGGAGGTGGACATTGCCCGTGTTCTGGTAGCGCAGCACGCCGGGGGCGGGCGACGACCAGGCGCCGGCCGGCTTGGCCCCGCCGGCGGGCGCGATGAAGACGGGGATCGAAATGCGCAGCACGGTCTGCAGCGTGGCGCCGCCGACCGGTGGGGTTTCCGGGATTTCCTGGAGGAAGGCGCGGTAGCTCGCCTCGATGCCGCCGCTGCCGAGCTGGCGGTTGACCAAGCCATAACGGAGGATCTGCTTCTCGCCCGGGGCGAGGCGGAACTGGGGCGGATTGACAAGGACATCGCGCGTGGGCGCATGGCGATCCTCTCCCCCGACCTGTGTCCAACTCTCGACCGAGGCCTGCACCAGCAGGGAGTTCGAGCCGTTGTTGGTGACATAGACCGCCAGCACCGGCTGATCCGCCGAAAGCTCGACCCTGATGGGCGAGACCTGGATCGAACTCGCCGCGGCCGGCACCGTGGTTGCGGCCCCGATCACGGCTGCCAGGGCCAGCGCGGGCCAAAGCCGACTCATGACATCCCCCCTGCAGCGCCTCGTCGCAGTCAGGTTAGAGGATGCGCGGCGCACATCAATACCAGACAGTGACCGTCACCGTGTCCGAATAGGCGCCCGGGGCGACATATTGCCCGGCCGCGATATTGCCGTTGATGGTCACGCTGAGGGCCGAACCGCTGCCGGTGCCATCCACCGTGTCGGAGCCGGCGGCGGTGTCGTTGCCCCAGTTGGAGCCGAGGTGCGTGCCGCCGTTGGTGCCGATGGTGAGCGAATAGCCCAGCAGGTCGGCACCCGTCGCCTTCATCTCGCGGGCCGTGACGGCCGAGCCGTAGGTGCCCTTGTCGGCGCCGATCCGATAGGCCGTGCCGTTGGTGCAGGTGACCGAAAGCGTGGTCGAGCCGGTGCTGGCGGAAGCCGGGTCGTAGGTCCCGAAGGCCAGCGTGCTGATCGAGGTGGCGCAGGAGGCGGTCACCGTCGCCGTCACGTCGAAGGTGCCGCCGCTGTGGTCGCTCGCCGCTTGAGCATTCATCGATGCCAGCAGTGCAAGGCCCACTGCCAGGCCGAGCCGCTTTGCCGCACGCATCTTGGATCTCCACCGTTAGGCGCCCGCCCTGGGCGCTGTTCCAACAATGGAAGCATCTTCAGTCGAATTGGTATAAATATTGGTTAACAATCTCGTCAGTAATTGACAGTCACCGAAATCGTATCCGAATAGCTGCCGGCGGCCGTGAACTGGCCGGTCGGAATGCGGCCATAGACATTCACCGTCTGCCACGATCCGGTGCCCGAGCCGACCGCACTGACCCCGGTCAGCCCGTCGCCCCAGAGCACGATGCGGGCCGCATCGGTATAGAGGGAATAGGTCAGGGTGCCGCTCGGCGGGCTCGCCGTGCGGGTCATGCGGCGCTGGCTGATGGTGGCGCCGCTGCCGGTACCCTGGTTCAACTTGATCGACCAGACGGTCAGATAGGTACAGCGGATCTGCAGCGTGCTGGCGCCGTCGGTCGGCGAGGGCGACAGCGGATTGTAGCTGCCGAAGGCGAGATTGGTGGCACTGACGATGCAATTGGGATTGACCGTCATCGAGACCGTGGCTGCCGTGGTATCGCCCACGGTAGCCGCCGCCGGCCCGGCCGAGGCCAGCAGGAGCAGCAGGGCGGCGGCCGATCTCTTCACCTGTCTCTCCTTCCGTGTTCAGCCGAAGATCTTCCTTGTCGCCGGCTGCAGGTCCTCATAGACGGGGTCGCGCTTCTGGGCGCGGGCCGCCAGGGCTTCGCCCATATCATTGCCGATGAACATGGCGGCATTCCAGGTCGCGATATAGTTGAGCCCGTCGGCCACCGTATGGTCGCGGGTATAGTTCAACATTTCCTTGGTGCCGGCGATGGCGAGGGGGCTGTGCCCGGCGATTTCGCGCGCGACCGCCATCACACCCTCGATCAGGGCTTCGTGGCTCTCGAAGACTTCGTTGACCAGGCCGAGTTCGAGCGCCCGCTTGGCCGTCAGGCGCCGCCCGGTATAGGCCAGCTCGCGCACCATGCCCTGGGGGATCAGATGGGGCAGGCGTTGCAGGGTGCCGACGTCGGCGGTCATGCCGATGTTGATTTCGGCGATCTGGAAGAAGCCGTCGGCCGAGCAGTAGCGGGCGTCGCAGGCGGTCACCATGTCGACGCCGCCGCCGATGCAGCCGCCCTGGATCGCCGCCAGCACCGGGAAACGCGCCTTTTCGATCACGTTGAAGCAATCCTGGATGTTCAGGATCAGGCGGCGGAAATTCTCGCGCAGGCGGCCCTGGTCGCTGGTCTGGGGCACCAAGCTGCCGAAGACGGAAAGATCCATGCCGGCGGTGAAATGCTTGCCGGTCGAGGAGATCACGGCGACGCGGACCGCGGGATCTTCCGCCAGCGTCTCGAAGATCGCTTTGATCTCGGTCCAGAAGGCCGGGATCATCGTATTGAGCTGGTCCGGCCGTTTCAATTGCAGGTGGGCGACGTGATCCTTCACCTCGACCGCGAATGCCTCATATGCCATGGGAGCCTCTCCTCGTTTTGCCTTGGGCTTAGCATGGCGGCCGGCCGTGCTAAAGGGCTTCGCTGGGGCCGAGGCGGACGCGACGTCCGCCCGCCCCGACTTGACAGGCCCTTGCGAGCGTTGCACGAAAGCCTCCGGCGATCTGGGAGGTTGGCGTGCAGAAGCGGCAGACGGAAGCGATCTCGCTGATGGCGTCGAGCCCGGGCACCCGGCGCGAGATCGTCGTGCATCGATACGGCCAGGCGGGCACGGGCCCCAAGGCCTATCTCCAGACCGGGCTCCATGCCGACGAACTGCCGGGCGCCGTCGTCGTGCAGCACCTCCTCGCCCTGCTGGACGAGGCGGCAGCGGCCGGCCGCATCACCGGCGAGATCCTGGTGGTGCCCCAGGCCAATCCGATCGGCCTGTCCCAATATCTGTTCGGCCGCCACGCCGGGCGCTTCGATTTCGACAGTCTCGGCAATTTCAACCGCCATTATCCAGGCCTCGCCCAGGCGATCGGCGACCTGGTGGGCGAGCGCCTGACCGACGATGCCGCCGGCAACGTCGACCTGATCCGCGCCTGCGCCCGCCGCCTGCTCGAGGCGCGGACGCCGAAATCCGAGATCGAGCACCTGCGGCTCTCCCTGATGCGCTTGGCGGTCGATGCCGACATCGCCCTCGACCTCCACTGCGACGATGTCGCGGTGATGCATCTCTATCTCGGCAACGATCTGTGGCCCGGCGCCGCCGACCTCTCGGCCGAGCTCCAGGCCCGTGCCGTGCTGCTGGCCGATGTATCGGGCGGCGAGCCTTTCGACGAGGCGGTGGGCGGGCTCTGGTGGCAGCTCGCGCGCCGCTTCCCCGATTGCCCGATCCCGCCCGCCTGCCTTTCGGCGACGGTCGAACTGCGGGGCGACCTCGACGTGGCCGACAATCTCGCGGCCAAGGATGCCGCCGCCCTGTTCCGCTTCCTCCAGCGCCGCGGCCTGATCGCCGGCAACCCCGGTCCCCTGCCGCCCGCCGCCTGCGAGGGGACCCCCCTCGACGGCACCGACATGATCGAAGCGCCGGTCGGCGGCATCCTGCTGTTCCATGTGAAGGCGGGCGACCGGGTCAGTGCCGGCGACACGGTGGCCGAAGTGCTGGACCCGGTGACCGGCGCCCGCATCCCCCTGGTGGCCCGGACCGGCGGCGTGGTCTTCGCCCGCGCCGGCCACCCCCTGGCCCGACCCGGATTGCCCGTCGTCAAGGTCGCGGGTGCCGTGCCCCTTGCCTATAGAAGCGGTCAACTGCTGACCCAATAACGAGGAGAGAGAAGTGGCGATCGACTACGAGAAGATCATGAAGCTGACGTCCGGCCCCTGGACCGTCAGCTATAGCGACCGCGAGACCATGCTCTATGCCCTGGGCCTCGGCATGGGCCAGGACCCGCTGAATGCCGACGAACTGCCCTTCGTCTACGAGAACGGCCTGAAGGCACTGCCGACCCAGGCGACCGTGGTGGCCTGGGACAATACGCTGCTCGCCAAGTCGGACGTGAATTTCATCATGGTGGTGCACGGCGAGGAACGCCTGACGGTGCACAAGCCGCTGCCCTCCGAAGGCACCATCGAATGCACCGGCAAGATCACCGGGTGCTACGACAAGGGCCCGGGCAAGGGCGCCATCATCCTGGCCGACACCGAGATCCGCGACAAGGCGACGGGCGAGCTGCTGGTGACCCTCGGCATGACCATTTTCGCGCGCGGCGACGGCGGCTTCGGCGGCCCGGCCGGCGGCGGGCCGGAGCCCCACAAGCTGCCCGAGCGGGAGCCGGAAAAGGCGGTCGCCTACAAGACCCTGCCCTCGCAGGCGCTGATCTATCGCCTGTCGGGCGACCGCAACCCGCTGCACGCCGATCCCAATTTCGCCCAGATGGCCGGCTTCCCGCGCCCGATCCTGCACGGGCTGTGCTCCTATGGGAACGCCTGCCGTGCCGTCGTGGAAGCCTATTGCGACTTCGACCCGACGAAGATCGTCGAATTCAACGCCCGTTTCTCGGCCCCGGTGTTCCCGGGCGAGACGCTGGAAACCCAGATGTGGCGCGACGGCGACGTGGTCTCGTTCCGCACCCGTGTGGTGGAACGCGACGTGATCGCGATCAACAACGGCAAAGCCGTTCTGAAGGCCTGATGAGATGACCGAAGCCCGCCTGCGCCCCGCCGCCACCGTGCTCCTGCTCCGCGACGGCGCGGGCGGGCTCGAAGTCTTCATGGTCCAGCGCCACCACCAGATCGATTTCGCCGGTGGCGCCCTGGTGTTTCCCGGCGGCAAGGTGGACGAGCGGGACTCCGCCCCCGGGCTGCTGCCCCGGCTCTCCGCCAATCCGGTGATCGGCGCCGATCTCACCGCCTTCGCCGTGGGGGCCATCCGCGAAGCCTTCGAGGAATGCGGCGTCTTGCTGGCCCGGCCGGCCGGCGGCGGCGAGCTGGTGGACGCCGCGCGTCTCGCCACGATCGAGGCGCGCTGGCGGGCGCCGCTCGCCAAGGGCGAGATCGGCATTCTCGATGTCGTCGAGGGGGAGGACCTGACCCTCGCCCTCGACCGTCTCATCCGCTATTCCCATTGGGTGACGCCGAGTTTCATGCCGAAGCGTTTCGACACCCATTTCTTCCTGGCGACGGCACCGGCCGACCAGCTCGCCCTGCACGACGGCGGCGAGACGGTGGACAGCGTCTGGATCCGGCCCCAGGTGGCACTCGACGATGCGGCCGCCGGGCGCCGCTCGGTGATCTTCCCGACGCGGATGAACCTTTCGGTCCTGACCCGCGACACGACCGTCGAAGGCGCCCTGGCGCGGGCGGTCGCGACGCCGATCATCACGGTGCTGCCCTGGCTCGAGGACCGGGCCGACGGGCAATATCTGATCGTGCCGGCCGAAGCGGGCTACGACCGCACGGCGGCGCCGATCTCCGAACTGCAATAACGAAAAATCGAGGGGAGAGTAACATGTCGGATCATGTGACGCCGATCCTGGTCGGCGTCGGCCAGATCACCCAGAAGGATGTCGACCCGCGCGAGGCCAAGGGGCCGATCGAGATGATGACGGCCGCCGCAAGGCTCGCCGCCGCCGACGCGGGGATTACCGACGCGGCGCTGGCCGGCATCGACCGGCTCGCCGTCGTCCGCTTCATGTCGGGCAATTACCACGATCCCGTGGCCCTGCTGGCCGAGGCGATCGGCGCTCATCCGGCCGACCGCCAGCATACCGCAGTGGGCGGCAATTCGCCCCAGATGCTGGTCAACGAGACGGCGCAGAAGATCGCGGAGGGCAAGTGCAAGCTGGCCCTGCTCGCCGGTGTCGAGGTGCTGTCGACCATCACGCGGGCGCAGAAGATGGGGATCGATCTCCCCTTCGGCCAGATCACCCTGACCGAGGAAGACCGTAACGGCTCGCTTCCCGTCGAGCTGGCCCACGGCATGTTCCCGCCGGTCAATGTCTATCCCCTGTTCGAGAATGCGCTGAGGGCGAAGCGCGGGCGCAGCCTGAAGGCCCATCTGGTGAAGATCGGCGAATTGTTCGAGCCCTTCACCAAGGTCGCGGCCCAGAACCCGCTGGCCTGGTTCCCGATCGAGCGGACGGCGGCGGAACTGACGACGCCCAGCAAGCAGAACCGTTTCGTCGGCTATCCCTATACCAAGCTCGTGAACGCGATCATGGAGGTCGACCAGTCGGCCGCCGTGATCATGACCACGGTGGCGGAGGCGAAGCGCCTCGGCATCCCGCAGGAGAAATGGGTCTATCTGCACGGCTGCGCCGATGCCAAGGACCATTGGTTCGTGCTGGAACGGGTGAATTACCATTCCAGCCCGGCGATCCGCACCGTGGGGCGCGAGGCCTTCGCCATGGCGGGCAAGACGGTCGCCGATATGTCCTTCTTCGACATCTATTCCTGCTTCCCCTCGGCGGTGCAGATCGCCAAGCAGGAACTGGCCCTGCCCGAAGTGGACGAGATCCCGCTCACCGTGACCGGCGGCCTGCCCTATTTCGGCGGCCCGGGAAACAATTACGTGATGCATTCGATCGCCGAGATGGTGCAGGTCCTGCGCCGTAACCCCGGCCGTTACGGACTGGTCACGGCCAACGGCTGGTATGTCACCAAACATTCCGCCGGCATCTACTCGACCGAGCCGATCCCCCGCCATTTCCTGCGCAAGGACCCGGCCCTCTATCAGGCGGAGATCGATGCCGAAGCCCATCCCGGCATCACCGAGGCGCCGGAGGGCGAGGCCAAGATCGAGACCTATACGGTCGTCCACGGCCGCGACGGCGAACCCTATATGGCGATCGTCATTGGCCGCCTGGCCGACGGCACCCGCTTCGTCGCCAACACCCCGACTGAGCGCGACGTCTTCGATCTTCTGCTCGACGGCGAAGCGATCGGCCGCAAAGGCAAGGTCACCAGCAAGGACGGGCAGAACAGCTTCGATCCGCGCTGAACCGATGTGGTAACCGGACGGCTCTCACGGTCGTTCGGGAGGTCCGCGCCTGACTCTCTTTCGTCATGCCCGGGCTCGTCCCGGGCATCCACGTCGGGACGAGCCGCAATCGTCGACGGGAGAGACTGCGTGGATGGCCGGGTCTTCGCCCGGCCATGACGGATAGGGGGAGCGTCAGGCCTTCACGCGCTCGCCCTTCGGGTCGTAGAAGGGCGCCAGGCCGACTTCGGCGGGGAAGCGCTCGCCGGCGATTTCGAGCTCGTAGCGTCCGGTCAGGACATAGTCCGCGTCGACCCCCGCCGGGTTCCGCACGTAACCATAGCCGACCGCCAGGCCCAGCGTATAGCCGTAGCCGCCGGAGGTGAGCCAGCCGACCCGTTCGCCGTTCCGGTAGATCGTCTCGCGGCCCAGCAGCACGGCGGCCGGATCGGCGACGGTGAAGCCGGCGAGCAGGCGGGGCAGGGGCTTCTGCTTCTCGGCCAGGAGCGCATCGCGGCCGAGAAAGGCCTTGCCCGATTTCAGCTTCACCGCCCAGCCGAGGCCTGCCATGGCGGACGAATGGTCGGGCCCGATGTCCGAACCCCAGGCGCGGTAGCCCTTTTCGAGGCGGAGGCTCTCGATCGCGCGGTAGCCGGCATCGGTCAGGCCGAGATCGGCCCCGGCGGCGCTCAGCGCTTCATAGACGGTGACGGCGAATTCGGTCGGGATATGCAGCTCGTAACCGAGTTCGCCGACATAGGTGATGCGGATCGCCCGCACCGGCGCCCCGGCGAGGCGGATCAGTCTGGCGCTGGCGAAGGGCAATGCCGCATTGGAGACGTCGTCGTCGGTCAGGCGTTCGAGGATCGCCCGGCTGTTCGGCCCCATGAGGGAGAGCACGGCGAAGCCGGAGGTCACATCGACCAGATGGGCGTCCAGGCCCGCCGGGATGTTGCGCGTGATCCAATCCATGTCGTGGGTGGCGAAGCCGGTGCCGGTCACGATGTACCAGCGGTCCTCCGCGATCCGGGTCACGGTGAGGTCGCATTCGATGCCGCCCCTGGCGTTCAGCATCTGGGTATAGACCGCCTTGCCCACCGGCTTGTCGACGTCGTTGGCGCAGATCCAGGACAGCGCCGCGGTCGCGTCGCGTCCCACCAGTTCCGCCTTGGCGAAGCTGGTCTGGTCGAACAGCACGGCGGCTTCCCGCGCCGCCTTGTGCTCGCGTCCCACGGCCTCGAACCAGCCGGGCCTTGTGAAGGAATAGCGGTCGACCGCAGCCTCTCCTTCGGCGGCGAACCAGTTCGGCCGCTCGAAGCCCAGCTTCTCGCCGAAACAGGCGCCCTTGCCCTTCAGGATCTCGTAGAGGGGGGAGCGGCGGAGCGGCCGGCAGCTCTGATATTCCTCGGCCGGCCAGGCGATCGTGTAGTGCTTGCCATAGGCTTCCAGCGTGCGCTTCTTCACGAAGCCGGTGTCGCGGTGGTTCTTGCCGAAGCGGCGGATGTCGACCGGCCAGAGGTCGTAGGGCGGCTCGCCGTCCGCCACCCATTCCGCCAGCGCCATGCCCGCCCCGCCGGCCGAGGCGATGCCGAAGGCGTTGAAGCCGGCGCCGACGAAGAGATTCTTCAGCTCCGGCGCTTCGCCGATCATCCAGTTGCCGTCGGGCGTGAAGCTCTCCAGCCCGTTGATCATCTGTTTGACGCCCACGGTGCCGAGCGCCGGCACCCGGCCGAGGGCGAGTTCCATGATCGGCTCGAAATGATCGAAATCATCGGCCAGCAGGCGGAAGGAGAAATCGTCCGGCGCCGTTTCCGCCGTCCAGGGGATCGGGTTCGGTTCGTAACCGCCCATCACGAGGCCGCCGACCTCTTCCTTGTAATAGGTGAGACGGTCGGGATCGCGCAGCGTCGGCAGCGAGGGCGTGACGCCGGGGATCGCCTCGGTCAGCAGATATTGGTGATGCACGGGGTAGAGCGGCACGTTGACGCCCGCCCGCGCCGCCAGTGCCCGGGTCCAGAGCCCGCCGCAGAGCACGATCTTCTCGGCCCGGACCGTGCCCTGGTCGGTGACGATGCCGGCGGCGCGGCCGTTCTCGACCAATATGTCCTGGACCGAGACGCCTTCGGCGATCTTGGCGCCGGCCATACGGGCCCCCTTGGCCAGGGCCTGGGTGATGTCGGAGGGGTTGGCCTGGCCGTCGGTCGGCAGGAAGGCAGCGCCGACCAGGTCGTCGATCGTCATCAGGGGCCAGAGGTCCAGGGCTTCCTTCGGGCTCAGCAGATGCATCTCGAGGCCGAAGCTCCGCGCCGTGGTGGCCTGGCGCCTCACCTCGATCCAGCGGTCCTGGTTGCAGGCGAGGCGAAGGCCGCCGTTCATCTTCCAGCCCGTGGCCTGGCCGGTCTCTTCCTCGAGCTTGCGGTAGAGTTCGACCGAATAGCCGAGCAGCCGGGTGATATTGGCCGAGGTGCGGAGCTGGCCGACGAGACCGGCGGCGTGCCAGGTCGAGCCGGCAGTCAACTGGTGGCGCTCGACCAGCAGCACTTCGAGCCCGCGCTTGCCCAGGTGATAGGCGGTGGAACAGCCGACGATGCCGCCGCCCACGACGACGATCTTGGCACTGGCGGGAAGCGAGGTCATGACGGGTCCATTTCGGAAAAGACGGTGAAGGCGGCCTCGAAGCGGGCCAGGTTTTCCGCCGTATAGGCGACATAGTCGAAAGCGAGGGTGGAATGGAGCTCGGAGACCATGCTCCACATCGCCTCGCGCAGCAGGGAGGCGCATTGCACGGCGCGGAAGCGGTGCCACAGGCTGGGGCCGGGTTCGTGGCCGAAATAGGCGCTCAGCATCGCCGTCTCGTCCGCCAGGTCGAAGCCGTTGTTGGACGACAGGCCGCCCAGGTCGAACAGGGCGGTATTGAAGCCGGCGTAATCCCAGTCGACCAGCCAGAGGCGCTTGCCGTCGTCGATGAAATTGGCCGCCAGCAGGTCGTTGTGGCCGAACACGAGGTCGACCGCGCCCGCCGCCAGTTCGAGTTCCCGCGCCCTTGCGGCGAGATCCGGCAGCATCGGCACCAGCCGGTGCCCGCCCTCGCGCAGCGTATGCGCATAGTCGCGCAGCACGTGGAAGACGTTGAAGGAGAGCAGGGGGCCGCGCAGATGTTCCGCCACCTCGCAGTGGGCGCGGGCGACCAGGGCGACGCAATCGTCTCGCCGCGCCCGCACCGCGGCCGGGTCGAAGGTCCGCCCCTCGACATAGTCGAGCACCAGGAGGCCGGGGGCGGTGGCCAGCACCTTGGGCGAAATCCCGGCCTCGGCCGCGGCGAAGGAGGCGGCGTGTTCGTTGAAGCGCATGATGCCATGGACCGGAATGTCGCCGCCGACGCGGACGACGGCGCGGCGCAGGCTGTCGCGCACCAGGAAGTTCCGGTTGGTGATGCCGCCCGACAGGGGCTCGATGGAAATGGACCCTTGCCACAGGGGCAGTTCGGCGATCCGCGCCTCGACCGTATCGCCCGCCATGAAGTCCCCGCCGCAAGCCCCCGACGGGCGGATTCTGGCGCGGCCGGCTTCCGGAAGCAATGCGCTCCGCACATGACAGCGCGTGGGGTCCGGCCGGGGAATTGGAGTTTTTCCAGGATTCTGGGCTTGACCGCGGCCGGCCCTCGCGTTCATGGTGTGCCCCATGATGACCTACGCGATCGGGACCCTCCTCGGCCGACTTATCTGACCGGCGCCTGCATTCGGCGTCGGGTGGAACACCCTGTTCCTGTCGTCCTGTCCTCCCCATCGGTAAAGTTCACTTCCATGTCGGATCCTGCTCGATCACCGGATTTCGGTCGTCTGCTTCCCAGTCGTCTTCGGCTGCGACTTAGCCGGGCCGTGGCGCATCTCCGTCCTGCCGCCGCGGCCTGACCCGGACCCCGAAACCGACCGAACACATCGCCTTCAAGGAAATCCGCAATGTCCGCCCAGCCCGCCCCCACCGCTGTATCGATGCCGATCGAGAAGTATCGCGCCTTCCCGCCGATCGACCTGCCGAACCGCCAGTGGCCCTCGCGTACGATCGACAAGGCGCCGATCTGGTGCTCCGTCGACCTGCGCGACGGCAATCAGGCCCTGATCGAGCCGATGGGCCATGACCGCAAGCTGCGCATGTTCCGCACCCTGGTCGCCATGGGCTTCAAGGAAATCGAGGTCGGCTTCCCCTCGGCCTCGCAGACCGATTTCGACTTCTGCCGCTTCCTGATCGACAACGGCGAAATCCCGGCCGACGTGACCATCCAGGTCCTGACCCAGGCGCGGGAAGAGCTGATCACCAAGACCTTCGACGCCATCCGCGGCTCGAAGCGGGCGATCGTGCACCTGTATAATTCGACCTCGACCCTGCAGCGCCGCGTCGTCTTCGGCCTGGACCGTGCCGGCATCGTCGACATCGCGGTCAAAGGCACCGCCCTGGTGAAGAGCCTGGTGCATCTGATCCCGGAGACCGAAATCGTCCTGGAATATTCGCCCGAGAGCTTCACCGGGACCGAACTCGACTTCGCCAGGGAGATCTGCGAGGCGGTGATGGACGTCTGGCAGCCGACGCCCGAGCACAAGATCATCTTCAACCTGCCGGCCACGGTCGAAATGGCGACGCCCAACGTCTATGCCGACCAGATCGAATGGTTCGTGCGCAACACCAAATGGCGCGACCGCTATATCCTGTCGCTGCATCCCCATAACGACCGGGGCACCGGCGTCGCCGCGGCCGAAATGGGCCTGCTGGCCGGCGCCGACCGGATCGAGGGCACGCTGTTCGGCAATGGCGAGCGCACCGGCAATGTCGACGTCGTCACCCTGGCGCTGAACATGTTCACCCAGGGCGTCGATCCCAAGCTGGTGGTCAACGATATCGACGAGCTGCGCCGCACGGCCGAATATTGCAACCAGCTGCCGGTTCACCCGCGCCATCCTTACGCCGGCGAGCTGGTCTTCACCGCCTTCTCGGGCAGCCATCAGGATGCCATCAAGAAGGGCCTGAACGCGCGCCGCCAGCAGAACGACATCGTTTGGGAAGTGCCCTATCTGCCGGTCGATCCGGAAGACCTGGGCCGCACCTACGAGGCGGTGATCCGGGTCAATTCCCAGTCCGGCAAGGGCGGCGTCGCCTATCTGCTGGAAATGGAATACGGGTTGCATCTGCCGCGCAAGCTGCAGATCGAATTCAGCCGCGTTGTCCAGCAGCATACCGATGCGACCGGCAAGGAAGTGAGCCCGGCCGAACTCTACGAGATGTTCCGCAAGGAATATCTGGATGCCAAATATCCGCTGGAATTCGTCGACCACCTGACCCTGCCGAACAGCGACACCCATCGCTCGGCCATGACCACCCATGTGAAGCTCTACGGCCAGGTGAAGGAAGCCCATGGCACCGGCACCGGCCCGATCGACGCCTTCTGCGACAGCCTGGCCAAGGAACTGGGCATCGCCCTCGAAGTGGTCGACTACAGCCAGCACGCGGTCGGCAAGGGCGCCGACGCCGAGGCGGTCACCTATGTCGAGATGAAGGGTGAAGGCGGCCGCACCCTGTTCGGCGTCGGCCGCGACCGCAACGTCACCGTGGCTTCCCTGAAGGCCGTGGCCAGCGCCGCCAACCGCCTGCACGCTGCCGCTGCGGCCGCCGGTACTGCGGCGAAGTAAGGCAGCATCATCGTCGGGAAAGACAGTCCTTAATCGTCATCGCCGGGCTTGACCCGGCGATCCACGCCTCCCGGCCCAGCGCGGTGTTCTCGTGGATGGCCGTGTCAAGCACGGCCATGACGGGATTTTCCCCCCTCCCGGTTCGGCATAGCGGCCTATAGCGCTGTCTCGAAGGGAAAGCCCTCGTCGGCCCAGCCGGTCATGCCGCCGATCATCAGTTTGACCTTGCGGCCGAGCGTGGCGAGGCGCAGCGCCGCGCGGTCGGCGCCGTTGCAATGGGGGCCGGCGCAATAGACGACGAAGAGCGTGTCGGCCGGGTAGCCGGCCAGGCGGCGTTCCGACAGGTCGCGGTGTGGCAGGTTGACGGCACCGGGGACATGGGCTTCGGCGAAGGCTTTGCGCCCGCGGACGTCGAGCAGCACGAAATCGGCGGCGCCGCGCGCCATGGTCTCCCGCACGTCCCAGCAATCGGTCTCGAAGCCGAGCTTGCGGCGGAAATGGGCCTGGGCCTCGGCGGGCTTGGCGGCGGGATGTTCGGTCACGGGCGTGGTCATGGCGGCGGTCCTCCTTCCTGCCCAGGCTGCCAGGGTCACTGCTGGGCTGGCAGATGGCACGATTGCCGATTACCATCGAGATCATGACAAAACGCGACGATCCCTCGCCGGACCGGCTCGTCGTGGCGCTCGCCTACGACGGGCTGTGCACCTTCGAATTCGGCCTGGCGGTCGAGGTTTTCGGCCTGAACCGGCCGGAGATGGGGGCGGACTGGTATCGCTTCGCCGTCGCCGCGGTGGACGAGGGGCCGCTCCGGGCGACCGGCGGGGTCCGGATCATGGTCGACGGCGGGCTCGACCTCCTGGAAGTGGCCGGGACCATCGTGGTGCCGGGCTGGCGCGGGGCGGAGGCGCCGTTGCCGGCGGCCCTGGTGGCGGCGTTGCGCAGGGCTCATGCCCGGGGTGCCCGGCTGCTCTCGATCTGTTCCGGCGTCTTCGTGCTGGCCGGCGCCGGGCTTCTGGACGGGCGGCGGGCAACCACCCATTGGCGCCACGCCCCGGTGCTGGCGGCGCGTTTCCCGGCGGTCACGGTCGATCCCGATGTGCTTTATGTCGACGAGGGGCAGGTGCTCACTTCGGCCGGCAGTGCCGCCGGCCTCGACCTCTGCCTCCATCTGGTGCGGCGCGATTTCGGGGCGGCGGCGGCCAACCGGGTGGCGCGGCGCCTGGTGGTGCCGGCCCATCGCGACGGCGGCCAGGCCCAGTTCGTCGAACGCCCGGTGCCCCGCCCGGGGCCGGAGGCGCGCCTGGCGCCGCTGCTGGACCGCCTGCTCGCCAGCCTGGAGCAGCCGCACAGCCTGGCCGGGATGGCGGATGCGGCGGGTCTGGGCCTCCGCAGTTTCATCCGCCACTTCAAGGCGGCGACCGGCATGGCGCCTGGCGAATGGCTGTTGGCGCAGCGGATCGCCCGGGCGCGCGAATTGCTGGAAGAGGGGCGGACGGGGGTCGAGCAGGTGGCGGAGGCCTGTGGTTTCGGCACGGCCGCCACGCTCCGCCATCATTTCAGGCGCCGCCTGGGACTGGCGCCGGCGGCCTACCGCGCCCGTTTCGGTGCGCCCGCCATGCCACAGTGAAGCGGCGACCGGGTCCTTGGCCGGACCATGCCGATTTCGCTCGTGCCGAAATGGCTCTAGTCTCTGGCCACAGTTAACGATTCCGCGGGCGCACCCCCCAGCGTCCGCAAGAGGAGAGTGAAGATGACCTCCGACCATCTCAGAATCGATCGCTTCGGGATCGCCGCGGCCCTGGTTGCGCTGGGCGTGGCGGCTTTCGCTGCGGCACCCGCTCTCGCCCAGGAACAGCCGGACGAGCGGCCGCCCCTGCTGTCGGCCCCGCCGCCGCCGGCCCCGCCCCTGACCGGGGCCGCCGCGGCGGTCAAGAAGGCGCAGGAACAGAACGGTCAGATCCCGTTGCAGGATGACAGCGACCTCGTCACCAAGGCCCTGACCGATTATCCGCCCTCGGTGGTGCCGCCGGGGGCGACCCAGCGCCCGATCACGCTCGAGGGCAGCTCGGCGGTGCGCTGACGCACCGCCGAGACAGGCTCACTTGCCGAGCTTGGCCTTCAGCGCGGCCAGGCGGTCGGTCACCGTGGTCGGCTTGGGGCCGGCCGCTTCCGCCAGGGCGGCGGCGATATTGGCATCCTCTTCCTCGGGCTTGGTCGGCTTCAGCAGCTTCGCCTTGGCATTGGCCGCCTCGGCCGCGATCAGGTCCTTGTCGGCGGCGTCCTGCATCGCCTTCAGGGCGACGTTGAGGCCCGAGGTGGTGCCGACGAGGCCGGCCGCCCGCTTGGCCGCGTCGGCCTGACGCTCCGCCATGTCGCGCTGCTGCTCGGCGCGGCTCATCTGGCGCTGGGCGCGTTCGAGCTCGCTCCGCGCCTGCTTCATCTTGGCACCCGCGCCGGCATAGGCTTCTTCGAGCTGGGCCAGGAATTCCTTGGCGTCCTCGGCATCCTTCGCCTCGCGGTCGATCTCGGGCGCCATTTCTTCCAAGAGCTTGAGGAGCTGGGTCAGGCTCTTTTCGAGGCTGGCCCGGCGCTCGGGGTCGTTCGCCGCGTTCATCTGGTTCTGCAGGCTCTCGGCCGCGGCCAGGCGCTGGTCGGACAGCGTCTTGATGGCGTCCGCCTCCTTCTGTTCCTTGATCAGCGACTGGCGTGCCCGGCCCACTTCGGTGCCGAGCTCGTCGAGATGCTGCTCCATGGTGCGCAGTTCGGCTTCGGTCGCGGCCTTGGGGTCCCAGCGGACCAGGGCTTCGAGGCCGGACTGCACGGCCTGGTCGGTCTTCACGCCGAGAAGGTTCTTGATGAAGGTGAACATGGGCATCCTCTCATGCAGGCGGAATGGGCAGGCGGAACGGATCAGCCGGCGACTGCGCCGGCGTTGAGCAGGGCGACGGCGATCTGGGCCGCCGCCAGGCCGAAGGCGGCGGCGACATTGTCGGCCTCGATCTGGCGTTTCATGCCCCGGAAAACAAGGGAGATCACCACCAGGGTGACGAGCTGCACGACCAATGCGATCACGCCCCAGATGACGATGTCGATCAGCACGGTCGTGGTCGCCAGGGTGGCCGCGAGCGGGATCGCCAGCGCCAGCACGGAAGCGCCGAAGACGATGCCGGCCGCCTTGTTGCCCTGGCCGATCAGGCGGCGTTCGTCGAAGGGTGTGATCGCCTGATAGATCAAGACGCCGAGGCCGAGCAGCAGGGCGGTGACGCCGAGCTGGAGCAGCAGGTTGGGCAAGGCGGTGCCGAGCATGGCGAAGATATGGTCCATCATGGTCTGCCCCTGTGGTCGTTCCGCCGTCAGCTCAGCGAGAGCGCGGCGGGATTGATGTCGATGCCGGCGTGAAGCTCGACGAAGGCCTGGCCGGCGGCGTCAGCCGCCGTGACCAGGAGATATTCGGTTTCGGGCGCCGGGTCGGCGAGGCCGGTCTTCCGTGCATAAAGCATGCAGTGGAGTTTGCGCGCCGTGGTGCCGTCCAGGGTCCGGACCTGTTCGTCGAGGTCGCGGGGCGGCACGCGGCTGCCGCCGGGCGACCAGGCGCGGGCATAGGTCTGGCCGTCCTTGGTCTGGAATTCGGGCCAGCCGATCATGCCGTCCTGCTTGTCGAGCCAGAAACCCCATTCGTCGCGGTCGGCCGGCTGGACCTCGTCGAGCTTCGAGAAATAGCGGCATTCCGAGGGCTGGCCCTGACCGTCCAGAACGAGCTGGAAAAAGGCGCCCTCGTCTTCGAGATAAAGGCGGTGATAGGTACCGGAACGATCCGAGGCGGTGCCGATCGCCTCGACCCCGACCTGGCCGCCGCCCCCGGCCGAGCGCGGCGCCACCACCTTGGTCTTGCCGTCGGCCAGGATGAAGGGCGTCTGGTCGAGCGCGAGCGGCATGCCCGGGCGGAACAGTTCCGGCTTGTAGACCGCGCCGGAGAGCTTGTTGCGCAGGATCGCCGTGGCCGAGCCGAGGACCGAGCCGTCGCCGCCCACTGTCTTGGGCGGGGCACCGCCCGTCTTGCCGCTGCCGCGGGAGGTTCGCCAGATCATGTAGATTATGAACCCGCCGATGAGGATGACGATGAGGATGGTGCCCATGCCGGGCCCGCCGGAAAGATCGCGCGCCCGCCCCACGGTGTCGGGAATGTCGGACGGCAGTTGCCCGGCGCGCGCCGGATCGGCGCTGCCCGAGGCGATCGAGCGGTCCAGTTCGGCCAGCTTGGCGCGCAGATCGGCGTCGCTGGCTGCGCGCTGTTCCGCCTCCTGGCGCCAAGCCTGGTAGCCGGGGTCGTTCTGGTTGTCGCGGAAGAACTGGGCGTGGGACGGCGTCGACAGGCTGTCGAGCAGATACCAGAGCAGCACGGCATCGAAGATGCCGAAGCTGGACCGGCCGCCGAAGGCATAGTCGGGCGGGCGATAGCCGCGGCCGCCGTAATAGCCGTAAGGGTCGTAGGAATCGCTGCTCGGCCGGCGACGGCTGCTACTGGAACTCGAGCTGCCGCTGCCCGCGGAGGGCGTGCGCTCGGCCGGTGCGAAGAAGTCGTCCAAGGCATTGCGCGACTGTCCGCGCGAGGCGTCCCGGTCGGAGCCCGAGCCGGAATAGCCGCCCGAAGACCCCGAGGAATAGCCGGACGACGAACCGGAGCCGGACGGCCGGCCATAGCCGCCGCTGGAGGACGAGCCCGAGGAGCCGCCGAAGGACGGTGTCCGGCTCGATCCGCCGCTGCTCGGCCGGGAATAACCGCCGCTCGACGAGGAACGGCGCGCTTCGGCCGGATCGGCCGGCACCAGCAGGCCGGAGACGACACCGGCCGCGACGCCGGTGCCGAGCAGAAGGCGGAGCGCCGGGGCCGAGAGGCTCCCCGCCGCCGGTCCGAAGCCGAGGCAGGCGGCGAGGGCGAGCGCCAGCCAGCGCCCGGCCCGGTGGCCTGCGTTCCGTCCGGTCATCGCCGTCCTCGTCTGGGAAATCCGCGGATCAATAGGTCAGGGTGGCGGGCAGGCTCTTCGCCTGTTCGATCCAGTCGGCCACCTCGGCCTCGCTGGGCAGGCGGCGCACCAGCGACTTGGCCTCGTTCACCTCGGCCAGCTTCTTGTGCAGGTTGGCGGGAATGCGGTGCTTCAGTTCCTTCACCGTGTCGACTCCGGCGGCTTCCAGCAGGTCGCCATATTCTTCGCCGATACCCTTGATGCGCATCAGGTCCGAGCGATTCGCCCATTCCAGGATCTGGTGGGTGGTGAGCCCGGTCTTCTCGGCCAGTGCTTCGCGGCCCGCGGGCGTGGTCGCCGCGGCCAGCAGCTCGCCCGTGGTGTCGATGCCGGCGGCCTTCAGCTTGGCGCCGTAGACGGGCCCGATGCCTTCGATCTTCTCGATTGGATAAGACGACATTCGCTGACTCCCCTGATCAGTACCGGTTTGCTGCCCCCCCGGCGTCCGGTGCCGCCGAGGGTACAGCCAGATGCCGCCGTGGCAAGCCCCCGGCGGGTCGCATGTCAGCCCTCGTCTTTTTTGTCAGTCTATTCCGCCCGGCCTTCTTCGCGAAGCAGAACCGTCTCGATCCGGCGATCGGGAATGAACCAGGCCGCCGCGATCGCGGCATAGATGGCGATGGCGAGCCATTGACTGACGAAGGCAAGGCCGATGGCGGTCGCATAGGCGACGATCGAGACCCGGGTCTTCCAGTCCGCGCCGACCGCCCGGGCCAGCGCCGCGTCGCGCCCGTTGCAGGCGACGATACAGCGCTCCAGCACCATATAGCCGATCGCCGCCATCACCATGACCACGCCGTAGGCGGCGCAGGAGAGCGGCGAGAAATGCGATTCGTCGACCCAGCGGATGACGAAGGGCACCAGCGAGAGCCAGAACAGCAGGGCATGATTGGCCCACAGCACGCGCCCGTCGATCTTCTTGGTCGCGTGCAGCATGTGATGGTGGTTGTTCCAATAGAGCCCGACGTTGATGAAGGAGAAGGCATAGGCCAGGAACACCGGCGCCGCCTTCAGCAGGTCTTCGAGACTGTCGCTCTCCGGCACCTTCAGTTCGAGCACGATGATGGTGATGATGATGGCGATGACGCCATCGGTGAAGGCTTCCAGCCGCCCCTTGCCCATGAATCCCTCGCCTGGCCCAAGACGCCGGCATGGTGCACGATCGCGCGGGAGAAGGAAATGGTGCCCCCGGCAGGGATTGAACCCGCGACCTTCGGTTTACAAAACCGCTGCTCTACCGCTGAGCTACAAGGGCACGGGCTCTTCTTAGCGACAGCCTTCGTCTCAGTCCAGCCAGGAAACCCCGGTCAGGCGTTCCGAGAGGGTCCAGAGGCCGGCGGCCACCGCCGGGTCTTGCGCCTTGGGCAGGGCGCGGGCCGGGACCGGGGTGCGGCCCCACAGTTCGAAGGGGCCGTTCGGGCCCCAATAGCTGCCGGGGGCGAGGCCGGGGGCGGTCGCTGCGTGGATGATCGGGATGGCGCCGCGGTCGGCGGATTGGGCCAGCACGGCGCCGCTGAAGGCCATGGCGGCCTTGCCCAGGGCGGAATTCTCCATCCGGGGGCCGGTCATGAGCAGGTTGGTCGCGGAAAAGCCGGGATGGGCGGCCAGGCTGACGCTGCGGGCACCGAGCCGGGTCAGGCGGCGCTGCATCTCGATCGCGGTCAGCAGATTGGCCAGCTTGGCCTGGCCGTAAGCCTGCCACTTGTCGTAGGCGCGGCGGTCCCAATTCAGGTCGTCGAGGTCGATCTTGCCGGTGCGATGGGCCAGGCTCGCCACCGTGACGATGCGCGCCGCCGGAGCGTTCTCCAGCAGTGGCAGCAGGTGCCCGGTCAGGGCGAAATGGCCGAGGTGGTTGGTGCCCACCTGCATCTCGAAGCCCTGCGTCGTGCGCGTGAGCGGCAGGGCCATGACGCCGGCATTGTTCACCAGAACGTCGATATGGCCGAAATCGGCCGCCATTGCCGCGGCGAAGCCTGCGACCGAATCGAGGTCGGCGAGGTCGAGCGGGCGGAACTGGACATGGGCGTCCGGCTCGTTGGCGCGGATGGCATCGACCGCGGCTTCCGCCTTGGTGCGGTCGCGGCAGGCCAGCACGACCTGGGCACCGCGGGCTGCCAGCGCGTTGGCGACATGGTAGCCGAGGCCGCTGTTGGCGCCGGTGACCACGGCCAGCCTGCCGGTCTGGTCCGGAATGTCCCGAATGCTCCAGGTCATGACGATTCCCCCCTCCGTCTCGCGCAGAGGATCAGGGCGCCCGCACCACTTCGTAAAGGGCTACTGCTGCCGCATTCGACACATTGAGCGATTCGATCCCGGTGATCGGCAGGCGGGCCACGGTGTCGCAGCGTTCGCGGGTCAGGCGGCGCAGGCCCACACCTTCTGCGCCGAGCACCAGGGCGACGGCGCCCGTCGTGTCGGTCTCGGCCAGGGTTTTTTCGGCGTCGCCGTCGAGGGCGACCCGCCAATAGCCCATCTCGCCCAGTTGATCGAGCGCGCGGGCCAGATTGACGACGCGGACCAGCGGCACGATGTCCAAGGCGCCGGAGGCCGATTTCGCCATCACCGCGGTGGCGCCGGGGGCATGGCGGTCGGTCACCACCACGGCGCGGGCGCCGAAGGCGGCGGCCGAGCGGAGGATGGCGCCGACATTGTGGGGATCGGTCACCTGGTCGAGCACGACGACGACGGCCTTTTCGCCGTCGTCCCGGGCGCAGACCTCGTCGAGGCCCAGCTCTTCCAGCGGCTCGACCTTGAGCGCCAGGCCCTGGTGCACCGAACCCGGGGGCAGCAGGCGTTCCAGCACGTCCTTCGGGGCGGATTCGACCGGAATGTCGCGGGCGCGCACCGCCTTCAGCACGGCCGGCGGCAAATCTTCCAGCGCTTCTGCCGTGGTCACCAGGCGATGGCAGCGCCGCGCCTCGTTTTCGAGCGCGGCGGCGACCGGATGCTGGCCATAGAGCCAGAGGCCGCCTTCGCGCGGCGCCTGGGGCGCGCGGCGTTCGCGTTCGGCCTGTGGGGCCTGGGGCCTGGGCGCGGGCTTGCCCGGCTTGCGGCTCGGGCCGCCCGGCCTGGGGCCGCCACCGGCTTTCGGGGCGCCCTGTTTCTGCTTGTCGAAGGGGCCGCGACCGCCCGGCTTGCGCGTGTTCATGGTGCCTTATAGGCGCGGGGCCGGCGCTCAGTCCAGCGTGCGCTGATAGCGGTTGAGCGCGACCACGGTGACCACCACCAGGATCACCAGCATGGGCCAGGCGTTGGCCGCCACTTCGGCGAAGGAATTGCCCCGCAGCATGACGCCGCGCACGACGCGCAAGAAATGGGTCAGCGGCAGGCATTCGCCGATCCGCTGGGCCCAGACCGGCATGCCCCGGAAGGGAAACATGAAGCCCGACAGCAGGATCGAGGGCAGGAAGAAGAAGAAGGACATCTGCATGGCCTGGAGCTGGTTCTTGGCCACGGTCGAGAAGGTGAAGCCGATGCAGAGGTTGGTCGCGATGAACAGCATCACGGCGATCATCAGGGCCGGGAAGGAGCCGGTCATGGGTACCCCGAACAGGAGCCGGGCGGCGCTCAGCACCACCATGACCTGGATCGCCCCCATGCCGATCGGCGGCACGATCTTGCCCGCCATCACCTCGATCGGATGGACCGGCATGGCGAGCAGGTTTTCCATCGTGCCGCGCTCGCGCTCGCGGGTCATGGCCATCGCCGTGGTGATCACCATGGTCATGGTCAGGATGACGCCGATCAGGCCGGGCACGATATTGTATTGGGTGATGCCGTCCGGGTTGAAGCGGCGGTGCACGACCAGTTCGAAGGGCTGGGCCGGCGCCGGCTTCGCCTCGAGCGGGGTGCCCTGGAAATCGCCCTGGTCGTGGGCCAGCGCATCGGTGGCGACCCGGGCCAGCGCCGCGATCGCATTGCCGGTCGCCGAAGGGTCGCTGGCGTCCGCCTCGATCAGGACCTGGGGCGTCTCGCCCCGCAGCAGGGCGCGCTCGAAGCCGGCCGGAATGGTGACGGCGAATTGCACCCGGCCGAGTTCGAGGGCGCGGTCCACCTCCGCCCGCGTCGCCGCTTCCTCGGTGATGCGGAAATAGCCGGAATTGCGCAAGGCCGAGAGGATCGAGCGGGAATGCGGCCCGGCTTCGGCCTCGTGCACGATGGTGGGCAGGCCCTTCGGGTCGTTGTTGATGGCGAAGCCGAAGAGCATGAGCTGGAGGATCGGAATCCCGATCAGCAGGGCGAAGGTGACGCGGTCGCGCCGCATCTGGATGAATTCCTTCGCCACCATGGCGGCCAGCCGGCCGAGGGAGAGCCCGCCGTTCATTGGAAATTGTCCGCCGAGCGGTTCATCAGCAGGATGAACACGTCTTCCAGTGTCGGCTCGTCCGGGCTGACCCGGTAATCCGCCGCCTCCGCTGCCAGGGTCGCGGCCAGGGCCGCGCGGTCGCGGCCGGAGACATGGAGCACGGTACCGAAGGGCGCCACCAGGTCGACGCCCGGCCGTCCCTGCAGGCGCCGCGCCAGAGCGCCCGGCTCCGCCCCCGAGACGGCGAAGGTGGAAAGCCCGGCGCTCGCTACCACCTGCTCGACCGTGCCTTCGGTCAGCATCTTGCCATAGGCGATATAGGCGATGCGGTGGCAGCGCTCGGCCTCGTCCATATAGTGGGTCGAGACCAGCACGGTCATGCCCTCGGCCGCGAGCAGATGGATTTCGTCCCAGAATTCCCGCCTTGCCTTGGGATCGACGCCCGCCGTGGGCTCGTCGAGCAGGAGGAGCTTCGGCTCGTGCATGATGCAGGCGGCAAGCGCCAGGCGCTGCTTCCAGCCGCCCGAGAGGGAGCCGGCAAGCTGGTTCCGCCGATTGGTCAGGCCGAGCCGTTCCAGCGTCTCCGCGACCCGCTCCTTTCGCCGGTCGAGATCGAAGACGCGGGCGACGAAATTCAGATTCTCGGCGATCGTCAGATCCTCGTAGAAGCTGAATTTCTGCGTCATATAGCCGACCTGGCGCTTGATCTGCCCGCTCTCGCGCAGCACATCGAGGCCGAGGCAGGTGCCCCGCCCCGCGTCCGGCACCAGGAGGCCGCAGAGCATGCGGATCGTCGTGGTCTTGCCGCTGCCGTTGGGGCCGAGGAAGCCCATGATCTCGCCCTGGCGGACCCGGACCGTCAGATGGTCGACCACCACCTTGCCGTCGAAGGATTTTGTGAGGTCGGCGACGTCGATGGCGAGGCCGGTCATGGCGTCACCAGCGTGACGTCGAGGGGTTGGCCGGGGCGCAGCGGGGCGCCCGCCGTCTGCCGCGCCTCGACCAGATAGACGAAGGTCCGGCGGTTCTGCACGGTGTAGACCGTGGGCGGGGTGAATTCCTCCTTGGGCGCGACATAGGTGACCTTGGCCGCGAGGTCGCTGCCGCAGCCGTCGCAGGCGAGGCGCACGGTGGCGCCGATGGCGGCCCGGGGCAGCAGGGGCTCGGGCAGGAAGAAGCGGATCTTGGTGCCGTCGTCGGGCAGCAGGGTCAGCACCGGGCTTCCCGCCGCGATCATCTCGCCCGGATCGCGCAGGGTTTCCGCCACCGTGCCGTCGGCCGGCGCCCGCACCTCGGTTTCCGAGAGTTGGAATTCGGCCGCGGCCAGGGCGGCTTCGGCGGCGCCGACGGCGGCCTTGGCGGCGTCGAGCCGGTCGGCCCGCGCCGGCAGTTCGGCGACCGCGCGCTGGGCGGTCAGGGCATCCAGGCGGGCGCGGGCCTGGTCGCTCGCCGCTTGGGCATTGTCCAGGGCGGCCCGGCTCGCGTTGGCGGCGCTGGCCAGGCTGGCGATCCGGACCAGGTCGCGGCGCGTGTTCTCGACCGCGGCGCGGGCTTCGGCGATCTCCGCGTCGAACACGGCGATGTCTTCCGGCCGGGCGCCGGTCGCGAGATCGGCGAGATTGGCCTTGGCCTGGGCGAGCTGGGCCTGTGCCTGGTCGCGTGCCGCCCGGGCCGCGGTCTGGTCGACGGTGAAGAGCAGGGTGCCGGTGGTGACATGATCACCACGCGCGACCGCGCGCGCGAGCAGCCGGCCTGCGACGGAGGGGGCGAGGGCACGGAATTCACCTTCGGCATAGCCCTGGACGCTGGTCCCGCCGCCATTGTCGCAGGCGGCGAGCAGCAGGGCGGTGGTGACGGCGAGGTGGCGGAACGGGATCATTCCAGGTCCTTCCGGGCAAGGGCGCCGAGGCCGGCGGTCAGTACCCGCGCATGGGCACGGATCAGCTCGATGGGATCGAAGGGGCGGTCGTCGACGGGGGCGAAGGTGGTGCGCCAGATCGCGGCGATCAGCACGGGGGCGATGATCAGCTTGGTCACGATCGGGATCGGCAGGTCGGGGAATTCGCCGCCCGCGACGCCGAGGGCGTAGACCCGGCTCATCAGCGATTCGCCCCGGGCGATCACCTCGCGCCGGTAGAAGCGGGCGATCTCGGGGAAATTGCCCGCCTCGGCGATCACCAGCTTGGCGATATGGGCGAGATCGGTGGTCACCACCCGGCCGCCCAATTCCTCGATCAGGCGGGCCAGCAGGGGGGCGGCCGGGCCCCGGTGGCCGGCGACCAGGGCTTCCGCCATGTCGATCCGGGGCAAGATCGCCTGGCGTACCACCGCCTCGAAGATCGCCTGTTTCGATGGGAAATAGAGATAGACCGTGCCCTTGGTCACCCCGGCGGCGGCCGCGATGTCCTCGATCCGAGCGGCGGCGAAGCCCTTCTTCAGGAAGACCGGCAGGGCCGCTTCCAGCATTTCGGCCGGGCGCGCTTCCTTGCGGCGGCGCCAGCGCGGCCCCTCCGCGGTCGAATCGGGTTCCGTCATGATGGAGCCAATTACTAAATAACCAGTCAGTTATTTATTGTCCGGACCGAGAATCATTGCAAGCGCCGCATGGCGCCTGCGACCATCGGGCACGGCGATTCGCAGGCGCCGGCCTTGTCCCGGGTCTGCGCGACCCCACATAGGACAGGCCGGAATGCGAGGCCTGCCGCGCCCTACCGGGGGTCGGCGAGGCTTCCGCGTGGATGCTCTTCGTTTCCGATTGACAAGGGCTGCCAAATCACCATAGTGCGGCGCTCTGGCGGGCAGGTGCTCCTGCGCGTCACACCCTGAGTGGAGGGGTGGCCGAGCGGTCAATGGCAGCAGACTGTAAATCTGCCGACGAATGTCTACGTTGGTTCGAATCCAACCCCCTCCACCACAGGCCTGCGGGCCGCGGGACCAGGGGCCCGGATCCCGGACGACGGAACGGTCGAGGCGGGAACAGTCAGCCGGATTGGTGCGCGGGTGTAGCTCAATGGTAGAGCCCCAGCCTTCCAAGCTGGTTGTGTGGGTTCGATTCCCATCACCCGCTCCAGGCTCGGCGGAGCTGCTGGCGAGACGAATTTCCGGGCAGCGGCGGGCGCCGTCTGTCCATGCAACTGGGTCGATGTTTTAGACGGACGGCGGAAATGGCCAAGGAAAGTTTCAAGCGGACGAAGCCGCACTGCAACATCGGGACGATCGGTCACGTCGACCATGGCAAGACGTCGCTGACGGCGGCGATCACCAAGGTTCTGGCGGAGACCGGTGGTGCGACGTTCACGGCCTACGACCAGATCGACAAGGCGCCTGAAGAGCGCGCCCGCGGCATCACGATTTCGACGGCGCACGTCGAATACGAGACGGCGAACCGGCACTATGCCCACGTCGACTGCCCCGGCCACGCCGACTATGTGAAGAACATGATCACCGGCGCGGCGCAGATGGACGGCGCGATCCTGGTGGTTTCGGCGGCCGACGGCCCGATGCCGCAGACCCGCGAGCACATCCTGCTGGCGCGCCAGGTCGGCGTGCCGTCGCTGGTGGTGTTCCTGAACAAGTGCGACATGGTCGACGATCCGGAACTTCTGGAGCTGGTCGAGCTCGAAGTTCGCGAGCTGCTGTCGTCCTACCAGTTCCCGGGCGACGACATTCCGGTGATCAAGGGCTCTGCGCTCTGCGCGCTGAACGACTCGGACAAGAAGCTGGGTCATGACGCGATCCTCGAGCTGATGCGGGCTGTGGACGACTACATCCCGCAGCCGGAGCGTCCGATCGACCGTCCGTTCCTGATGCCGATCGAAGACGTGTTCTCGATCTCGGGCCGCGGCACCGTGGTGACCGGCCGTGTCGAGCGCGGCGTGGTGAAGGTCGGTGAGGAAGTCGAGATCGTCGGCCTGAAGGCGACGAAGAAGACGACCGTGACCGGCGTCGAAATGTTCCGCAAGCTGCTGGACCAGGGCCAGGCGGGCGACAACATCGGCGCGCTGCTGCGTGGCGTGGGCCGTGACGACGTGGAGCGTGGCCAGGTTCTGGCCAAGCCGGGTTCGATCACGCCGCACACGAAGTTCAAGGCGGAAGCCTACATCCTGACCAAGGAAGAGGGCGGCCGTCATACGCCGTTCTTCACCAACTACCGTCCGCAGTTCTACTTCCGGACGACCGACGTGACCGGCGTCGTGACCCTGCCGGAAGGCGTCGAGATGGTCATGCCGGGCGACAACGTCGCCATGGAAGTCGAGCTGATCGCGCCGATCGCGATGGACGAGGGTCTGCGTTTCGCGATCCGCGAAGGCGGCCGCACCGTCGGTGCCGGCGTCGTCGCTTCGATCCTGAAATAAGGGGTTACCCGGTCGGGGTACAGGAGTGTAGCTCAATTGGTAGAGCACCGGTCTCCAAAACCGGGGGCTGGGGGTTCGAGCCCCTCCACTCCTGCCAGGTCCCGATGAGGGGCTGGCCGGGCGTAAATGGTCAGAAGAGCAGGGGCCGGGCGCGGGAAATCGCGCCTCGGCCCTCGGCTCGTTGGATTTGGACGAGACGAACCGGGTCTTCCCGGGCAGTCAAGGATGAGTGACAGGGCATGAGCAAGCCGAGTCCGATCGAATTTGCCCGGCAGGTCCGCCAGGAAGTGTCCAAGGTGGCGTGGCCGTCGCGCAAGGAGACGGGCATCACGACCCTGATGGTCTTCATCATGGTCGTCGTCGCCTCGCTGTTCTTCCTGGTCGTCGATGTCGGCCTGGCCAAGGCGGTCGAATTCGTCCTCGGCATGGGAGCTTGAGCCATGGCAGCGCGCTGGTACATCGTCCACGCCTACTCGGGCTTCGAGAAGAAGGTCGCCGGGGCGATCCGCGAACAGGCGGAACAGCACGGCATGCAGGACCAGATCCTCGAAGTGCTGGTGCCGACCGAGGAAGTGGTCGAGGTGCGCCGTGGCCAGAAGGTCTCGGCCGAACGGAAATTCTACCCGGGCTATGTCCTGGTGAAGATGGAAATGAGCGATCAGGGCTACCACCTGATCAAGAACACCGCGAAGGTGACGGGCTTCCTCGGCCCCGCCGGCAAGCCGACGCCGATTTCCGAGCGTGAGGCGCAGCACATCCTGCACCAGGTGCAGGAGGGCATCGAGCGGCCGAAGTCCACGATCTCCTTCGAGATCGGCGAACAGGTCAGGGTGGCCGACGGCCCCTTCACCTCGTTCAACGGCGTGGTGGAAGACGTCGACCTGGAGCGTTCGCGTCTCAAGGTCGCGGTGTCGATCTTCGGCCGGGCGACCCCGGTCGAATTGGAATTCTCCCAGGTCGAGAAGATCTGATCCGGGAGATGTGGGCCCGGCGCAAGCCGGGCATCGAGGGGCCTCGAACCGCCGACGCGGGGACGGGCCGGTCTGGGAGGCCAACCTGGAAAAGTCCACCAGGGGCCGCACCGACGACCTCTCTGTTGAACCGGCCACCTTCGCTTGAGGGTCGGCCAGGAGGGATGACATGGCAAAGAAGATTGATGGTTACATCAAGTTGCAGGTGAAGGCGGGTGCCGCCAACCCCTCGCCGCCGATCGGCCCGGCGCTCGGTCAGCGCGGCGTGAACATCATGGGGTTCTGCAAGGAATTCAACGCGGCGACCGCGAGCCTGGAGAAGGGGATTCCGATCCCGGTGGTGATCACTGTCTATTCGGACAAGTCGTTCACCTTCGTGACCAAGACCCCGCCCGTGACCTTCTACCTGAAGAAGGCCGCCAACCTGAACAAGGGCTCGACCACCCCGGGTCGCGGCACGGTCGGTTCGGTCACGATGGCGCAGATCAACGAGATCGCCGCCATCAAGATCAAGGACTCGAATTCGAACGACGTCGATGCCGTCGCGCGCCAGATCGCCGGCTCTGCCCGGTCGATGGGCCTTTCGGTGAAGGAGTGATCCCATGGCTGTCGGAAAGCGTCTGAAGAAGGCGGCCGAGGGCATCGACCGCACGAAGAACTATCCGCTGACTGAAGCGGTGAAGATGATCAAGGAACGCGCCGTCGCCAAGTTCGACGAGACCATCGAGGTCGCGCTGAACCTGGGCGTCGACCCGCGTCACGCCGACCAGATGGTGCGCGGCGTCGTGACCCTGCCGAACGGCACGGGCAAGACCGTGCGCGTCGCCGTCTTCGCCAAGGGCGACAAGGCCGAAGCCGCGCTGAAGGCCGGTGCCGACGTGGTCGGTTCCGACGATCTGGCGGCCGAAGTGCAGGCCGGCAACATCAACTTCGACCGCTGCATCGCGACCCCCGACATGATGGTCGTGGTCGGCAAGCTCGGTAAGGTGCTGGGCCCGCGCGGCCTGATGCCGAACCCGAAGCTCGGCACCGTGACTGCCAACGTCGTCGAGGCGGTGAAGGCGGCCAAGGGCGGCCAGGTGGAGTTCCGCGTCGAAAAGGCCGGCGTGCTGCAGGCCGGTGTCGGCAAGGCCAGCTTCACCCTGGAAGCGCTGGAAGAGAACATCAAGGCCTTCGTCGATGCGGTCAACCGCGCGAAGCCCACGGGCGCCAAGGGCACCTACCTGAAAAAGGTGGCGTTGTCCTCGACCATGGGCCCCGGCGTGAAGGTCGAAGTGGCTTCGGTCGTCGCCTGACGACCCTGAAGCTGGAAGGTTTGGAAGTCCCCAGGCCCTGGGTCTGGGGACTTTCAGGGTTTCCCGGATCGACAGATCCGGGAAGGGCGGTCCGGCAACGGATCGCCGCCCTGTCCGAGACTGCTGGTGTGCCCTGGGTTCCTGCCCTGGGTGCTTAATATCCGCCAGCATAGACGGGAGTAGCTCGATTTTCGGCCCGGGTCACCGGGCTTCGATCGGGTCTTTCCTGGGACAGGTGTCACGGACCGCGGGGCTGCCCGCGGTTCTGGCAGAAACCGCCCGGGGACGCATGGTGTGTCCTTGGGCAACTCGGGAGTAACAAGGTGGACAGAGCCGCAAAGAAGGAGCTGGTCGAGACCCTCTCGGGCGTCTTTAGCGAGACGTCTCTGGTGGTCGTCGGTCACTACAGCGGGCTGAAGGTCTCGGAGATCACCGATCTCCGTCGCCAGATGCGCGCTGCCGGTGCCAGCTTCAAGGTTTCCAAGAACCGGCTCACCAAGCTTGCGCTCCAGGGCACCAAGTTCGAAGGCATCGCGGACCTGCTGAAAGGCCCGACTGCGATCGCCTATTCGAGCGACCCCGTCGCCGCGGCCAAGGTCGCGGTCGATTACGCCAAGAAGAACGACAAGTTCGTTCTGAAGGGCGCGGTCATGGGCGGGACCCGGCTGGACGTCGAGGGCATCAAGGCCCTGGCGACCCTGCCGTCGCTGGACGAACTCCGTGCCAAGCTCCTGGGCATGATCCAGACCCCGGCCTCGCGTATCGCTTCGGTGCTTCAGGCGCCGGGCGGTCAGCTCGCTCGGGTGCTCTCGGCCTATGCCAAGAAGGACGAGGCGCAGGCGGCGTGAGCCACCTCATCAACCCAATCCAGGAAAGACTAAGGAAGTATCAAAATGGCTGATCTGGCCCGTATCGTCGAAGAACTCTCGGCCCTCACCGTGATCGAGGCCGCCGAGCTCTCCAAGCTGCTCGAAGAGAAGTGGGGCGTCTCCGCCGCCGCTCCGGTCGCCGTCGCGGCGGCTGCCGGCCCGGCCGCTGCCGCCGCCCCGGTCGAAGAGCAGACCGAATTCACCGTCATCCTGCAGGAAGCCGGTGACAAGAAGATCAACGTGATCAAGGAAGTCCGCGCCGTGACCGGCCTCGGCCTCAAGGAAGCCAAGGACCTCGTCGAAGGCGCGCCGAAGGAAGTCAAGGCCGGCGTCTCCAAGGACGAAGCCGAGAAGATCAAGGCGCAGATCGAGTCGGCTGGCGCCAAGGTCGTCGTCAAGTAACTTCGCTGATCGCGTAGTTTCCGGCCGGAGGCGGGTTTCCCGCCTCCGGTCTCCCTCCGAAGAGGGCCGGCCCGGACGGGCGATCGCGGACCGGATGCTGCACCCCGGACCGCGCATCAGCAGGCAGGTGCAGCGATGACGTTGTCGCGAGGGTCCCATGGCGATTTCCTTCACCGGCCGCAAGCGGGTCCGTAAGTCTTTCGGGCGCATCCCCGAAGTGACCACCATGCCGAATCTGATCGAGGTTCAAAAGTCGAGCTACGATCAGTTCCTGCAGATGGACGTGCCTGTCGAGAAGCGCCCCGATACGGGCATCCAAGGGGTCTTCAAGTCGGTCTTCCCGATCAAGGACTTCTCCGAGAACGCGCATCTCGAGTTCGTCAAATACGAGCTCGAACAGCCGAAGTACGACGTCGAGGAATGCCAGCAGCGCGGCATGACCTTCGCCGCACCGCTCAAGGTTACGCTCCGCCTGATCGTCTTCGAAACCGACGAAGACACCGGCGCCAAGTCCGTGCTCGACATCAAGGAGCAGGACGTCTACATGGGCGACATGCCGCTGATGACCGCGAACGGCACCTTCGTCGTGAACGGCACCGAGCGCGTGATCGTCTCCCAGATGCACCGTTCGCCGGGCGTGTTCTTCGACCACGACCGCGGCAAGACCCATTCCAGCGGCAAATATCTCTTCGCCGCCCGCGTCATCCCCTATCGCGGCTCCTGGCTGGACTTCGAGTTCGACGCCAAGGACATCGTGCACGTGCGTATCGACCGCCGCCGCAAGCTGCCGGTGACGACGCTGCTCTTCGCCCTCGGCATGACCGCCGAGGAAATCCTCACCCATTTCTATCGCACGCTGGTGTTCCGCCGGTCGGGCAGCGCCGGCCAGGGCCAGTGGCGCAGCCCCTTCGATCCGGACCGTCTGCGCGGCGTGAAGCCGCTGGTCGACCTGATCGACGCCAAGACCGGCAAGGTCGTGGTGCCGGCCGGCACCAAGGTGACGCCGCGCATGGCCAAGAAGCTGCGCGAGGAAGGCGTCGAGGAACTCTTCGTCGCGTCGAGCGACCTCGTGGGCCGCTATGCCGCGATCGACATGATCAACGAAGAGACCGGCGAGATCCTGATCGAGGCCGGCGAGGAGCTGACCGAGGCCAGCGTGAAGCTGCTCGAGGAATCGGGCGTGCCCGAATTCGAGACCCTCGACATCGATCACGTCACGGTCGGGCCCTATATCCGCAGCACCATGATGGCGGACAAGGCGCAGTCCTATGAGCAGGCGCTGATCGAGATCTATCGCGTCATGCGTCCGGGCGAGCCGCCGACCCTCGAGACCGCGCAGGCGCTGTTCCAGGGCCTGTTCTTCGACGAGGAACGTTACGACCTCTCGGCCGTGGGCCGCGTGAAGATGAACTCGCGCCTCAGCCTGGTCACGCCCGACACCCAGCGCACGCTGCGCAAGGACGACATCCTCGCGGTGATCAAGACCCTGGTCGAGCTGAAGGATGGCCGCGGCGAGATCGACGACATCGATCACCTCGGCAACCGTCGCGTCCGCTCGGTCGGCGAACTGATGGAGAACCAGTATCGCATCGGCTTGCTCCGCATGGAGCGCGCGATCCGCGAGCGCATGTCCTCGGTCGAGATCGAGAACGTGATGCCGCACGACCTGATCAACGCCAAGCCCGCGGCCGCCGCGGTGCGCGAGTTCTTCGGTTCGTCGCAGCTCAGCCAGTTCATGGATCAGACCAACCCGCTGTCGGAAATCACCCACAAGCGGCGTCTCTCGGCCCTCGGGCCGGGCGGTCTGACCCGCGAGCGCGCCGGCTTCGAGGTGCGCGACGTGCACCCGACGCATTACGGCCGCATCTGCCCGATCGAGACGCCGGAAGGCCCGAACATCGGCCTGATCAACTCGCTGGCGACCTATGCCCGCGTGAACCAGTACGGTTTCATCGAGACCCCGTACCGGAAGGTGATCGACAACAAGGTGACCAACGAGGTCGTCTATCTCTCGGCCATGGAAGAGGGCAAATACACGATCGCCCAGGCCAATGCCGAGCTCGACGAAGAGGGCCACTTCACCGCCGACCTCGTGTCCTGCCGTGAGCGGGGCGAGTTCGAAATGCGCCTGCCGTCGTCGATCCAGCTCATGGACGTGTCGCCGAAGCAGCTCGTTTCGGTCGCCGCGGCGCTGATCCCGTTCCTCGAGAACGACGACGCCAACCGCGCCCTCATGGGCTCGAACATGCAGCGCCAGGCCGTGCCCCTGATCAAGGCGGAAGCGCCGCTGGTCGGCACCGGCATGGAAGCCACGGTGGCGCGTGACTCGGGCGTGACCCAGGTCGCGCGGCGCACCGGCGTGGTCGACCAGATCGACGGTACCCGTATCGTCGTGCGGGCGACCGAAGAGCCGGATCCGGCGGCACCGGGCGTCGACATCTACCGGCTGCTCAAGTTCCAACGCTCGAACCAGAACACCTGCATCACCCAGCGTCCGCTAGTGAAGGTGGGTGACCGCGTGAACAAGGGCGACATCATCGCCGACGGTCCCTCGACCGAACTCGGCGAGCTGGCGCTCGGCCGCAACGTGCTCGTCGCCTTCATGCCGTGGAACGGCTACAACTTCGAAGACTCGATCCTGATCTCCGAACGGATCGTGTCGGAAGACGTCTTCACCTCGATCCATATCGAGGAATTCGAAGTGATGGCCCGCGACACCAAGCTCGGGCCCGAGGAAATCACCCGCGACATTCCGAACATCGGTGAAGAAGGCCTGAAGAACCTCGACGAGGCGGGCATCGTCTACATCGGCGCCGAGGTGAA